>NZ_JAIUGR010000014.1:0-193632 GCF_020164695.1 Mesorhizobium sp. ESP6-5
CGCGAGAGCCGGGATTGGCTCTCGCGCCGCCATCCTTCGGGCCTGAACAAGGTCTTGGCATCCATGGGGTTCAATAAGGATTGCTCCGGCATCCTGGCTATCCTGTCGCGCGCGGCTCATTAACCACCGGGAAAATATCCGGTGGGGTACGCGATCGCATAATGGGTGTATACTTGTATGGCGGTGCGGGCATTATATGATCCGTGCCTTAACCTGTGCCGACTTCGAGAGGATCGACACTTGCAGCATGCCACGCCTGCCGCCCCCGCAGTGCGCGAAACATTGGAGCGACTGCTTGCCAGCGAAACGTTCGGAAGATCCGAACGGGCACGCAAGCTGTTGCGTTATCTTGTCGAGCGCGAACAGGCAGGCGAAGCCGACAGGCTCAAGGGCTTTTCCATCGCCATGGATGTCTTCGGCAAGGACGGCGATTTCGATCCTTCGACCGATGCGGTGGTGCGGGTTCAGGCCGGCCGGCTGCGCGACTTGCTGCAGCAATATTTCGCCAATGAAGGTGTTGCCGAGCCTGTCCGCATAGCCATTCCGCGCGGCGGCTATGTCCCGGCCTACGAGCTCAATGCGATCCGCTTGCCTGAGACGGCCGAACTCGCCATCCAGACGGGAGCGGCGGCGGCTCCATCGGCGCAACGCGGCACTGCCGAGAGTGCCATTGCGGCCCCTGCCTTACTGGCACCGATGGTTGCGCCAGCGCCGTCGGTGGCACGTCACCTCAGATTCTTCTGGATGGCGATCGCCGTCGTCATCGCCATGCTTGGTGTTCTGATCCTGCGTCAGGGCAGCGGTGCGCTGCTGGCAGGCGGCGACCTTGCGGCCACGCTCGAGACCGCAGGCCTCACCGGCAGCATCGAGCCGTCTCCCGCCAGCGAGGCCTTGCCGCTCGTCTACATCGCCGTCAAGGCCAGTGGCACGGATGCCAGCCGTGTCGCCGCATCGCTGCGCGCCGGCCTGAGCGGTTTCGATACGATCGACTTCATCGGTCGCGACGCGGTCGCCACGACCGATCCGGCCACCAATGCCACAAGCTTCATCTTCGATATTCTGCCTGGGCCGGATACGGGCGAAATCACGATTGAACTGCAGAGCGTGGCGACCGGACGGGTGCTTTTGTCGCGCAACCTGACCGCCGCCGACAGCGCACCGACCGCTGTCGAGAACCGTATAGCCGGCATCTTGACGTCCGCTCTTCCCGCTTCCGGCACGATCTACAGCTATCTCGAACAGAGCGGTATTCAGACCGTCCTCACGCAATGCCTGACGCTCAACGACAAATATTATCTCGACCAGAACGCCAGGACCCACGAGGCCGCCTATCGCTGCCTCGAAACCCTCGCCGAACGCGGCACCAAGTCACCGCTGGTCTATTCGGAACTCGCCTCGCTGCACCTGGAGGCCGTGAACGACCACTACGCCTATCCGCCGGATGCCACGATCGAGAAGGCGATGACATTTGCCCATCGCGCCGTGCAGATGGGACCGACCAGTCCTTATGCGCATCGCTCCTACGGCTACATCAATTCGCGTCTTGGCAACGCTGACGAGGCGCTGCGCTGGATGCGCAAGGCCTATGACCTCAATCCCTACGATCTCGCCATGGCCGCAGCTTACGGCTATGGGTTGATTTTCGCTGGCAGGTATGCCGAGGGGACGCCGATCCTGGCCCAGGCGGTGGACGCCTCCAGCGGTCATCCGACATGGTGGGATTTCGGACTTTTCGCCGGCGAACTCATGCTTGGCGACACGAACAAGGCCGCCATCGCCAGTTCCTCTTTGAGAACAACCGCAACCAAATCGCACTATCTTGCAGCCCGGCTGATCGGTGCCAAGATCGCCGGCCAGGACAATCTGGCGCGCAAGCTGCTCGACGAGTTGACCGCCAAATTTCCGAAATTCACCGCCGATCCGCGCGCGACCTTCATCGACCGGAAATATCCGCCCGATCTGACCGAGCGGCTGGTTGGGGCCCTGCGCGCGGCGGGCCTCGGCAACGCGAGCTGACGTCTCACCAACGGGTTGTTTGGACCAACCGAATTGTTGGCTCCCTAAAGTAGGTGGCAAACCCCCGATACGACGGATTTGTCGGCTTTGTCAGGCGACTTCGCAAGGTCGAGAGAGCGCAACCGCCAGTCGTCGCGAAAATTTTACTGGCCATCGTGCTGGACAAGGAGCAATCCAGCCGCATTCCCATCTTCCCGTCCCGTAATCTTCCCGTCCCGTAATAAGCTTTCACATTTCAATGATCGCATCGCTTCACGCCACCGAACAGGGTGCTGGCTCGAAGGCCATCGCCCTGCTGCATGGTTTTGGCGGCTGCCACGGTGTCTGGCACGAAGTGATCCCGTCGCTGTCGCCTGCGGTGCGCACACTCGCTTATGACTTGCCGGGGCACGGGCTGTCGCTCGATTTCCCCGGCGCCGGCCCGGCCAAGGTGGCGGCAAGGGCCGTCCTGACCGATCTCGCCGCGCGATCGGTGAAGCGCGTTCATCTGGTGGGCCACTCGATGGGCGGCGCGGTGGCGACGCTGATGGCACTGGCCGAACCCGAGAGGGTGGCCTCGCTGACACTTCTGGCGCCGGGCGGCTTCGGCCCCGAGATCAATGGCCCGCTGTTGCGCCGCTTTGCCGCCGCAAGGGACCCCTCCGACATCCGGGCGTGCCTAAGCGCGATGTCGGGACCGCTGACGCGCCCCGTCGACCGCACCGTGGATACCATTCGCGACATGCGCGGGCGACCCGGCCAGGTGGAGCAACTCATCGAGATTGCTGCCGCCATGACCAGCGACGACCGGCAGGGCGTCATCCCGCACGACCGGTTGGACACACTGGCCATGCCGGTGATGGTGGTATGGGGGAGCAATGACCCGATGCTACCCGTTACCCAAATGGATGGTCTGCCCGCGCGATTTCACGTGCACCACGTGCTGGAGGCTGGCCATATGCTGATCGAGGAGGCGCCCGATCTGGTCGCCACGATCATCCAGCGCAACATGAACCGCCGCGCCAGGCCCTTGCGCCCGAAACTCGCCGCGACCGGCTGAGACGTCCCGCGCGGCACCGAGCGGGCGCCCTTGCCGTCTTGATCTCGCGAGTGCATTTTGCCTTCGGCTGTGTTAACTGCCTGTTAACCAAACCCGCGAGGCCACGCCGATGAAGGACGCAGGCGAGAAGATCGATCCGTCAAAGAAACTGTCCGATGCCATCCGTGATGTGAAGAATGCCTTCGCTGACCGCGACGATGTCGTCGTCGACATGCGTGAGGCGCACCGCATGCGCCTGGACCTGTTGGCCGCGGACCTCGCGCCCATCTTCGCCGACGTTCCAGCCGACATGGACAATTTCGACTTTGTCGTCTCCTCGGGGCTGCAGCCGCGCCTGTGGATCGACGCCGTCAGCCATGTCGCGATGGGACGCGACCGTCGCACCTACCGCTTCCTCAAGGATACACGCATTGGCCGGGTCGTGCTTGCCGAGTCGACCGAGATGAAGCTGGTCGCCGATTCCGTGACGCGTTATGTGGCCGAGCGCATCGTCGAGCGCCAGAGGATGATGGAAGGTGGCGTCGAGCCGGCGGTCGCCGGCATGAAACGCGCCGAGGTCGCGGAAGCCGAGCCACCGCTGCGAGCATCGACGCAAGGCAAGGGCTGGTCGGCCTTCCTGTCGGGGCTTGGGCTGGTCGCCGCCGGCGCGCTGGTTGGTCTGGCGGTGTCGGCCGCGCTGCTGTGGGACCGCATCTCGGCCATGGTTCTCAACTGGCGGCCATAGCCTCGCCGGGCTCGACCCCGAGTTCCAGGCTCTGCAGATCGGAAGGCGGTATTGACGGTCCGGTCAGACCCCGCCGCGTCAGGTGGATACGCCAGTTACCCTTTTCGCCGTCGATGTCGAACAGATTGTACTGTGCTGCCGGGTGATTGCCGCCCGGCGCCTGGCCGGCGGCGGCGACCCCGACGACCGGGATCTTTGCACCGCGAAGCCCAATCTGGAACAGCGACGGCAGATGCGAATGGCCGTGCAGCACAAGCTCCGCGCCATGGCGGCGGACGATTTTGTGGAAGCGGGCGATGCCGAACAGCCGCTTGTGCTGGGAGACAGCGCCCCGCAGGGGCGGATGATGGATCATGATCGCGCGGAATAGCCCTTGCTTCGCCGTGCTCTCGAGTATCTTGCCGAGCCGAGCCGCCTGCCCCTCCATGAAAAAACCATTGGCCATGAAGGGCGCCGTGGCGCGCGCCGTCGAAACCCCGATCAGCGCGATATTGCCGCGCACGCGCAGATACGGGAAGGCATTGCGGTCGACCGGCGTGTTGACACCGTCTCCGCTCATCCACGCCGCCCACGACCGGCAGACCTTGTCGAAGGCGCCGGGCACATAGGCATCATGGTTTCCCGGCACCACCGAAACGTCATGCGGTGGCCCCAACGTCTCCAGCCAGTGTTTGGCCATCTCGATCTCACCGTCGAGGGCCAGGTTGACGAGGTCGCCGGTGACGGCGAGATGGTCCGGATTTTGCGCCTTGATATCGGCGACGATGGAGTCGATGACGGCGTCGTGCATGTGGCGGCGGCGGTTGCGCTGCCAGTTGACATAACCGAGCACGCGCTTGGAGGCGAGATCGCGATAGGATACATCGGGCAGCGGCCCCAGATGGACATCGGAAATATGCGCGAGCCTGAACATCCCTCCTTCATAGGCGACGTGCGCGCCCCTTTCCACCCACGGTTTCGCTACTGATGGCGAGCGACGAGGAGGCTCCGTTCCGCCAGACCGGCTGGGCGGGTTTGAGGGCCCGGCTGTTCCATCTCTATTTCGTGCTGCGGCGGCCGATGACGCTCGGTGTGCGCGGCCTGATCCACGATGCCGCCACCAATTCCGTCTTCCTCATCCGCCATACCTATGTGCCCGGTTGGCAGCTTCCCGGCGGCGGCGTCGAGGTCGGCGAGACGATGGCCGAAGCGCTGGCGCGCGAACTTTACGAGGAAGGCAACATCCAGATCACGGACGCGCCGATTCTCAAATCGATGCATTTCAACCGCCGTGCCAGCCGGCGCGACCATGTCGGCTTCTACCTCGTCGAGCATTTCAGCCGCACCGCACCGAAACTGCCAGACCATGAAATCGCCGAGGCCGGCTTTTTCCCGCTCGATCGCCTGCCGGAGGGCACGACGCCGGCAACGCTGCGGCGGATCGCCGAAATTTTCGCCAACGTGCCAGCATCGCCCTATTGGTAGTCAGGCAGCAGCCCTTCCGAACCGCGCCCGATCATGCGGCGCGCCATAGTCGAGCGTCGGCCCGACCGGCACGATCCGGGTCGGGTTGATGGTATCGTGGCTGCCGTAATAATGCGCCTTGATGTGGCGCAGGTTCACGGTCCCGGCGACGCCAGGCACGCTATAGAGGTCGCGCAGATAGTTCGACAGGTTCGAATAGTCGGCGATGCGGCGCAGGTTGCACTTGAAGTGTCCGACATAGACCGGGTCAAAGCGCACCAGGGTGGTGAACAGCCGCCAGTCGGCCTCGGTGATGCGATCACCCACTAGGTAGCGCTGCCTGGAAAGGCGATGTTCCAGAGTATCGAGCGCCGAAAACAGCGCGCCGAACGCCTCCTCATAGGCCGCTTGCGTGGTGGCGAAACCGGCTCGATAGACGCCATTGTTGACGGCGGGATAGACCAGCCCGTTGATCGCGTCGATCTCGCCGCGCAAGGCCTCGGGGTAGAAGTCGAAGCTGGCGTCGCCCCATTCGTCGAAGGCCGAATTGAGCATCCGGATGATCTCGGAGGATTCGTTGGAGACGATCGTCTGTTCCTTCTTGTCCCACAGCACCGGCACCGTCACCCGGCCTGAATAGGCAGGATCGGCCTTGGTGTAGATCTGGTGCAGGAAGTCGAGACCATAGAGCGTGTCGCCGGTGGCGCCGTCCTCGGCGAGAAACGTCCAACCGTCCGCGCCCATGAAATGGTGAACCACCGAGACGGAAATGATGCCTTCCAGCCTCTTCAGCGTGCGAAAAATCAGCGTCCGGTGCGCCCAGGGACAGGCGAGTGAGATGTAAAGGTGATAGCGGCCGGGCTCCGCCTTGAAGCCGCGACTGCGGCCTTCGGCGGGTTTGCCGTCGTGCGTGATCCAGTCGCGCCATTGCGACTGCGCCCGCACGAACTTGCCGCCACTGTTCTTCGTGTCGTACCAGCGATCCTGCCATTTGCCGTCGACGAGCAATCCCATGAATTGTCCTTTCGGGTTTCCCGTCATGTAGGGCGCGATGCGGCAAGGCGGAAAGCATCCAGGGCTGAACAGATCGTCAATCGGTAGTGCCAGCGAACGGGTCGATTGCGGCGGCGCAAAATTGATGCTAGCGGACACTCCGCATGTTCGACTTTGCTTTGATCCGGTTTGACCGACGACGAAAGGGCGCCCGCGCTTGATGAAGCGCTGACTGGCGAATGCTGCCGTTTGCAGCAATCTTTCCTCCTCTACCGGAACGCAAAGACCATGAGCCTTGCCGACGTGAAATACCTGCCGGAAACTCCGGCGCATGACCCTCAAATCGAAGCCATTAACGACGAGGCCTTCGGCCCCGGCCGTTTCGTGCTGGCCGCCTACAAGATCCGCGAGGCCGGCGGCCACGAGCGCGCCCTGTCCTTTGTCGCGGTCGACGGCGACCTCGTCGTCGCCTCGGTGCGCATGACCCGCATAGCGGCGGGGGCCGGCCGGGCGCTGATGCTTGGGCCACTCGCGGTACGGCCGGCCTTCAAGAACCTCGGCATCGGCCGCCGGCTGGTAGCGATCGCGCTGGAGGCGGCCGCCAAGGCTGGCGCGCCGGCCGTCATCCTGGTTGGCGACGAACCTTATTACGGGCCGCTCGGCTTCAAGCGCATCCCCCGTGGTCAGATTTCGATGCCTAGGCCTGTCGACCTCGACCGCCTTTTGTCGCACGAGATCACGCCCGGCGCGGTTGCCAGGCTTTCCGGCGAGGTCGGTCACGCCAGCCAGGCCAGGGCCGCCGAGCACGTCTAGGCGATGGCTTGACCCGGCCCTTCAATCCGGGCCTGATCCGTCCCTGTTTGATAGCAAGCCCATTCTCACGGGAAGGATGACGCCATGAATCCCAGCGGCCAGATAGCAATCGTGACCGGCGGCGGCTCCGGCCTTGGCGAGGCAACCGCTCGTGCGCTTGCCGCCAAGGGAGCCAACGTTGCCATCTTCGATGTCGGCATCGAGCGCGCGGCCAAGGTCGCGGCCGAGATCGGCGGCATCGCCGTCCAGTGCGACGTCGCGAGTGCCGACAGTGCCGTCGCCGCCCTGGCCGAGGCTGCCGCCAAGCTGGGCGAGCCGCGCATCCTGGTCAATTGCGCCGGCATCGCCATCGGCGTGAAGACGATCGGCAAGGATGGACCGCATCCGCTCGACCAGTACCGCAGGGTGATCGAGGTCAATCTGATCGGCACGTTCAACATGATCCGCCTGGTCGCCGACCGCGCCGCGAAACTCGAGCCGCTGCGGGGCGGCGAGCGCGGCGTCATCGTCAACACCGCTTCGGTCGCCGCCTATGACGGCCAGATCGGCCAGGCGGCCTATTCGGCTTCGAAGGGCGGTGTCGTCGGCATGACGCTGCCGGTGGCGCGCGATCTCGCCCGATCCGGCATTCGGGTCTGCACCATCGCGCCCGGCATCTTCAAGACGCCGATGATGGCCGGCATGCCGCAGGAGGTGCAGGATTCGCTGGGCGCCGCCGTGCCTTTCCCGTCGCGCCTCGGCGAACCATCCGAATATGCCGCGCTTGCCCTGCACATCGTCGAAAACCAGATGCTGAACGGCGAGACCATCCGCCTCGACGGCGCCATCCGCATGGCGCCGAAGTAAGGCGTGTCGCCCCAAGCCGCGAAGCGGTTTGCGCGGGCACCTCCCCTTGCCAAGTCCGGCATCATCGGCTGACAAGTGGAATAGGAAATCAACTTGGCAGGGCGAGAAACCTTGGACGATCGAAAGAAGGATGTCATCCGCGAGACCGACGCCGAGGCGATCCGCCTGGCGAAAACGCTTCTGCGCAGTGCCCGTTTCGGCGCCCTGGCGGTGCTGGAACCGGGGACCGGGGCGCCGCTGGCGAGCCGGGTCGGCGTCGCCACCGACATTGACGGCGCACCGCTCATCCTGGTGTCGATGCTCGCGGCGCACACGTCGGCCCTGCTTGCCGATCCCCGCTGTTCCCTTCTGCTCGGGGAGCCCGGCAAAGGCGATCCGCTGGCGCATCCGCGGCTGACGCTGGCCTGCCAGGCCTCGCGGCTGGAGCGCGGCTCGCAGGCCCAAGCTCGCGCCGCGCGCCGCTATCTCAACCGCAATCCCAAGGCGAGCCTCTATGCCGGGCTCGGCGACTTCTCAATCTTTCGCCTCGAGCCGCAGCGCGCCAGTCTCAACGGCGGCTTCGGCAAGGCCTATCTGCTCGACCGGGCCGATCTGGTCACCGCCGGGCCGATTGTCGAAGAGCTCGCGGCGAGCGAACAGTCAGCCGTCGAGCACATGAATGCGGACCATCTCGACGCGATCGCCAACTACGCCCATCATTTTGCCAAGGCGCCAGGTGCTGGCTGGAGCATCGCCGGGCTGGACGCCGATGGCATGGATCTGGTGTCCGGGGACGATGTTTGCCGGGTATTCTTCCCACAACCACTGGCAAATTCGCAGGAATTGCGTCCCGTTTTGGTTGAAATGGCGAGGGCCGCCAGGGCGGCATCCTAGGCGCAAAGCGAGATTAAATTGCATTTGATCAAAAGCAACGCTTGAGATTTGAAAGAAATGTTCTAGGCTTTAGGTGTGGTGCTGACTCGTCGGCACCTTCACACGTGAATTTATGGATTCAGGCGCCATTGCCCCCATGGCGCCTCGATGAGCAAACAGCATGGGGCATCAATGGTCTCGACAAAGCTAATCGCCAACGCCGAATCAGCTGCCGAATTTCTGATGCTGATGGGCAACGAAAAACGGCTGTTGATCATGAGCTATCTGATCGACGGCGAAATGTCGGTCGGCGCCATCGCCGAAAAGGTGATGCTTAGCCAATCCGCCCTCTCGCAGCATTTGGCCAAGTTGCGGGCGCTGGACCTCGTGGACACCCGCCGCGATCGCCAGATGATCTACTATTCCTGCAAATCCGATGCCGTGCGCGAACTGCTCGCCATGCTGGAAGGCATTTTCGGCGGCGGCAAGGAGGATCTGTCCCAAATGGCGCAGAGGTTGCGCCGCGCCGGGACTTGACCGGACGCTGCCGCGGTCGTTTACCTCGCTGACGATTTCCGGAGCGCGGTTGGTGTGTCTTTCCCGGCGCACGGACCGCGCTTTCGATTGTTGAGCGGGACATGGACCCAATTCGCATCGACGATCCACGCGATCCGCGCGTCGCAGCCTATCTCGATATTCGCGAGCGCGATCTGGCGGGCCGGCAAGGCCGCTTCGTCGCCGAGGGCAAAGTGGTGCTCGACCTGCTTTTGTCGTCGAGCCGCTTCACCGCCGAATCCATCCTGATCCTGGAAAACCGGCTTGGCGGCCTGGAGGAGGTGCTGCGCAAGGCGCAGGCGGACCTGCCGGTCTACGTCGTCGCCAGCGGGGTGATGGACGCGATTGCCGGATTCCACATGCACCGCGGCATCCTGGCCATCGGCCGCAAGGAGACGCCGCATCCGGCCGGGTCATTGCTGGATGCCTTGCCCGCTCAAGCCCTGATCGTCGTGCCTGTCGGCATCGCCAACCACGACAATATGGGTTCGATCTTCCGCAACGCCGCCGCTTTCGGCGCCAATGCGGTGCTGATGGACGGGACATGCTGTGATCCGCTGTACCGCAAGGCGATCCGGGTTTCGGTCGGCGCCGCGCTCAATATCCCTTTTGCGTCCTTCACCGACACCGCGGGCTTCACCGCGGAGCTCGACCGCCGGGGCTATGACCAGTTCGCATTGTCACCGCGCGGCCGGATCGACATACGCGATGCACGGCGCGGCGAGCGGCTGGCACTCTATCTCGGCACCGAGGGCGAAGGCCTGCCCGAAAGCCTGCTTGCCCGCCTGCAAACCGTGCGGATCACCATGTCGAAGGGCTTCGACAGCTTGAACGTCGCTGCCGCCTCGGCCATTGCCCTGCATCATTTCTCGCGCTGACGATCATGTGAGCCAGGACACGGCGAAAGCGTCAGCCTGCACGGCGTCAGTTGGCTTCTGCTTTCTGCAAGGCGCGCACGCGATCGGCGAGGCTGCGGTCGTTGCCGGCAGAGCGATTGTCCTGCGGCGCGGCGAGCGCCTTGGCGATTGGTGAATCGGGGCCTTCGAGCTTGGCCGTCAGGTGGACCACCTCCGCCGCCAGCTCATTCATCTGCTCGCGCAGCGCGGCACCATTGCCGTTCGTCAAACCCGACGATGCCGCGGCGCCGAGATCCGCCTTGAGGCGCTTGTTCTCGCGCGCCAGCGCCGTCAGCCTGGCCTCCAGCCGTTCGCGGTCGCCGTCAAGCTTGGCAATCGCCCGGTCCAAATCGTCGCGCTTGCCGGCCTCCTCGTGCCGGGCCGGCTCATCTGGCTTGCCGACCAGCCGCAGGGCCGGTGCGCCGTCCTCGGTTTTCGATTTTTCCCGCAACCGCGCCAATTCCTTTTCCCGCCGATCAAGCTTGTCCTCACGGTCGGCGAGCGTTGCGAGCAGCCGCTGGACCTTCTTGTCGAGTTCAGCGGCCCTTTTCTTCTCGGCCTTCAGGGCATCGCGCGCGGCCTTGCTTTCGGCCACGATCTCCTGGCTGCGCCGATCCGCTTCCTTGCGCTGGCCGCGCAGCAGCACGATATCGCTGGCAAGCTTCTGCAATTCGGATTCGCGGGCCACGAGTTCGATCTGGCGGCTGCTGGAGGCAAAACTGGCGTCGTCATACATGTGCTCCAGCTTCTCGAGATCGAGCGCCCGCCTTTCCAGCTTTCGTTCGGTTTCCTTGAGCCGCTCCGAAAGCTGATGCAGTTCCTCTTCGCGCTGTCGAAGCGCTTCGTTCTTGGCGCCGAGTTCGGCGAGCGCGTGGTCCTTGTCCGTGCGCTCGACCGCCAGCGCCTTCAGCGCCTCGCGGCCGCGATTGATCTCGACGAGTTGTTCGGCCGCCTTCTCGCGCAGCGTCTTGACGTTGATTTCGAGGCGCCGCGTCGTCATGGCGTATTCGGCCCGGATCCGGTCCTTGTCGGCCTGGATCTCGGCTTGCGTCAGCGGAATGGAGGCCTCGATGCGCCTGCGGGTCAGTGCGACGGCACGCCGCCAGACGGCGGGAGCCACCATCAGCGCCAGAAAGCCGGCACAGAGAAAGCCGAGGGCAAAGAACAGGACCGACTGAACCAAAGGACTACCCGTTATCGACGACAACTTGGAAGGCTGGACCGTGCCATCTTGGCATGGCGGAAATCCGGCACCGCGGCAAGGGCTTGCCGCGGCCCATTCGGGTCGTCGGTTGAGGAATCCGGTCGAACCGTCCGTGATTCGCTCATATCGGCCGGATCAGAACGGATTCCAGGTCGCCCGCTCGGTCAGTTTCAGGTAGCCCAGATTGACGCCGAGCCGGGCGCCGACGCCGGTACGGATCGGCACCAGCAGCACATTGTTGTTCTTCAGCACGTTGAAGCCGACACCCGCCACCACATAGGCCGAACCGGCGACGCCGCCATAGCGATTGTAGAGGTTGCCGACATCGTCGAGATTGTAGACCAGCATCATCACGCGTGACCCCTCGCCGCCGAAATCCCAGCCCAGCGACGGGCCTTGCCAGAACACTTTGTGATCGCCGGCATTCTTGGTGTAGAGCGTGCCTTCGCCATAGGTCAGGCCGCCGATCAGCGCACCGGATCCCTCCTCCCCAAGCAGGTAGCCATTGGGCAGACCGTAGGAGGCGAAAATCTTCTCCACGACGGTGGCCAACCCGCCCGACGTCGCGCCGAAGAACTTGTGGCCGGAATCGACAATCTCCTGAGCGGTGTACTCCTGCGCCCGCAGGGGCGATGTCGAGAAGACGAGAACGCCCATGAGCGCGATCGCCATTGAGAGGACACGGAGAAAACTCCGGTCATAGATTCGGGAAAACATGCTTCCAATCTCCGTCATGAAGCACTTTCGCCGACGCCTCGCATCCGTACGGCTCTTTAGGCGGCCGTTAAGGATGACTGTTAGGGGCAAACTATGCCGTAATCCTTTTTCAACCATTAAACTCCCACATGAAGATGGCGGTTCGAAGGCTCTTGGCCGCTCGAGGGGACACGCAGCCTGCGTGAACGCGCCATATGCCATGACGACAATTTTGGATTTGTTGCTGCACGCACGAGCGCTGTGTATTCAGAAAGCCTTGGGTTGAAGCGTGATTCGTGCGGGCAGGCGCGAGGATCGATCGCTCGGCCGTCAAATGGAAGATTTTGCAGGGATTTCGCCGATGGCCGATCTGTTCACCCTTACCGCTCCCGACCTGGCGGCACTTTTATGCAGCCGCGTCTGCCACGACATCATCTCGCCGGTCGGCGCGATCAACAACGGGCTTGAACTGCTCGACGAGGGCGGCGCCGACGAAGACGCCATGCGGCTCATCCGCCAGAGTGCAAAAAACGCTTCGGCGCGTTTGCAGTTCGCCCGCATCGCCTTTGGCGCGGCCGGCTCTGCGGGCATGATGATCGACACCGGAGATGCCGAGGCCGTCGCCATCGCCTTCCTCAAGAACGAAAAGCCGGAATTGGTCTGGAATGGAACCCGCGCGCTGCTGCCCAAGAACAAGGTCAAGCTGCTGCTCAACCTGCTGCTGGTCGCCAACGCCGCCATTCCGCGCGGCGGCAAGCTGGTCGTGACGCTCGAGAATCTCGAAACCGAGCCGCGTTTTTCGCTTTCGGCAAGCGGGCCGATGCTGCGTGTGCCGCCGAAATTCCTCGAACTGCATTCCGGCCACAAGCCGGAAGAGCCGATCGACGCGCATTCGGTGCAACCTTATTACACGCTGCTGTTGGCCCGCGAGGCCAACATGACGATTTCGATCCACGCGACGCCTGAAGAAATCGTTCTTTCAGTGGCCTGAAAGTCGGCGCCGGCGGCGCGACCAAACAAAGTATTTCAATCTGAAATATTTCATTGACGCCGCAATCGCGGCGCGATGATCTTTGCCCGCTCGTCGACACCGAAGCATCCACAAGGAAAAACCCGCCGAACGGTATCTTTGCAAAAATTTTACCTAACGGCTTTTCGGCTTCTTTACCAGATCAGTCTAGGCTGCACCGTAGATGCCCCGCACGACCGGATCGCCCAAGGGCAAAGAGGACGCGGAAATGAAACGCTGCATGTTCGTCGACGATTCAAGCGTCATCAGGAAGGTTGCAAAACGCATCCTGGGCGGTTCCGACATGATGGTCATCGAGGCGGCCAGCGGGCTTGACGCACTGGAGATGTGCGCCGCCGACATGCCCGACATCATCGTCATCGACGGCGCCTTGCCGGATATGCAGGCGGTCGACCTCATCCGGCGCGTGCGCGCCATGGAAAGCCCGATCCGGCCGCAGATCCTGATCTCGCTGGTCGAACTCGATATCGCGTCGATCATGCGAGCCAAGCGCGCCGGCGCCCAGGGCTATCTGTTGAAGCCCTTCAATCGCCCGCAACTGCTCGAACGTTTTCGCGCCTTGAAAATCGCTGCCTGAACGGAAGCCGTTCCAGGCAAACCGCGCGGTGGTCTGTCGTGTCGCACAAAAACAAATAATTGCTCCACAATGCAAAAAACCCGGCCAAGCCGGGTTTTTTAGAAGTGCGCTGCCGACTGCGCTCAGGCGCTGACGCGGATATCTTCCGGTTCGCGCAGCACATAGCCGCGGCCCCAGACAGTCTCGATGTAGTTCTGGCCCCCGGACGCGGCGTCGAGCTTCTTGCGCAGCTTGCAGATGAAGACGTCGATGATCTTCAATTCCGGCTCGTCCATGCCGCCATAGAGGTGGTTGAGGAACATTTCCTTGGTGAGCGTGGTGCCCTTGCGCAGCGAGAGCAGCTCCAGCATCTGGTATTCCTTGCCGGTGAGGTGCACGCGCTGGCCGCCGACTTCGACGGTCTTGGCGTCGAGGTTGACCACCAGGTCACCGGTGGTGATGACCGACTGGGCGTGTCCCTTCGAGCGGCGCACGATGGCGTGGATGCGCGCCACCAGCTCGTCCTTGTGGAACGGCTTGGTCATGTAGTCGTCGGCGCCGAAGCCGAGGCCGCGTACCTTGTCCTCGATGCCGGCCATGCCGGAGAGGATGAGGATGGGCGTCTTTACCTTGGAGAGGCGAAGCGTTCTCAAGACCTCGTAGCCGGACATGTCCGGCAGGTTGAGATCGAGAAGGATGATGTCGTAGTCGTAGAGCTTGCCCAGATCGACACCCTCTTCGCCGAGGTCTGTCGTATAGACGTTGAAACTTTCCGATTTCAGCATCAGCTCGATGCTTTGTGCGGTTGCACTGTCATCTTCTATCAGCAGAACACGCATTTCATTCCCCTTTTCTGCCGCCGGACCATTTCACGACCGTCCTGTCCCGGAGCAGTGGTTGCCTTGTGCAGAGGCTGCCATCGAATGGTTAACAAAACCTAATTTCCCGTCCAATACGGTATCAGATTTTTTAACCTCTTTCTACACCCTCTTGAATCTAATGACGAATCACAGACCAAAATTCCTAATGCAACACATTAATAACCCGGACTAAGTGACTCCAGGGCCTCATCGACGCGGCTTCGCTTCGGCGGCCGGAATTTTTACCCGGCCTTAAGCCCTGACCCGTATGATTAACAATGCCCGTAAACGAATGGTTACCGTCGGCAAAAAACTTTAGGGTTTTGTTTCCCATAGTGCGGGGAAAGCCGGTGGATACGGGCAGCGCTTGGACCTTTCCAGGTGGTTTGGACGATATGTGCGGGTGTGCGTTTCCGGGAGTACCGAATCATGAAGTCACGTGAAAACCTCGTTCGGCTGAAGCAATTTCAGGTGAATGAGAAGCGGCGCCAGCTGCTGCAGCTCGACACGATGATCGCCGAGTTCGAGCGCATGGCCGTCGAATTGGAGCTTCAGATCACCGCCGAGGAAAAGAAAGCCGGCATCACAGATATCAATCATTTCGCCTATCCGACCTTCGCCAAGGCGGCGCGCCTGCGCCGCGACAATCTCAGGAACTCGCAAGGCGACCTCGCCCAGCAGCGAAGCGCCGCCGAATCATTACTCGGCGAAGCTGAAGCGGAGCTTTCCAAGGCTGAGATGCTGGAATCGCGCGATACCAAGGTTCGCGAGACCGAAACTGGCGGCCGCAGCGCCATGATCGGCTGAGTCGGCCGACATCGGCGCTATTTGGCGCACAAGCGCGCGCCCTGTCAGGCGACAGCTCGAACCGGCAACAGCAAGCTGCCGCGGAAGCGCTGCTGGCACGCAAGACCTACGCCGCCCAATCCTCCTTTTTGGCGCTGGCCCTCGCCCGGGCATCCCCAATATCAGGCGCAGCTGCTCCGCCCGTGATCTGATCTGGGCAAGCAGTCCGGCCAGGTTATGGCCGAGTTCGGTCAGTTCATGTTCGACGCGTGGCAAGCGCGCCATTGCGCAGCCAGCCTTTGCGCAGCGCGCCTACGCCAGTTCGCGCAATATCAGGGTCGAGCGCATGTCGGTGGTGCCCGACCGCGAGGGCCTGCTCGCGCTCGCCGGGTTGATCGACGCGCAAAAGCCTGCCGTCCATGTGGCCAGGACTTTTCCACTCGACCAGGCGGGAGCCGCCGACGCCTTTCTCGCAACCAAGCCGATCGGCAAGGTAGCGCTGACGGTCTGAGCGGCGACACTGAAAGCAAAGGGCGCGGCATGCCGCGCCCTTGCTTGTGGTGAGACCGGCCTAGTGCCGGTATTGCTGGATACGCGTGGTGCGCAACCCGGCAAGGCCATATTCGTCGATCGACGCTTGCCAGGACAGGAATTCCTCCGTGGTCAGCTTGTAGCGCTGGCATGCCTCTTCAAGGCTCAAAAGCCCGCCGCGCACTGCTGCAACCACCTCCGCCTTGCGCCGGATAACCCAGCGACGCGTGTTCGTCGGCGGCAGATCGGCAATCGTGAGAGGGCTGCCGTCAGGCCCGATAACATATTTGACTCTAGGTCTAACCAGATCGGTCATCGTACTCTCTACAAAAAACTCAAAGACCCAATCCCCGCCACGTTACCGCCACAGCTTTAAAAATTGCCTAAGCAGACCCTAATGACTAGGTAAGGATCGTGAACGCCGCGTTAGTCTTTTAGCGGGCATTTGAAATATACGGTCGGAAGCCCCGTTTTAGCCGGGAGAAATGTGCCCGTTCGCAGCGTCCGCCACGCCGAGGTCGTCCTGCAAGCTGGCGCCGCATGAAAGCTTGACCTATATTCTCGACATTGGCATTGAGCCGCCGCGAAATGAAAGCACCATGAACAGTCTCGACCTCCCCAGACGCCCCGAAGAGACCCGCGTCGTCGTCGCCATGTCGGGCGGCGTCGATTCATCAGTGGTCGCCGGCTTGTTGAAGCGCGAGGGCTACGATGTCGTCGGCGTCACCTTGCAACTCTATGATCATGGTGCGGCAACGCATCGGGCCGGCTCATGCTGCGCCGGCCAGGACATCGACGATGCCCGTCGCGTTTCCGAGACGCTAGGTATTCCCCATTATGTGCTCGATTACGAGGAGCGGTTCCGCAAGGCGGTCATCGATCCCTTCGCCGAGAGCTACGTCGCCGGCGAAACCCCCATTCCTTGCGTTTCCTGCAACCAGACGGTCAAGTTCGCCGATCTCCTGGCCACGGCCAAGGATCTCGGCGCCGACGCGCTGGCCACCGGCCACTACATCCGCTCCGGCGCCAATGGCGCCCACCGGGCGCTTTACCGGCCGGTCGATGCCGACCGCGACCAGAGCTACTTCCTGTTCGCCACCACGCAGGCGCAGATCGACTACCTGCGCTTTCCGCTCGGCGGCCTGTCGAAGCCCCAGGTTCGCGCCATCGCCGAGGAGATGGGGCTGACGGTGGCCGCCAAGCAGGACAGCCAGGACATCTGCTTCGTGCCGCAAGGCAAATATTCCGACATCATCGCCAAGCTGAAGCCGACTGCCGCCAACCCAGGCGACATCGTTCATATCGACGGCCGCGTGCTCGGTCGCCACGAGGGCATTCTGCGCTACACGATCGGCCAGCGCCGTGGCATCGGCATCGCGTCCGGCGAGCCGCTCTATGTCGTCCATCTCGACGCCGAGCGCGCCCGTGTCGTGGTCGGCCCGCGCGAGGCGCTGGAGACGCACAAGATCTATCTGCGCAACATGAACTGGCTGGGAGACGGAGGCCTCGCCGATGTGCCCGCCGGCGGCATCGAGCTGTTCGCCAAGGTGCGCTCGACCAGGCCGCCACGGCCGGCCGTGCTGCGTCACGAGGCAGGTGTAGCCTCGGTCGAACTGGCCGACGGTGAATCCGGCATCGCGCCTGGACAGGCCTGCGTGCTCTATTCCGACGACGGCAACGAGGCCCGTGTCTTCGGCGGCGGCTTCATCGTGCGCTCCGAGCGCGGCGCCGAAGCCGAAGCGATGCTGAGCCGGCTGGCCGCGAAGCCGGCGCAAGTTCCCGCCGAGTAGCTCTCCCCTGCCCATCGTACCAGGAGTGCGGCGTAGCCTTCCCTCAGGCCGTGGATTTGGTGTGGGTGACGGTGCCGGCCGTCAGGATGCGCAGCACCCTGATCGCTTCCTCGCCGCTGGTGCGCGGTTCGGCGCGCGTTTCGATGCAGTGGATGAAGTGCTCCAGTTCGCGCGTCAGCGGCATGCCCTGGGCAACCGCGACATAGGACGGCTCATTGGTGGTGAATGCCCACTGGCCGCTGTCCTGCCACACGGCGTGGCGGTAGACCGCAAGCTTGCGCTCCCATGGCTCGACATCGTCGAACACCGCCATCGCCTTGGTTCCGACCACGGTCAGCCGCCGCTCGCGATAGGGGTTGAGCCGCGATGTGAAAAGATGGCTGCGCAGTCCGTTGGGAAAGCGCATGTGCAGATGCGCGAAATCGCTGAGATTGTCGAGGAGTGCCGCTCCCTCGCCGCGCACCTCGATCGGCTCGGTGCCGGTGATGGCCAGGATCATCGACAGATCGTGCGGCGCCAGGTCCCATAGCGCATCGTTCTCGGTATGGAACTTGCCGAGCCCCAGCCGGTGCGAATGGATGTAGCGGACCTCGCCGAGCTCGCCCTTGTCGATCAGCCCTTTCAACGTCTCGAAGGCGGGATGGAAACGCAGGACATGGCCGACCATGAACACGCGGCTATTGTCCTTGGCCGCCTGCACCGAGCGCTCGGCATCGGCCACCGTCAGCGCGATCGGCTTTTCCACCAGCACGTCCTTGCCGTTCTCGACGGCGCGCACGGCAAGATCGGCATGGAACTGCGGCGGCAAGGCCATGATGATGGCGTCGATGTCATCGCGGACGAACAGTTGGTCCGGCTCGATCGCCAGGCAGTCCTGTTCGCTGGCGAAACCTTCGGCGCGAGCCCGATTGGTGTCGGAAACCGCGTGCAATGCGCCGAGCGCCTTGAGGGTGCGGATGTGGTTGGAGCCCCAGTATCCGCAACCGAGGACTGCAATGCGCGGCTTCATCTGTTTCAAACTCTAAAAACTCGTGGCCGAGACATAGCGACGTGCCCCGTCGAACTCAACCCCGGCGGCACCAACCAGCTGTTCGTGCGGCAAAGCTTTTCCCCATCGAGAATAGCCCTGATATCGAATGCATCGAAGCTTGACAGGCTCGCCCTCCCAACCTTATATCCGCGCGACCTTGGCGAACGCCTCGAAATGCCTTTCGATTTAAGGTGGATTTCGGGCCTGTCGCCGCCCTGGCGGGGTAGCTCAGTTGGTTAGAGCACGGGAATCATAATCCTGGGGTCGGGGGTTCAAGTCCCTCTCCCGCTACCAATTTCTAGAATAATTTCAGATACCAATGGGCTCCGGCGCCCGAGAACCTTGGCTCGGTTTGCTATCCACGCAGCCATACCCGTTTGAGCGCGTAACGATCGAGTTCGCGGCCGATTTCCGCGCCGCCGCGTCAGCATCAGTGTGCTCAGGCTCTTGACCTGCGGATCCTGCGCCAGTGACATAGCCGAAGGCGCGGCCGACACCGCCTATGGGATGGCCTTGCCGGACCCGAACCCGATCCTCACGGAGTGAGTGGCCCCTGGCGTGCTCCTACTTGGCCAGGCGCGCGGCGTGCCACTTCAAATGGTCGTCCATGAAGGTCGAGATGAAATTATAGGAGTGATCGTAGCCTTCCTGCATGCGCAAGGTGAGCGCGATGCCGGACTTCTTGCAGGCGTCTTCGAGAAGCCATGGCCGCAGGCCGTCCTTGAGGAAGCCATCGGCGGTGCCCTGATCGACCAGGAATTCGCCGAAGCGGTGCCCGTCTTCGATCAGCGCTGTTGTATCGTAGGCGCGCCAGGATTTCTCGTCCTTGCCGAGATATTTTTCCAGAGCCGGCCGCGACCAGTCTGCCGTCATCGGCTGAACGATCGGTGCGAACGCCGAGCAACTTCTGAAGTGCTCGGAGTTCTTCAGCGCGATGGTCAGCGCGCCATGCCCGCCCATGGAGTGGCCAAAAATCGACTGGCGCTCCATATCGGCGGGGAACTGGCTGGCGATCAGGGCCGGCAGCTCGTCGACGATATAGGAGTGCATCCGGTAGTTCCTGGCGAAGGGCTGCTGCGTCGCGTCGAGATAGAAGCCGGCGCCCGAGCCGAACTGCCAATTATCCTTTTCGTCGGCCACACCCTCGCCGCGTGGGCTTGTGTCGGGGCAGACCACGATCAGGCCGAGCTCGGCTGCCAGACGCCGGTATTCGCCCTTGTCCATGACATTGGCATGAGTGCAGGTGAGGCCCGACAGATACCAGAGCACCGGCAGTGGCCCATCCTTGGCCTGCGGCGGCACGAAGACGGCAAAGGTCATGTCGCAGGCGCAGGCTTCGGAAGCGTGTGAATAAACACCTTGCACGCCGCCATGCGACTTGGACGTGGAAACGACTTTCATCAGCTCTGCCTTCTCGTCAAGAAATCCCGGCCCGGCATAGCGGCCGGATGCATCGCTCGCAACCGCGAGCCGCTAATAAGTCCCGGCGGCGTTATCGAGGTGCACCCCGATAATGCCGCCGGTAGACGCCAGGCTTTGCGAACACGCTGACCTAGCCGGGAGGCTGGAGGCCAGCGAAAAGCCAGACGTTTCGATGGCCGGCGATCGGGCCGGCAGGGCGCCGGACTTGACGATTGCCCTTAGTGCCTGATCATCCCGGCGTCGACATTCAGCGTCTGGCCGGTGATCCAGCGGGCGTCGTCGCTGGCCAGGAACGACACGACATCGGCAATATGTTCGGGCTGGCCCTTGCCCTTCATCGCCTGGAGCATCTCGACGAAGCCGAACGCCTCGTTGTGCGGGCTTGCCTTGACGCCATCGCTCTCGATCAGGCCGGGCGTCACCGCATTGGCCGTGATGTTATACTTGCCAAGCTCGGTGGCCAGCGCCCGGGTGAAGCCAATGACGCCGCCCTTGGCCGCGACATAGGCCGCCATGTTCGGCGTGCCGGCAAAGAAGGTGTTGGAGGCGATGCTGATCACGCGTCCGGCCTTGCTCGCCGCCCGCATCTGGTCGGTCGCCGCGCGGGTGACGATGAAGGTCCCCGTCAGGTTGACGTCGATGATCTTGCGCCAATGGTCGAGGTCGACATCGTCCCAGGCGACGAACGGCACGATGCTGGCATTGTTGACCAGGATATCGACGCCGCCGGTGAGTGCCTGTATCTCGCCAAACAGCGCTTTCACCGAAGCCGGATCGGCGATATCGGCTGCGATCGCCTTCGCCTTGCCGCCGATTTCGGCGGCCGCGGCCTTGGCACCCTCGGCATTGATGTCGCTGACGATGACGGTCGCGCCGTCGGCCGCCAGCCGCGCCGCGATCGCCTTGCCGATGCCCTGTGCCGCCCCCGTCACCAGCGCCGTCTTTCCCGCAAGCCGTTCAGTCATGAAATTTCTCCCTCGATGCGCAGTCTGTTGATGTCTGTTCAGGCGTCGGCGTCGATCACCGCCAGCGCCGCGTCGATGCCCTTGCCGACCGCAAGCTTCTGGCCAGCCGCGTTCATGGCGCCGCCAAGCGCCGTCAGCGCCGCGATCGCATAGATCGGCTGTGCCGTCGGGCCCATATGGCCGATGCGTGTAAGCTTCCCCAAAGTTTCACCGCGACCCGACGAAAACACCACGCCGTAGCGGGCGCGCGCTGCCTGGCGAAGTGCTTTCTCGTCGACACCGTCGGGTGTGCGAACGGCCGTGGTGCTCGGCGAGGCGATTGCATCGCTGGCGGCCCAGATCGACAGGCCCATGGCGACGACGCCTGCCCGCATGGCCTTGGCCGTCAGTGCAGGCGCGCCCAAACCGCTTCCGGCCCCTCGTTGAGATAGAGATCGAGTGCCACATCGAGGCCGTTCACTTCGGCCACCGAGGGCGTGAAGGGGAATGGCTTGTCGCGAGACCAGGCGTTCTCCCAGTCGACGATGCTCAGCATCGAGGCCCGGGGCGCCGCCTTGTTGGCCTTCATCTTGGCCCAGGCGCGGTCGCTGACCCCCATGATCGTAAGCGCTGGCGGCGCGCCAAGACATTTGCCCGGGCCGGTCACATAGATGTCGGCCTTGCAGTCGTCCGGATGCGTCTTCATGCCACCGAAAGACGAGACGGCATCGACGATCAGGTAACCGCCATGCGCCGACACCAGCGCGCCGATGGCATCGATCGAGTTGATGGTGCCCGACGGCGTGTCGTGATGGCAGACGGAGACGACAGTGATTTCCGGATGCGTCTTCAGCATGGCGGCAACCGCCTGCGGGTCGATCGCCTCATTGTAGGGCACTTCGATTTCGAGGAGATGCGGTGAATAGCGCTTCGCCCAATAGCCGAACCCCTTGCCGTAGACGCCCGAGGCAAGGTTGAGCACGACGTCGTCCGATGTGATCAGCGACGCCGCTGCCGCCTCGAGACCCAGCACCGGCTCTCCGTGCAGGATGACTGGCTTGTTGGAAAGCCGCATCGCTTTTTGAACCTTGTCGACGACCTTCTCGTAGAAGAGCTGGAAGGCCGGGTCATAGTCGTAGAGCACCGTGCGGCCGAGGCCCCGCAGCACCTCGGCATAGGCATTGACTGGCCCCGCCGTCAGCGTGAGGACCGGATCCGCGTGATCGGGATAGCGCATGGTCTTGGTCTCCGGATTGGCGGCGATCAGCCGTAGAACTGTGTGCCGGTTTTGTAGGTCTTGAAGTTGTCCATGTCGTGCGAGTACATCAGCTCGGCGCCGTGATCCTCGGCAAGTTTCTTCACCCTGCGCATCGAATTGACGCCCGCGACCGGGTCGATATGGAAGGCGGCCTGGCAAAGCGTTTCCAGGCTCTTCTGCGTGTAGGCGGCGTCGATCGTGAACATGATCGGCTTGCGCTTGGGAAACTCGACCAGAAGGCTGTAATGGCCGATCGAGTGGCCGGGGGTGGAGATCAGTTTCACGCCTTTTGCCAGTTCGATGTCACCTTCGATGCCCTCGAAAGTCGAGTTGGCCCGTGTCGTGCCTGCCAGCAGTTGCGCGGTCGCGCCACGTGCCTCCGCCGCTTCCGCCGAGAAGCTCAGGTCCGAATAACCGAGATGTTCGAAGGGCTGCGGATTGCAGGCTTGCGGCACCTCCGAACGGTGGCAGATCTTCTTGGCATGCGGAAAATACTTGTTGCCGCCGCAATGGTCGAAATGGAAGTGCGAGTTGACGACGACGTCGATGTCCTTCGGCTCCAGCCCGAGCAGCGCCAGCGCGCCGGGAATGGTCTGGTGCTTTTCCTGGATCGGCTTCTCGAAGGGCAGCACCTTCATGACGTGGTCGTAGTCATAGCCGGTATCGATGAGGAAGCGGCCCTCGGCATGCTCGATCAGGATCGAATAGACGGGGAAGCGCACTTCGCCGCCTGGGCCACGGTTCCAGAACACATGATAGCCGTCGAGGACAAGTGAGCCGCCGTCGAGCAGGTAGACCTTGGTATCCGACATTGTTGCCTCCTTTTCCGGCGCGGGTTCCATCCGCGCGTCTGGTTTTTCTCAGCGCGCCCCGCGCTCGTATGGAATGCCCAGTGCCGCCGGCAGGCTGGCCCGCCGCCCGAACAGCACCAGCATGATCATCACCGCCAGGAACGGCAGCATCTGGATGACATCGGTCGGTATGTTGATGCCCGCCACCTGCATGGCCGTCGTCAGCGACAGGCACACGCCGAACAGAAGAGCGCCGAACAGCACCCAGATCGGCCGTCCCCGCGCCAGCATGGCCAGCACGATGCCGAGAAAGCCGGCGCCATTGGTGATGAACGGAATGAACAGGCCCGCTCCGACATTGGCGAGATAGGCACCCCCAAGCCCAGCCAGCGCGCCGGTCGTCAGCACCGCGATGGTACGGGTCCTGATGACGTCGATGCCGGCGACATCGAGCGCGGCCGGCTTGTCGCCCGCTGCCTGCAGGTTGAGGCCGAGCTGCGTGCGGCGGTAGAGGTGGCTCATGGCGAACACCAGGGCGACCGCCAGATAGACGATCAAGTGATGCCTGAAGAAGGCCGGGCCGATCACCGGAATGTCCGACAGCAGCGGAATGACGGTTGCGTCCGCCGCCGGCAGGCGGGGATAGCTGCGCGAAAACTGGAAATGATGGAGCAGCGCCGTCAGGCCTTCGAGACCAAGCGTCAGCGCGATGCCGATGACGATCTGGTTCAGCCCGATGCGCACGCAAAGCAGCGCCATGATCAGCGCCACCGCGACGCCGCCCGCAGCGCCGGTGAGAAAGCCTAGCCACAGCGATCCCGAATAGAATGCGCCGACGAAGCCGAGATAAGCGCCGGCCAGCATCATGCCCTCGATGCCGATGTTGAGCACGCCGGCCTTTTCCGACATCTGTTCGCCGAGCCCGGCAAGCAGCAGCGGAATGGCGGCGGTGACGGCGCCAAACAGCAATGCGCTGAGAAAGACTTCGCTGAAGAGCCCGGTCATGCCCTACGCCTTTCTCGACTGATGATAACGGTGGTCGACATATTCGGCCAAGGCGAGCACGATCAGCACGATGGAGACCAGCACCAGCGTGAAGTGATTGGGCACGCCAAGCCGCCGCGCCGCGCTCTCGCCGCCGATCGATAATACGGAGAGCAGGAACACGAAGCCGATCGCGGCAAAGCCGTTCATGCGGGCGAGAAACACGGCCGGAATGACCGCCAGCCCATAGGCTGGATTCCAGTCGGCGCGAACATTGCCTTGCACGCCGATGATGTCGACAGCGCCGGCAAGGCCGGCGAGCCCGGCGGAAATGGCAAAGACGGCAATCGTCAGGCCGGGCACGCCCAGCCCCGCATGAACCGCCGCACGCGGATTGGCGCCGACGATCCGCAATTTCAGCCCGAATGCCGTACGCGTCATCACAAGATGCACGATGATGATTGCCGCCAGGCCGAGCAGCAGGCCACTGGTGATGGTGGTTTCGAACAGGCGCGGTAGCCGGTCCTCCACCGGCAGCGTGCGGGTCTGCGGCACGGTCGTGCCGGGATCGCGAAACACCAGCTTGACCAGCACATTGGCGAGCGACGTGCCGAGGAACGTCATCATCAGCGTGGTGATGATCTCGTTGACACCCTGATAGGCGCGCAGCAGCGCCGGCACCAGCGACCAGATCATGGCCACCAGCATGGCAATCAGGAACGCGCAGAACAACGCCAGCCAGGCTGGCATGACCTGCACCAGCACGGGAGCGCTGGCCGCCGCCGTGACGGCGCCGAGCAGGAACTGACCGTCGCCGCCGAGGTTCCACATGCCGGCGCGAAAGGCAACGATCAGGCCGGCGGCGAGAAACAGCAGTGGCGCCATGCGCGTCAGCGTCTGCTGGATGCCGAGCGGCGAGAAGAGGCCCTTCTCCAGCACATAGCCATAATAAGCGAGGGGGTCGACGCCGACGGCAAGCAGGATGCAGCCGGCGATGACGAGGGCGGCAAGGATCGGCCCAAGCGTCATCAGCAGCCGGTGCACTATGTCGCGCCGCGTGGCGGCTGCGCTCGTGGCATCGAGTGCGGTGGCGCCGGCGGCGGGTGCGGTGTCGATGCTCATGCGGCAAGTCCGATCATCAGGCGACCGACCCTGGTCCGGGCATCGTCGGCGTTGGCGACGGTGCCGACCAGCGCACCATTGGCAATGACGGCGATACGGTCGCACATGCTGAGCAGTTCCTCGAGGTCGGTGGAGATCAAGAGTACTGCGAGGCCGCGTGCCGCCGTGTCGCGGATGCGCTGGCGCGAGGCCAGCGTGTTGGCGAGATCGAGCCCATAGGTCGGCTTGTTGAAGATCACCACCTTGGCGCCTTCGGCCAGTTCCCGCGCCAGCAGCACCTTCTGGATGTTGCCGCCGGAGAGCCGGGCAACGGGCGTCTTCAAGCTTGGCGTGCGCACATCGTATTCGCGCACGAGCTCGGCGGCACGCCTGTCGATCTCGGCGCGCTGCTCGACGCCGCCGCGCCAGAAGGGCGCCGCCCCGACCTGCTTCAGGAAGAAATTTATGGAGACCGGGAACGTGCCGACGGTGCCCTCGCCCAGCCGGTCATCGGTCAAATAGCGAAGACCGCGGTGGCGGCGTTCGCCGACGCTCAGCGCTTCGATGGCGGTGCCCTCCAGCCGGACCGAGCCGCTGGTCGCCGCCCGTTGACCGGCCAAGGCCTCCGCCAGTTGTTTCTGGCCGTTGCCATCAATGCCCGCGATGCCGAGGATCTCGCCCGGACGGATGTCGAAGGAGATCGACGACAGGCCGGGTGCATTGTCGGTCGGCGCGACCGTGAGATCCGCGACCTGAAGCAGAGGCGCGGCACTGGCATCGACCGCGCGGGCCGGACGTTCGACCGCTTCGGGATCGTCCTTCTGCTTGCCGAACATCAACTCCACGATCTCGGAAATAATCTCCTGCTCGCCGAGTGCGCGAAACCGCTCGGGCGGGATCTCGCCCACCTTGCGGCCGAGCTTGAGAACCGAGATGCGGTCGCCGAAGGCGGCCGCCTCCTTGAGCTTGTGGGTGATGAAGACGATCGCCAATCCCTGTTCGACGAGGCGCCGCATCAGCGCGCCAAGTTCCTCGATGCCCTTCGGCGTCAGCATCGAGGTGGATTCGTCGAGGATCAGCAGCCGGCTGTTGCGCACCATGGCGCGTAGGATTTCGACTTGCTGCTGCTCACCGAGCGAGAGTTCCGAAACCTTGGCATGCAGTTTTACTGTGATGCCGAGGCTGCCAGTGATCTCGGCCACGCGGGCCGCAAGCTCTTCGGTCCTCGGGCGCTGCCACCAGGGCCCGCCAAGAAGCAGGTTCTCGGCGACCGTCAGGGTGGGCACCAGCATCATGTGCTGGAACACCGTTCCGATGCCAAGCGCCAGCGCATGGCGCGGCGAGGTGATCGGCGTCGGCTTGCCGTCGACAAGTATGCGCCCCTCGTCCGGCTGCTGCAGGCCCGACAGCATGCCGATCAAGGTGGATTTTCCCGCGCCGTTCTCACCAAGCAGTACATGCACCTCGCCAGGATGGATCGACAGGTCGACGCTGTCATTGGCGACGATGCCGGGAAAGCGTTTGGTCACGCCTTCGAGCGCGACGATGTCGCGGCTATCGACGGGCGATGAAGAAAGACTGCTCATGAAAGCCCAGCACTGGAAAACGGGAAATATCCGGAGGGGCGAACCGATCGCCCCTCCGGCAGCCGACTTCTGATCGCCTTACTGGGCGACGCTTGTCATCAGTGCCCTGACGGCGGCCGCGTCATAGACTGGCTCGACCTTGATCTTGCCGGAAATGACGTCCTCGCGCAGCGCCTGGATTTCGCTCCAGACGTTGTCGGGGATGGCGGCGGTCTTCAGCAACTGCACGGAATCGTCCTTGAGGCCGATCGAATAATGCTTGGTACCAAACGTGTCGGCCTTCAGGTCGGCGATCATCGCCGCGTAGACCGGTTCGATGTTCCACACCACCGACGACAGCAGGAAGCCCTTGTCGATTGGCGACTTGTCGCCGATGACGTCGATGAAATAGACCTTGCCGCCATCGGCGGCCTTTGTCGTCTCGACTGCCTGCAGCATACCGAAGCTGGAGCCGTTGCCCTGGCCGAAAATGATGTCGGCGCCCGAGGCGATAACGCTTTCGGTGACGCGCTTGCCGCCGGCAGCGTCACTGTAGGCGGCCGGCCCGATCACCGCATAGGTGATCTTGACGTCCGGGTTCTCCGCCTTCACCCCTTGCGCGAACGCCGCCGATTGCGAGTTCCACGATGGCGGTTCACCGGAGACGACGATGCCGACCGACTTCGAGCGCGACATCTTGGCGGCGAGACGGCCGGCCAGATAGGCGCCCTGGTGGCCGCTCAGCGTGTAGTCGGCGACGAGGCCTTTCTCCAGCCCGTTCGGCGTATCGACGATCGCTACCGGAACCTTCAGTTCCTTGGCGATCTCGGGTGCCGAGGTGTTGTAGCCGCTGGCATGCGCGATCAGCAGGCTGGCGCCGTCGGACGCGAGCTCGCGCAGCGTCGGACGGACATCGCCATAGCCGAGGCCCTGCGCCACGACCACCTCGACGCCGGCTGCCTTGCCGGCTGCCTTGGCGGCGTCGATGCCTTGCTGGTTCCAGCCATAGTCCGTGCCTTCTTCAGGCGTGAGGATGGCGATCGACTTGACTTCGCCGGCAAGCGCGCCGCCCGTCAAGATACCAGACAGTATTAATGCACTTACGCTACCCTTCAGGATCTTTAACATGTTACCCTCTCTGTTTGATTTCCAATCAATATTTTTATTGTTATTGCGCACAAGCGAGATAGACTGCCTGAGAAAGCTACCCATGGAGCTCAGGCAAAGTGAAAATCCGTTATGTCCTCCCCGTGATGTTGGCGTTCACATCGCTTGCCAACGCGGTTGAGTTGCACCATGTGATCGTCCGCAAGGGCACCGACGGGCTCGATATGGTGCCGTTGACGATTTCGAATGCCGGCAAGGAAGGTGTGTCCTGCAACGCCGACTTCGCCCACTGGTATTCAGAAGGGATAGCGACGATAGAGCCGGGCATGAGCGCTCGTGTCGAACTCTGGTTCGATCCCAAGACCGGCACCTTCACCATCCTCAACGACAAGCGCGAAAACCTGCCGGTCGAGCGCCTGTGGTGTGGCCTCGCGGGTCGCGCATATGCCACGCGCGGGCAGATCGCGCTCGACCGAACCGACGCCGCCAAAGGCGAGCGCGAGGTGTCCTGCGGCATGGAGCAGGACAGCCTGGCATGCCGGTAGGCGCTCATTGATCGGTCCGTCCGGGCCATCGTGCCCTATTCCTCCAGGAACTTGTCGGTGAAGACGTCGTCGGCCGACAGCGCAGCTTTGAGCACGCCCTGGTCGGTGAGCGTCTTCAGCGTTTCCTCCCACTGCGTCTTCGTCATCCAGCCGAGGCCGTGGTCCTTGGTGTCGGGGCTGGTGAAGGTTGAGGCGACGTCGGCGTTGATCTGGGCCAGCAGCACATCCTTCTTGTCCGCGTAACCGGGTGCGGCCTTCGCGGTGATCTCGGCGGCTTCTTCCGGATGGGCGACGACATAATCGAAGGCTTCCCTGTAGGCCTTGACGAAACGGGCGACGACGTCCGGCTTGTCCTTGATCATTGTCTCCGAGGTGAACAGGCCGGAGCCATAAGCCTTCCAGCCATGGTCGGCGCCCATCATGATGCTGAGCGAACCGGGACCGCCCGCCTTGGCTTCCAGTTCGGGAACCTCGGCGTCGACATAGCCGACCACCGTCTGAACCCGGCCGAGAAGCAGATAGCTTTCATAGGGCGGCGAGACGCTGTTCAGCGTCATGTCCTTTTCGGTCAGGCCGTTGGCCGCCAGGAAGCCCTTGAAGAAGATGTAGGTCGAGCCCGCTGGATGAATGCCGATGGTCAGGCCCTTGAGATCGGCCGGCTTGGTGAGCTTCACCGTCTTGGCGAGCGACATGATTGCCAGCGGCGAGTGCTGGTTGACGGCTGCCACCGCCACCACCGGAACGCTCTGCGAGCGGGCCACGGCGAGCGTGGGAAGATCGCCGAAACCGAAATCCGCGTTCCCGTTGCCCACCAGCCGCATGGCATCCGGCGAACCCGAACCCTTGCGGATTTCGGCAACGTCGATGTCGTTCTTGGCGAAGAAGCCTTTTTCCTTGCCGACGAAGAACATGGCATGGTTGCCGCGCACCACCCAATCGAGTTGGACGGTGATCTTGTCAGCCGCCAGCGTCGCGTTCGAGAAGCCAAGCGCGCCGGCAAAGGCCGCAAGCGTGGCTACCTTGATAAGTGAGCTCAGCATTTTTGTTCCCTTTTATTGACGGTGGTTGATCGAGAGGCCTAGGCCTGGCTGAATTTCGGTGCCCATGGCACCACGATGCGTTCGAGGATTTCGGCGGCGTAGTAGAAGGCGATGCCGAGCACGGAGACGAGCAGCAGCGCCGCGAAGACCAGCGCCGTGTCGAGCTGGGTCGAGGCGAACTGGATGACGTAGCCTAAGCCGTCCGAGGCACCGGCGAATTCGCCGACGATGGCGCCGATCACGCTCAGCGTGGCCGCGATCTTGGTTCCCGCCATCAGGTTCGGCAGCGAATGCGGAACGCGGATCCTGAACAGGATCTGCGTCGGGCTGGCGCCGACCGAGTTCATCAGCGACAGCAGCGAGCGATCGACCGACTGCATGCCGGCCAGCATCGACAATGTCACCGGGAAGAAGGCGATGACCAGGATCAGGCCGATCTTGGGCGCGAGCCCATAGCCGAACCAGAGAATGAAGATCGGCGCCAGCGCCACCTTCGGCACGTTCTGGAACAACACCACCAGCGGATAAAGCGCTCGCCCCAGCCAGTCGAAGCGCACGATGACCAGCGCAATGGCGACGCCGACCACGACGGAGACAAGGAACCCGAACAGGATCTCGCCTGCCGTCACCAGCGTCGCCTGCATCAGCGTTGCCCATTGCGCGACCAGCGATTGCGCGATTTCGGACGGAGCGGGAATGATGAAGGCGGAGATAGCGAAAATCCGCACCACGGCTTCCCATACGACGATCGTCGCCAGCAAAAGTATGACCGCCGGCAGCCAGCTGCCGGTCGCGGCCACCCAACTCGAGGCAAACCGCGAGTCGGAGGGATTGGTGATGGGTTGATCGCTCATGACACGCCTCCCGGTTGGTGGCTGGCGCGCAGCATGGTGCGCAGTTGAACCACCAGCCTGACGAACTCCGGATCTTCCGTCACCGACAGATCGCGCGGATAGGGCAGGCCAATGTCGAGGCTTTCGGTGATCCGGCCCGGCTTGATCCCCAGCACATGAACATGGCGAGACAAATGAATGGCCTCGTCGATGGAGTGGGTGACAAGAACGATGGTCTTGCCGGTGCGCTGCCAGATCTCCAGCAGCGACTGACCCATCTGGTCGCGGGTAATGGCGTCGAGCGCGCCGAACGGCTCGTCCATCAGCAGCACCGCCGGATCGAGCGCCAGCGCCCGCGCGATAGCGACGCGCTGGCGCATGCCGCCTGACAATTCGTTCGGACGCTTGTGGGCGCTGTCGCCCAGGCCCACCAGCTCAAGCATCTCCTGTCCGCGCGTCCGTAGTTGCGCGCGCGAAAGCGACTTGTCGGCGATACCTAGCAGCATGGAAGCGTTGTCGACGGCGTTCTTCCACGGCAAAAGGTTGGCGTCCTGGAAGACGAGGCCGATCATGCGTTTGCGCGCCGCCTCGACCGGCGAAAGCCCGGCGATCGAAACGCTGCCGCTTGTCGGATTTACAAGTCCGGCCAGAACCTTCAGCAAGGTGCTCTTGCCGCAGCCGGAAGGACCAATGAGAGAAACAAACGATCCCTTCGGTACCGAAAGATCGATGTTCTGCAGAACCAATTGCTTGGCCATGACCACCGAAACGCCCTTGGCGGAGATCAGGTCGTCGTGACGTATATGGGCCGGCCGGCCACCGGCTGCCCGGATGGTTTCAACACGCATGGCTTGGCCCTCCATGCGGTACCCAACCCGACCGGCCTTGTGAGCACGATGTGTCATGGCTACTCCCGGCCCTCCAGGATGCGACGCACCGCGACGAGCTTGCGCGCCCGTTCGCCTTGCAGCGCCTTTGTCTGCTCGGGCGTGTAGCAGAACATGCCCTCCCCCGATTTGATGCCGAGCTTCGACGCGTTCGTCTTTTCCAGCACCATCGGCGCGACATCGTCGCGATTGGAGAGATCGGCGTTGAGGAAGGACGAGACGGACTTGTAGATATCGAGGCCCGCCATATCGAGCAGCGCCATCGGCCCGATGACCGCGATCTTGTAGCCGATGCCCCACGAGACGCAGGTGTCGAGATCTTCCGGCTCGATGACACCGCGCTCGACAAGGTCGACCGCCTCGCGCAGCAACGCATAGAGCACGCGGTTTTCGACGAAGCCCGGAACATCCTTCTTCACCACCACCGGCAAGAGGCCGATCGAGCGGATCAGGTCGCGAATCGTCGTCACGATATGCGGCGCGGTCTTTTCGCCTGCGATCACCTCGATCATCGGGATGATGTGCGGCGGGTTCGACCAGTGCATGCCCACCATCCGCTCGGGATGGGAGATGTGCGCCTGCAGCTTGGTGATCGGGATGCCCGACGTGTCGGACGCGACGATCGTGTCCGATGCGATCAGGCTGTCGATCGTGCGATAGACATCGGCCTTGATCGAAATGTTTTCAGGAACGTTCTCGATGACGAGGTCGGCGCCCGATACCGCGTCTGCGATGTCATCCGTGAAGCGGACCGTTCCGGCGCCGGCCGGTGGCGCCGCGATACCCAGGGCGTCGAGAACGCTCTCGGCCACGCCCAGCATGGACCCCGCGCGCTCGATCGCAGCCGGGGCAACGTCGTAGGCGACGACCTGCAGGCCGCCTCTGGCGAGCCGGGCGGCCATGCCAGGCCCCATCGTACCCAGACCGATGATGGCGATACGCTGGATCATTATGCTGCCCTGCTTTGCGTTGCCGCTTTTGATGCCGCGAGGAGATCGGCGGCTTTCTCGGCAATCATGATCACCGCCGCGTTGATGTTTCCGCAGACCAGGTCGGGCATGACGGAAGCGTCCACCACCCTCAGGCCGTCGACGCCACGAAGCCGCAATTGCGGGTCGACGACCGAGGCCGCGTCGGCGCCCATCCGGCAGGTTCCCGCCGGGTGATGCACGGTGATGGACGTCTTGCGGATATGTTCATCGATCTCGTCGTCGCTCTGGCACTTCGGGCCAGGGAAAAACTCCGCCTCGATGAAGGGCTGCATGGAGGGTTGCGACGCGAGGTCCCTCGCCACTCGGAAGCCGGCCCGAAGCGAGGCCCAGTCCTTCGGCGAGGCGAGGAAATTCTGGTGGATCAGTGGCGCCGCGAGAGGATCGGCCGAGGCCAATTTCACCGCGCCCCGGCTTTCAGGCTGCGTCGCCACGATCCGTGTGGCGAACCCGTCCGGAAACGGCGCCTTGAACGGCTCGAAATACGGCCACGCGGCGAGCGGGGCGGCCGTGAACAGCAGTTGCACATCCGGCAACGGACGCTCCGGGCCGCTTTTCAGGAACGCGACGACCCCACCGGGCACATCTCCCGAGAAACCTCGTCCCGTGAAGTAGGTCTTGGCGAAATCGAACCCGATCCGGTCGGCACGCATGTTGCGAAGGAAAGGGCCGCCCGGCCCCCGGCGCCGGTACATGAGAATGACCGAGACGTGATCCTGCAGGTTCTTGCCGACCGCCGGCAGGTTGACCCGCGTCTGGATACCGTGCGTCGCGAGTTCCTCTGGCGCCCCTATGCCGGACAGCATCAGAAGTTGCGGCGTGTTGATGACGCCGCCCGAGAGCAGGACTTCCTTGCGGGCGACGACCGACCGTTGGCCGCCGCCATGGTTCACAACCACCCCGGTGGCGCGTGTGCCCTCCAGCGTGATCTTCGTCGCCGTCGCTCCGGTCAGCACGGTCAAATTGGGCCGCTTCAGGGCTGGCCGCAGATAGGCGGACGCGGTCGAGCTGCGCCGACCTTTCGAGATTGTCATCTGGAGGCGGCCGAAACCTTCCTGCCGCTCACCATTGTAGTCGTCCGTCTGTGGATATCCTGCCTCCACGCTGGCCTGCGCAAACGCGTCGATCAGCGGGTCCTTGTAACGGCAGAACTGGGTGCTGACCGGACCATTGCCGCCGCGAAAGTGGCTCGCGCCTCCTTCCCAGCTCTCCTGCTTGCGGAAATAGGGCAGCACCTTGTCGTACGACCAGTCTTGGAGCCCGCTGGCCGCCCAACGGTCGTAATCGCCGCGATTTCCCCGCACATAGGCCATGGCGTTGGTCGACGAAGATCCGCCGATCACCTTGCCGCGGGCGCACTCGACTCTGCGTCCGCCGACATTGTCTTCCGGTTCGCAGAAATACATCCAGTCGTGACGTCGCTCGGTCAGGATCTTGCCCCAGCCAAGCGGGATGTGGATCATGGGGTCGCGATCCCAGCCGCCGGCCTCGAGCAGCAGCACCGAACATCCGGGGTCGGCGCTCAGCCGGTTGGCGAGCACGCAACCGGCCGATCCGGCCCCAACGATGACGTAGTCGTAACTTTCCGCGTGCGGCATGGTGCGTTTCATTGCCTTGGTCCGGCGCTCCTGCGCCAGGGAACTATTGAAACCCGAGCCTGGACCATCCCGGCCAGGGCCGGATGGACTAGGTATTCCTCAAGGCGGCCGGCACTAGGCCAGGCCGGCCTCTCTCAGACGCTGCGACCAGTGATTCCATCCTCGATCGATCTGGGCGCCGACGAGTTTTCCTGCCGTCTTTATCTCGCCCGGCGACAGATATTTGATGTTGCCGATCCGCAGGCCGGCCGTGAGCGCTGCCGCTTCCTGCTCGAGATAGAACGCCCGGAAGACGACCTCACGCACGGAGTTGCCGACATTGACGACGCCATGCCGCGCCATGAGCACCACTGTCTGGTGGCCGAGACTTTCGGCGATATCAGCGCAGATCCCGGGGCTGCCGCCGAAGAGATCCGTCTCGTCGCCATTCTTGTCGCGAATCTCGTAGACCGGGACTTTCTCGCCGATGAAAGCTCCCATGTGGGTGACCGGCCGAAGCGGCGTGTCGACGAAGCAGTACGGCAGGACAGCCGGAGAATGGGTGTGGAGCACACACTGAACGTCGGGCCGCGCCTTATAGATCTCGCTGTGGATGTAGCGCTCAAGATAGGACGGGCGATTGTCCGACGTCTCGCCGTCGAGATTGAAACGCTGGATGTCGTCGACGGTTATCAGACTCGGAGCAAGCTTCTGCGCTAGGAAGAAGCTTTGGGGATCCTGGGGGTCACGGGCACTGATGTGCCCGAACGTATCCATGATGCCTTCGTTCAGAAGGATCTTCGTCGCCGTGACCAGCTCTTCGAAGACGGTCTGGTGTGCTGGGCTGTTGTCTTTCATTTCCAAATTCTCCCATTGCGCGGCGCTGGCGACCATTTTTATTCTTAGTTATCGGTCGCCGGCGTCGCGGATTTCACTTGTTTTCGTAGAGGCCAACGATCCGGTTTTGCTCGATGATGTTCCCGGCGTATTTCTGCAGGAACTCCTCCCTGGTAGGCGTCCCTTCGACCTTGGTGTCCAGGGCATAGACCCAGAAGTAATAGTGATGTTCTCCATGGCCTGCAGGCGGCTGGGGCCCGTAATACTGCTTGCCGCCGGCGCCGTTTGGCCCGACGCGAAACTTTTCCTGCGCGTCCGAAAGATCGGTGGTCGACGGATCGATGCCGTAGACGACCCAATGGGTGAAGCCGTTGGGCAAGGGCGCGTCGGGATCATGGCAGATGACCGCGAGTTCCTTCGTGCCCGCGGGGACGCCGCTGACCGTAAGCCTGGGCAACACATTGCCTTTGTCGCCGGCATGCTCGTCGCGCAACTTCCCGAGCGGCTTGAAATCCGCCGACGTAATTTTGAGATCCTTGATGTTCAGGGGCATGGAATTCGTCCTTCGCCAATTTCGATCGAACTAGACACCGGCCTTGAGGTCGGCGACGGATTTGCCCCCGACGCGCTGATGCACGCGCGGACCCGATGCGACGGCCACGCAGATCAAAAGCTCATCGGGGCGCGGGCCATCCGGCACCGAAAATGTGACGGCATCATAGTGGGAACGGATATAAAGCTCGTCCTTGTGGGCAAGCGGGATATCGATGGATGTGCCGGCTGCGGCGACCTTGCTGACCGACGAGATCCAGGCCTTGCCGCCGCCCACTTGCTGACGCAGCGGATCTCCGAACACCGTGGTGATGCAGGCGACGACATGTTCTTGCTCGCCGGATGTGCCCGCGATACCGCCTTTGCCATAGCTTTCGACCGGCCTGTTGCCGAGCAGCGCCACCGCCCGCTCGCCGAGCGCATGACCGATGGCTGAACTGGGATTGGTCAGGTCGGACAGTTCGGCGACGAACTTTCCGGCGAACGGATTGCGGATGACAACGCCAGTCGCGACTTTGACGAGGGTCTCGCCAGGCTGGCCGCCATCATGCCGGCTTTCCTGGACCGAGGCGTACCACCCCCTGACATCGTAGTCCCGTTCGACTTCACTGGAATAGTTCATCTTTGTCTCCTGAAGGGAGCGCAGCTTGCGCGCGCCGATTAATGCGTTGAGCGGCTCGTCCGATGCTACTGCGGCCATGAGAAGACGCCGCGCAGCGGGTCGTAGCGGGCTGCTTCCAATGCCGCCGGCGTGAACATGTTTCCCTTCGAGAGCGAGCGGTTCGCCGCATAGTCGCCGGACAGCGCCTGACAGCGATCGGTGATCGGGCGAATGCGCTTTTCCCACGCGACGAGCGCGTCCTCGACCGAAGAGCCAGTCTGCAAATCCTGCGACAGGCTGAAGGCATTGACCATCGCGCAACCGGCGCCCTGGGCAAGAGCCGGACACATCGCATGCGCGGCATCTCCCACCAGGGCGACCTTGCCTCTTGTCCAGCTGTCAAGCTTGGTCGTTTCGTACTTGTCGTACCTGGCTGTTTTCAGCTTCGCCGCCTCGATCAGGCACGGCTCCAGGAAAGGGAACATCTCGACCCAGACCTCGAGATCGATCGGCACCTGCGACCCCCGCGGATCGGCGGCTGGAGCCATGAGGCCGAGGTAAAGCTCATTCTCGTTGCAGGGCGAGTAGAGGATCCGCTGAACGCGCGGCCAGAAGTTCCACATGTCTATGGTGTTGTCCCACTCGCCGTGACCGAGTTCCTTCTTCTTGCGAGGCACGATCAGCCGGATGAGACCGTCCTTGGAGACCCATCGGTCCTGCTTGAAGCCAATGGAGTCCCTGACCTTGGACCCAACACCGTCGGCGCCGACGATCAGGTCGGCTTCGAGAACCTCTCCCGTCTGAAGCGTCAGGCGACCTTCCGGATCGGCGGCAACCGCTTCGGAGTTGACCGATACGTCGACACCCAGCGCGCGGGCGCGGTTGACCAGGGCATCATGCAGGTGGCTCCGGGTCATGATGCGCCACGGGAGGCCGTTGAACGTCTCCTTGGAAACCGACTTGTTATGCATCCAGGTCTCGTAGGTCGGGGGCGTATGCGAACCTTGGAGAACATCATCCAGGGCGCCCAGTCCTTCGAGCACGCGAAGGCCATTGTGCCAGAGATAGATGCCCGCGCCGAATGCCCGCAGCTCCGAGCTCTTTTCGTGCAGCCTGACATCCCAACCGTTCTGCCTCAGAGCGATGGCGGCGGTCAGACCGGCAAAGCCGCCGCCAGCGACCTCGGCACGGCGCGCCTTACCCTGGGTTTTGTTTACATTGGCCATTTTCTATCCTGATGCTGCGTACAAGAAGACGGCGTGCTGGGCCGTCAGGCGTCGATGAAATTCGTGATCGCTTTCAGCGTGATCTCGGGAGATACCTCGTTGACGTAGTGGTCGGCGCCCGGAACGACGACCACGGGCAGATCGGGCCGCAGCCGGCTTGTTTTCGCCAGCGCCGCCGCCGAAACCAATTTGCTCGCCTCGCCCCGAACGATAAGGACGGGCTTCGCCACATCCCGATAGGCGGGCACCAGGTCCGATCGCAGGCCCTTGGCCGTCTGGGCCATGGCCGCCGGCGACGCCAATGGTCGCAGCCCGCCGTCGACCCGCTGATAGCCGCTCTCGGCTCGGATCCTGATGGCGTCGGCGGGAATGTTCGGATAGCGGCCAGCAAGATAGGCTTCGACGGCCTTGATATCCTCGAAAAGCTGGCTTCCCGCGTTTACCCGGGCTTCCAGCGCATCCAACGCTTCGGTCTCGATATAGGGCGTGAAGTCGATTGCGATGACCGACCGCACCAGTTCCGGATGTCGCACGGCTGCCGTGACGGAGTTTCTCGCGCCAAGCGAATGTCCGACGAGGATGGCAGGACCCCGGTCGAGGGTGCGGATCAAGCCGGCAATGTCGTCGGCATAGTCATGCGCATCGTAACCGCCTTCCGGCTTGTCGCTGTGGCCGTGCCCTCTCTGGTCGACGGCCACGGCGGTGAAGCGATCCGAGAGCCGAGCCATCAACGGCGTGAAGACCGCGGAATTGGAGGTAATGCCATGGAAAAACAGCATCAACGGGCCGTTGCCCGCCTCGCGCACATTCAAGGTGATGCGGCCGGTGTCGATGCGTCGCGAGCCAAATTGGTCGGAAGCTATCCCTGCCGCAATGTTCATGATCCTCACCGTCACTGCCCGTCTCGGTCAAAAGGATCATACAGCCAGAACGACGTCAAGCAGATTGTCTGACATTCTTGCAATCTTCAGATTTGACAATCTGGCTATTTTCCACGGCGTGACGTATGCTGGTTAGGAGATTGCGACTCAAACCGATGAGACGTTAGAGATGCCTCCAGATTTGAATTTGCGAATTTCCCCACGAACAGTTCAACGCGAGACCGTCGACAAGTTACGGCTCGCCATCTTCTCCGGATTGTTCCAGCCGGGAAGCCGCCTCATCGAGAGTCAGCTGTGCACACAGCTTGGCATCAGCCGCCCTTCGCTAAGGGAGGCTTTGCGCAGTCTCGAGGCCGAGCGCCTGATCGAGATCGTCCCCAACCGCGGGCCGTCGATACCGTCGCTTACGTGGGAAGTGGCAACCGCCATCTACGAGGTTCGAGAGCTGCTGGAAGTCGAGGCCGCGGGACGCTGCGCGTCGAGAATTTCCCCGGAGCAGTTGCTTGAACTCGAGAAATCTCTTTCCGCGTTCGAAGCGGCGGCGTCCAGCAATGACAGCCTGGCACAGGTCATGACCGCCGCGGACTTCTATTCGATCATACTGGCCAATTGCGGCAACCCGATCCTTGAGGAGGTCCATCGTGGCCTTGTGGCCAGGATCAGCTTCTTTCGCGGACGATCGATGTCCTTGGATGGCAGGGCACAGAGCAGCCTGGCGGAGATGAAGGAGATATACGAATCCATCGCCGCCGGCGACGAGAAGGCCGCCCGCAAGGCCTCCAAAAATCACCTGTTGAAGGCCAAAGCGGCAGCGAAGATGTCCATGGACAGCGCGATTTGAGTTTTTCGAAAGACAGTTGCTCCGCCTGAAACCCGAAGCCTTTGAGGATGTCGCGGATCGACTGTCCGCGCACAGCTCGATGCGTAGGCCACCTCGTGCCGGCGCCAAACTTGCCGACCAAATACGCAAGCGTCAGATGGAGTGATGATGAGCTGGGCGAATTTTGAGCGCGAACGGGATGCCGATATCGTCATCGTCGGCGGCGGGTCGGCTGGCGCATTGCTTGCGGCGCGACTGAGTGAAAAGCCGGACAGCCGCGTTCTGCTGATCGAGGCAGGCGAAGAAGCGGTGGATCCCGACATCTGGAACCCCGCCGCATGGCCGGCACTTCAGGGCCGTGGCTACGATTGGGACTATCGCACGGAGCCGCAAGCCGGGACCGCTGGCCGGGTGCATCGCTGGGCGCGCGGGCGGGTGGTCGGCGGCTCGAGTTGCCTGCACGCGATGGGTTACATGCGTGGTCATCCCCGGGACTTCCAGGCATGGGTCGACGCGACCGGCGATAACAGATGGAGCTGGGATGAATTGCTGCCCGCGTTTCGGGCTATCGAGGATCACCCGCTCGGCGGCAACGGCCTTTACGGCAAGGGCGGGCCGATGCCCGTCCATTTGCCGGCCGACGAGGTCAGTCCGGTCGCGCGCGCGTTTATCGAAGCCGGCGCTTCGCTCGGCCTGCCGCGTCTTGAAGGGCACAACAGCGGGGAGATGATCGGCGTCACCCCGAACTTCTTGAACATTCGCGATGGGCGGCGGGTTACGGTGGCGGACGCCTGGCTCACGCCGGCTGTTCGAGGCCGCGAGAACCTGACCATCCTCACGGGATCGCGAGTGCGGCGGCTTAACCTGGCGAGCAATCGGGTCCACGGCCTCGAAATCGTGGGGCGACAGGGTCCGGTCGAAATCCTCGCGGATCAAATTGTCCTTTGCGCCGGCGCGCTGGAAAGTCCGGCTTTGCTGATGCGCTCGGGCATCGGTCCGCACGACATGCTCGATACCGCCGGCGTTGGCTGCTTGATCGATATGCCGGAAGTCGGTCGAAACCTTCAGGATCACCTGCTTGGCGCCGGCAACCTTTATGCGGCTCGCAGGCCCGTTCCTCCATCGCGCCTCCAGCACTCGGAATCGATGGCCTATATGCGCGCCGGCGGGTTCACCGGTACCGGTCAGCCCGAAATTGTCGTTGGTTGCGGCATCGCGCCGATCGTGTCCGAACGCTTTCAGGCGCCTTCCGCCGGCACCGCATATTCGCTGCTGTTCGGGATCACCCATCCGATGAGCCGCGGCAGCGTGCGCATAAGCGGGCCGGAGCTCGATGATCGGTTGATCATCGACCCCGCATATTTGCAAAGCGGCCGGGACCGTGCGCTGTTTCGCCAGGCGCTCGAGGCAGCCCGGACGATCGGACATCGGGATGAACTCGCCGGCTGGCGCGAGCGCGAACTCCTGCCAGGCAGCCTGAACAGCGCGGCTGACATGGACGACTTCATCGCGCAGTCGGTCATCACGCATCATCATCCCTGTGGCACTTGCAGGATGGGCAAGGATCCGGACGCCGTCGTCGATGCGGATCTGCGGCTGAAGGCGCTCGACAATCTTTTTGTCGTCGACGCGTCGATCATGCCCAGTCTAACCGCGGGACCTATACACGCCGCGGTTCTCGCGATCGCCGAGACCTTCGCTCGATCTCGCGCCTGAGAAATAGCATATCGCCGGCAAAGCAAGCACGACCTGGCGACACGGCACCAACGGCGTTTCAGCGATAGCTAACGGAACCGAATGGCGATCGCCGAATTTTGCTTCAGGCGGATTACGGAAGGGACCCCGTATTTGGAGCACCTGCATGAGCAACATAAGCGCCGAAGTCTCTGAGAAACAGAGCAATCTTCGGGCAAAAGGGCCATTCCAGCGGCTGCTGCGCACAATCGGGCCTGGTTTCATCACAGGCGCTTCGGACGACGATCCTTCGGGCATCGGCACCTACAGCCAGGCGGGCGCCCAGTTGGGGTTCAATGTCGGCTGGACGATGGTCTTCACCTTTCCGCTCATGGTCGCGATCCAGGAGATAGCAGCGCGAATAGGCCGGACGACAGGTCGAGGTATTTCCGGCAACCTCGCACGGCACTACCCGTCTCCGCTGATGTATTTTGTAGCCTTGCTTTTGTTCGCCGCCAACGTGATCAACATCGGGGCGGACCTGAGCGCGATGGCTGATGCATTGTGGTTGCTGGTGGGCGGCCCAAGCTCGCTTTACGTCGTTGCGTTCGGCGTGGCATGCGTTTTGGCGATCGTCTTCCTCGACTACAGCCGCTACGTCACGGTCCTGAAATGGACAACGCTGAGCCTCTTTGCCTACGTGGTGGCCGCGTTTCTGGCTGATATCCCATGGGGCGAGGCACTCAAGGGAATCGTCGTTCCGCATGTCGAATGGAGCCGGGCGTTCTTCACGACGCTTCTGGCCATACTCGGCACCACGATTTCTCCCTACCTGTTCTTCTGGCAAGCATCGCAAGAGGTCGAAGAGGAGAAGATCGACCCGAAGGCCAAGCCTTTGAAATGGGCACCCTGGCAGGCGCCGCGAGCGTTCCAGCGCATTCGCGCCGACACCCTGGTGGGTATGGCTTTTTCGAACCTGATCGCCATTGCAATCATCGTCACGACGGCCGCCACCCTGCACAAGGCCGGGGTGACCGACATCAATTCCTCCACCGACGCAGCCGAGGCCCTGGAGCCGGTCGCGGGCAAATTCGCCTTTGTGATTTTTGCGATGGGGATTATCGGCACTGGCCTTCTCGCGGTGCCGGTTCTCGCCGGCTCGGCCGCTTTCGCCGTGGGCGAGGCGCGCCGCTGGCCAGTGGGGCTGGAGCGCAAGCCGAAGCAAGCGTTGGCATTCTATGCGACCTTGGCCGCCGCCGTGGTGCTGGGAATGGGGATCATGCTGACGCCGATCGATCCCATCAAGGCGCTTTACTGGAGCGCCGTCATCAACGGCATATGCGCGGTCCCCGTAATGGTCGTCATGATGCTGATGACCGGGCGTTCCGAAATCATGGGCGAATTCCCCGTCGAGGGCTGGCTGCGCTTTCTCGGCTGGCTCGCGACGACTGCGATGGGATTGTCGGTTATCGGCCTCGCGCTGCAATGGGCCTTTTGAAATGACCCGACCGGGTCAGGCTCCGGTATGACGCTGAGCGCCCGCAGGGGACGAAGACCTTGGCATCCGCCGGCAGTCGCGTACGGCACCCTCGTCAACGTGCGCTCAGCGCGACCATGCGATCGAGGGCGGCGCCAAGGCCTTTCAGCGACACCGGAAAACTCAGCTTGGTGTCGGCCGCGGTGGTGACGTCGAGTTTCAGCTCGGTCCCCGCCTTGAGCTTCTGCATCAGCGCCCGGTCGATCGGAAACAGCGCCACGCAGCCGTTCGGCAGGCAGGTCCTGAACTTCAACGGCCCGACGGGCGGCTGGTCGTCGATCTGGGGCGTCACGCCGGGCTCGAACAGGATGCCGAAGGGCAGCAGCAAGGTTCCGATCAGCCCGCCCTTCTGCCCCACGCGCAGTTCCACGGCCAGAAGCCTCTGGCCGTTTTTCTGCGTCTGGTCCTGCGTGACCGTGCAGACCCGGGAATTGTCCTGCATGCCGCAGGCGAGCTGCCAGTCCTGATAGGTTTCCTGGAGCGACGATGCGCCATTGGGAAGCGAAGCCTGCTGCTGTTGCGCGAAAACGGCCGGCACCGAAGCGGCGAAGGCAGCCGCGCAGATGACGGCTGCCTTCGGGAAAAGCTGTCTACGAACCAATGAATGCTGCCTTCTCTTGGGTGCCGGGCAAATGCCCGAAGTAGCGGCTCGAGGACCCGTGTTTATCGTCACGTACAGACCCATTCACGGATCTTGCATTGGGTCCCCCCTGCCTCGCAGGCCTGCAGGGCGAGATCCTCCGCTTCCCGGCGGGTCTCGGCGGAGTTCACGCCCCACGGGGTGAACCGGTGCTCCACTTTGTCTGCCACGGCGAGCGCGCCGCAATGCTTGTAAGGAAATCCGGTCTTATCATCGTCCGTCCAATGACGGTGATTGCGGAACACGGTAACGACGTTGCAGGCCTTTCCACCGGCATTCTCGCAATATTTCTGCGCTATGTCCTTCGCTTCCTGCCGCTTGTCGGCGCCCCAGAAGAAGCCGTATTTGGTATCGGTCTGGGAGTAGGCGATTGCCGCCCAGATACCTTTCTCCTCCTGCGGTGGCTCGGACGGCTCCACCAGATCGGCCGAGACGACCTGCCCGCTCCACAGCAAGGCCATGCACAAGACTGTCAAACGTCGCGATTTCATGGTCCGCAATCCTTTCCAGGGCGCCTCGCCCATTCGCCTGACATTCTCACTTGGCCGCCGATGCGATGGAAATCACCACGCATGTGTTGCCCGTCGGCAGCAGAAGGGCTTCGCCCGTGTTGCCGCCAAGCTCGTACACTTCGACCTGTCCGAGATGATCCGTGATCTTGCTGCCTTGCGGAAGCGCGGACGTGACGTCGGCGCAGGGGCTGGCGAACGGCGCCACCCGCACCATGGTGCCTTCGCAACCCGTGGCGGTGGGCGAAGCAAAAACGATGCCGGCGGCCGGCCCGCTGTAGCGCTCGGTCGCATAGTCCAGGCCGACAAGCGCCTGCACGGCGTGCTTGTCGGCGGCCTGGTCGCTCCACAGCGACTTGACGCTGTATTTCGAGCCGGTCGTCAAAAGCTGTCCGAGCACTGGATAGACGGTTGAACAGGCCTGCACGCCGGATTGCTTGACGTGTTGGAGGAAGGGCGAGTCCGGCAGCGCGGGCGGCGCCGTGCCGGCCTGAGCGGCCGTCGGCGTGCCGACGAGACCGGCGATCGCGGCATAGTTCGCTGCGGCGAAGCCGATGCCCATCATGGCCAGCCCCAGCGCACACAAACCGATGACGCGCGGCCAACGCCGCGGCGGCTCGACGGTCCTCTTGCGGTCCGGCTCGACGGTCGGGTTGCTGCGCGTCGCGGAGATGAACGGGTCTTGCTGGCTCACGGTGCTGCCTCGGTTATTTGACTGGCGCAAGGGCCTCGGACAGCCCCTTGAGCGTTGCGGTGACGGTAACGGTCTGGCCATCAACGGTCGGGTAGGAAATCGCCGGCGTCGCCTTCTGCGCTATCTCCTGGCGCATCAGAGGTCCCACCGGCAGCATGCCGACACAGACCATTTCGTTGCAGCCGTTCAAATGCACGTCGATGGATTCGGCGCGCCCCTCGAACTTCAGCGATACCAGCCCATCGCTCCTGGCGTTCGGCGCGGTGCGCAGGATCATGTAGGGTTTGCCGTCCTGGGTGGCGGCGAGCGACCAGCTGAACGCCATCTTGCCCGCCCCGTCCTCGATCACCTGCGAGACGTTGCAGACCTTCTTGCGCGCCTTGAGGTTCTCGTCGCAGATCAGCGTCCAGTTCTCGAAGGGGCGGATGGTGCGCTGGTATTGTCCGAGCTTCACGTCCGGCGGCACGACCACGTCGGAGGGCTTGACCCTATAGGGCGAAGCCGTCTGCGCGGCAGCCGGCGCCAGCCCGCCGGCAAGCGCCAGGCAGGTCAGGAATGCCATGGCTAGTCCGGGAAAACCAAACGGGTTTCCCGGATTCGAGCCTGGCCTGACATGGCCGGTTCGCCTGTTCATTCCCGCCCCAGGTCCCCGCCTCAGTTCAAGGTGAAGCTCAGCCCGGCGCCGACACCGACATTTCCACCCGCCGCCGTGCCGGACACATTGCCACGGATGCGGCCGTCCTCGCTGGTGTAGCCCGCGCCGAAGGCAAAGGCGCTCGAGTCCCGCCAGAAGCCACCGCCCGCCGCCACGCTCAGCTTGCCGGGACGGTCGTCGTAGCGGAGCGAGGCTGCCGCCAGACCGATTGCCGCCGCCTGCCGTGCTTCGTCCCGGATGCCGCTGATGTCGGAATTGAGCTGGCTGAACTTCTGGTCGGTATAAGTGTTGGCTTGTTGCAACGTCGTGACAGCAACCTGGTCGGTATAGGTCTTGCTCTGAGCCAGATTCAGGTTCAGCTGGTTGACGTTGACCGCGTCGGTGCCGGCAACGCCGGGGCCGACATTGGAGATGACGACAGGCGCATTCGGATCGCCGCCCTGCAGCGTGATCTTGTTGATTTTGGTCGTCGATCCGTCCGGATTGGTGACGGTGTCGTACTGCACGGTGTTTTGGACGGTGCCGCCGATGCCGCCGATCGTTTTGGTCAGGTCTTCGATCGCTGTGTTGGTGGCGTAGAGCTGCGAGCCGTTGATCGCATCGGTGCTGTCGGAAGAAACGCGTCCGGCGGCGACATTGGTGATCGTCCTCTCCGCGCCGGCATCGCCGACGCTGACGGTGCCGTCCGGGGTCGTGCCGGCAAAGGCGTAGGTCTTGCCGTTGATGACCGTGTTGGACGTGCCGACGGCGGTCTGCGACACCGAGCCGGAGCCGAGCGCCACATCGCTGGCATTGTTGGCCTGCGCGCCCTGGCCGAGCGCCACGGCGCCCTGCCCGGTCGCCGTCGAACCATGGCCCGCGGCCAGGCTGTCGGTGCCGCTCGCCACGCTCTCCGGCCCGATCGCCACCGCGTCGGTGCCGCCGGCAAGGCTGTCGGCCAGCGTCGAATTGGCATGGAAATATTTGATGCCGCCGCCATTGTTGATGGTGGTGAGCGCATTGTTGACGGCGGTGAAGCCGTCATAGACGGTCGAGTAGTTGTTGCCCTGGATGTTGTAGGTCGGCCCGGTGATCGAGCCGTCGGGATTGACCGTGGTGCCGCCGCCGAACAGGTTGGAAACATTTTGTGAGACACCGCGCAACTGCGAGACGTTGACGCCGTCCGTATCGGCCGAACCCGCCGCGACATTGGTGAGCTTGCGCTCCGCCCCGGCGGCACCGAAGGACACTTCGCCGGCCGATGTCTGCGCGGCGCCGAGGGCAAAGGCTGTGTAGCCGGCCTGCGCGCCGACCGTGGTGATGGATGACGCGCCCAGCGCCACGCTGTTGGCGAAGGTGCTTTGGGCGCCGGCGCCCAGTGCGATGGATTGCACGCCGGCGGCGGTGGAGTCGGTGCCGAGCGCGATGCCGTCGGCCAGCATGACATGGGCGTTCTGCCCGATGGCGGTGCCGCCGGGTGCCGTCTGGTCGACGACGGCTCCATTGCCGATGCCGACGCCATTGTCGCCATTGACGACCGTGGTCGGGCCAACCGCGACCGATTCCGCTCCGACCGCCAGCGAGTCGCCGGCTGTCGAATTGGCATGGAAATATTTCGTCGAGGTGGCGGAGACCGCCGCGATCGCTCCCGCCAGCTGGCGCACAGTCACGGCGTCCTGGTCCTGCGTGCCGTCGGCCACGTTGGTGATCTGCCGGTAGGCCGTGGCGGTACCAACCGACACGGCGCCGAGCAGCGTCTTGTCGGTCGTGTTGTACTGGATGAAGTTGGACGGGCCGGCCGCGATCTGCCCGGAAGCCGGAGCGATCGCGCGGTCAGAGACCGAACCTTGACCGAGCGCCACGCTGCCGTCGATGCTGGCCGCGCTGTCGCGACCGAGCGCAAGCGCGCTGACGCCGGTCGCGGTCGCCTGGTAGCCGACTGCGGTGGAACCGACGCCTTGCGCGAAGGAATCGGTCTGCGCCAGGCCGGTCTCGTTGGTGCGGGCATAGCGGATGCCCTCGCCATTGGCGTTGGTGTAGATCGCCGAGGTGTCGCCGGCGATGTTGTTGATCGTGTTGCCGAGATTGGTGATGTTGCCGCCGATATTGGCGATGTCGGTCGTGTTCTGCGTCACCTGCTGGTTTGTGGCGAAGAGCTGCGAGCCGTTGACGGCATCGGTCGAACCGCCGTTCAACTGTCCGGCGGCGACGTTCTGGATCTGGCGCTCGGCGCCGGCCGAGCCGACCGAGAAGGCGCCCGCCGGCATGCCGCCGGCGAAGGTGTAGTTGACGCCGCCGATCGTCGTGCCGCCGACATTGGTCGTGGCGCCCGACGTCGAATTCAGGCCGATCGCGACGTCGCCGGCATTGTTGGCCACCGCGTTCGGGCCGACAGCGACGGAATCGGCTCCCAGCGCCTGCGAATCCGCCAGCGTCGAGTTGGCGTGGAAATACTTGATGCCGCCGCCGACATTGATGTTGTTGACGACGGCGCCGATGGCGTCGACCGCCTGGTTGGTGGCGGCGAGCTGCGAGCCGTTGATCGCGTCAGTCGAGAGCGCGCTGATCCGCCCCGCAGCCAGGTTGGTGATGGTGCGTTCCGCGCCCGGCGCGCCGATGCTGACCGTCGAGGCCGGGTTGGTGCCCTGGAAGGCATAGGTCGTGCCGTTGACCACCCCACTGGCGGTGCCGACCGCCACGGCGGTCACCGAGCCCGAGCCCAGCGCCACGTCGCCCGAGCTTGCCGCCGCCGAGGCGCCGTTGCCCAGCGCGACATTGCCGACGAAACCGGCGGCGCCCGCGGTGGAGCCGTTGCCCAGCGCGACGGAGCCTTGCCCGATCGCCTTGTTGTTGTTGCCGATGGCGACGGCGCCATTGGCCATATTGGCTCCGGTCGCGGTCGCCGTGCCGTCGCTGTTGGCGATGTTGTTGGCGCCGCCGGTGAAGGCGCCGGTGCCGCTGGCGAAGCTCGGATCGCCGATGGCGACCGCGCCGTCGCCAAAGGCGGTGTTGTTCGCACCGATCGAGACGGCTTGGCCGCCGGTCGCCACGGCGTTGGTACCCATGGCAACCGCGTTGGTGGAACTGGCCGCGGCATTGTTGCCGATGGCGATGGCGCTCGTAGCCGACGCCGCGGCGCCGATGCCAAGTGCGGTGCTGGCAACCCCGCTGGCGTTGGAGCTGACGCCGGCAGCGAGGGAATTGTCTCCCGTAGCCTTGGATCCTGTCCCGTACGAGGAGGCGTTTGTGCCACTCGCAACAGCCTGGCGTCCGGTGGCTGTGGAATTGTCGCCGCTGGCGTTGGTACCGGCGCCTACGGCAACCGATAAAATACCACCGGAACTTGCATTGTTGCCGAGCGCAAGGCCCGAGGTCGCGGTGCTGGCAACGATTGCGCCCGAGCCTATCGCAACAGCACCACCGGCTGCAAGCGCCTGCGCTTGGTTACCCATGGCGACCCCGAAGGCTCCCGATGCAACCGTGCTGGCGCCGACGGCGACCGAGTTAGTTGCCGATGCCGCGGCTGTGACGCCCATCGCTATGGCGGACGTGCCCGTTGCCTTGCTTTGGCGCCCGATCGCAGTGGAGTCAACCTGAGACGCCAGTACGTCCGTGCCAATGGCGATGGCGCTTTCCTGAAGGGCGCCCCCTCCCGCAACAGTTCGGTTGCCAAGATTGACGGCATTGATCGCGGTCGCGGTCGCCTGGAAGCCGATGGCGATGGCGTTCTGATTGCTTGCGACGGCGCTATTACCTTGGGCAAGCGAATCCAGCCCGGACGCTGTTGCCCCAAACCCGAGCGCGGTGGCGCGCAGCCCGGTCGCCCGGGTAACGTAGCCGATCGCCGTCGAGTTCAATCCGTCGGCACGCGCGTTCAGGCCAAAGGCGGCCGCGCCTGCGGCTGCAACCGAGTTGACGCCAATCGAGCTTGCTCCGTCCCCGTTGGCATGGGCGTTCCCGCCCAAAGCGAGGGCGTTGACGCCGGTCGCGCCCGCGAACACGCCTATGCCTATGGAATTGAGGCCATTGACACTCATCGCATAGCCGATGGCGATCGTAGCGTCGCCCGTTGCACTGTTGGAGGTGCCCAACGCCGTGCTGTTATTGCCATTCGCCGTCGCGCCGTTACCGATGGCGACGGCGTTGCCGCCTGTCGCCGACCCGCCACCGGCCTGATATTGCGCCAGGGCCGGCGTTGCAGCCATGCCGATCGCGAAGGCGCCCAGCATCGCGGCCGGCGCCCCGCCGACGCCCAGCGTTCCCAGCCCCAGGCGCTTGCGTCCCATACCCAGCGCGCGATGAGCCATGCGCAGCACCGCCATCAAACGACGACGAATTGAGCGGGAACGGGGATCGGTGCCGGCGATCCAGTTGCCGGCGAAATGCGCCGCGCGACGCTGCACAACAGGCGAGCCGCTCGAAATCTGATTGTCGGTCATGGTGCCCTCTCCGCTGGCCGGCATGGAATCGTCTGACAATTCCAGTCCACGGCAGGAAGACATGATTCCTGCTTGCCGTATTTCACGAAATTGCTGTCTTGTGAGAAAAGACCCGAGCATATAGGCGGAGGTTAACAGCTCGTTACCTTAGCAACTGCTTTAAAACCAAGTAATCAAGCAACGGTGTGGGCGACGCTTCATCTAATCTCGGCGTTAAGCTTTCCTACCCGCGCCTGCAATGGGGTCACTTGCCGGTATTTCTTCATCACGGTGGTAAAATGGCTCTGGCTTGAAAATCCGCTGGAATGGGCGATGTCGGCGATCGTCATGCGGCTGTCGGCAAGCAGCCTTTCGGCGAGGTCCAGCCGCAGGTCGAGAACATATTGATGCGGCGGCACGCCGAACGTCCTGGCAAACGCCCGCACGAAATGAGAAGGCGACAACCCGCACACCGCAGCCATCTCGGCAAGCGCCAGCTTGCGGGTGAAGTTCTCGTGCAGGAAGTCTTGCACCTTGCGTGCGGCGCGGGGAGAAAGCCCGCCTTTTGCAGTGAGCGCCGGCTGCCGCGCCGAATTGATTCGAGAAACTGACCCGGGGAAACCATCATCGCCCGGCATTCTTCGGCCTCCTGATAAGTTCCAGATAAAGTTCAACCCGAGGCCTCCCTGGCCGTTCCCGCGAAAAACAATTCGTGATTGCTCGACGCGGGCCGGCGTCGTCGTGAGGCCCGTTCATGTGAGCGATCCGTCCGGACGGCGAACGATGCGCAGGCTGCATGGGCGCAAGCACGATCCCTGCGGAGTACTCCTTGGCCAGGAATGTCTGCGAGCCGGGCCCGCGAACGGAATAAATCACGCTTCCTTGCGCTGTGGCCCTGCGCGGACCTGCACTTTCAGGAATGATGTCCAGGACGTATCGAGCTGCTCGCTTCCGATCGATGCCTCGGGAAATGCCGCTTTCCCGTGCCTCGTCCGCATTTTTCATTCGCACTGCCTCAGCCGTCCGACGACGCCTCACATCCCCTTCCCGGCCCCGAAGACAGCGTAACGCAGCCATCTTCGCTTGGGAAGAACTCCCACGTGCAAAGAAAAATCTTTGTTCGAGAAAAGAACAAAGAATGGCGGTGAATGGGAGTTGCCGAGCGTTTCATTTTCGCTCGGCGCGAGGTCTTCGCCATCCAGGAGTTCGCCAATCGGTGCTGACACGCCCGGTCGCGCGATTCTGTGTTCTCGTCAACCGCTGACGGCAGGTGCCTGGCGCAGCCTGCGCTGATTGATGGCTTGCCCGCGAGGTCGAGCATGGGAGCCGCCGTTCGGAGCCGGTGATTGGCAGTCCGCTGCTACAGATCACCGCGCCGGTTCTCGTACAGATCCCAGGCGAGTTCTACGAAAGCCAGAAGAACATCGTCCCGCTTCCAGCCGGCCGCCACCGCGGCCTGCACGATCTCATTGACGAGAGGCAGCAACTGGTCCTGGCAATCGGCCGGCGCATCGCCGTCGCCCACTGGTGGCCCCTCGAAGTTGAACGTCATCATTCGGCGCCCCCCTCGCCATCAACCGAAGTGTTACATCGCTAATTTCATTCCCTCTGATATACAATGGATGCGGTACCAAAGTACAGGAAGCCTCGATGACCAAAGCAGCGCGGGACGACGCCGGATCGCACCGGCTCTATGCTTTCCCACGCGGTGAGGCTGGGCTCTCTCGGGTGGAATTTATCGCAGGTTGATCGAGCCAACTGCTCAATCCTCAAACGAACGTTCCCACCAGCTGGAGAGCCACGCTTGGCGGCCGAGGCTCTCGCGACCAGCGGCGGCCTGCCGTGCTCGCGACGGCGAGGCCGTCAAGGCCGCGGTCCGCGCCGATATCGACGCCGCTTTCAGCGTCCTGGTTGGCCTGCTCAAATAACCGTGCGCCGCCGTTCTCGCACATGCAGAGACGTGGATACGGCCGGCTGCATTGCCTTATGCGGGCGCTCGCTGGATAGTCCCGGCAATGTTCGAGACCCTGGCGATTCACTGGCCCCAAATACTGGCGATCATCTCGGTGGTGATGGCGACCATCGGCATTGCCCATGCTGTCATGACCAAGGAGGACGTCCGCGCCGCCACCGGCTGGGTCGGCATCATGGTGCTGTCGCCGATCCTCGGCGTGCTGATCTATGCCGTGGCCGGCATCAATCGCATCCGCCGCGCCACGATCAGCGCCCAGCGCCCGCTCGCCGATGGCATGGTGTCGGCCAAGCATGAACGCGACGTCGCCCTCGAAGAGGCGTTGATCATCGAGCGCTATGGACAGCGGTTCACTGGCCTCAGGACGCTGGGCGACAGGGTGGCGCGGCGAACGCTCAACCCGGGAAATACAATCGAGGTGCTGGAAAGCGGCGACGAGGCCTACCCGGCCATGTGCGCGGCGATCGACGGGGCCGAGCGCAGCGTCCTGCTCGAGACCTATATTTTCGACAACGACGCCGTCGGCCTGCTTTTCGTCGAAGCGCTGGCCGGCGCCGTCCAGCGCGGCGTCACCGTCCGTGTGCTGATCGATGCCGTCGGCGCCCGCTACTCCGTGCCCAGCATCCTGGGGCATCTGCGCCGCGCCAACATCACGGCGGATGTCTTCAACGGCAACATCGTCATGGGCCTGCGCCTGCCCTATGCCAACCTGCGGACCCACCGCAAGATCCTGGTGGTCGACGGCACGGTTGCCTTTACCGGCGGCATGAACATCCGCAAGGGTTTTTCGGCGGAGTTCGCCGGGTCGAAAAGCGCCAGGGATACGCATTTCCAGGTCACCGGCCCCGTTGTCGCCGATCTCTTCTCCGTCGCCGCCGAGGACTGGCGCTTTGCCACCAAGGAGGCGCTGAAGGGCGATGCCTGGCGGATCACACCGGTTTCGCCACCCGCCGGCCAGCCGATGCTGGTGCGTGCGGTCGCATCCGGACCGGATGCAAGCAACGAAACCAACCACAAACTGCTGATCGGCGCCTTCTCGGTCGCGCGCAAGTCGATACGGCTGATGTCGCCCTATTTCCTGCCGGACCGGGAATTGATCAGTGCCTTGATCACCGCGGCCAGGCGCGGCGTCGAGATTGATGTCGTGGTGCCGGCGGTGAACAACCTCTTCCTTGTCGATCGCGCCATGACCGCGCAATTCGACCAGATCCTGAAGAATTATTGCCGCATATGGCGCACGGAAGGGCCCTTCGACCATTCCAAGCTGCTTTCGATCGACGGCGCGTGGGCCTATGTCGGGTCCTCCAACCTCGATGCCCGCTCGCTGCGGCTCAACTTCGAGATCGACCTTGAGGTCCTCGACGCGGGTTTTGCCACCGAGATCGAGACCCGGATCGGATCGGCGATCGAAACGGCCGTCCCAGTCACGCTGGCCTCCTTGCGGGCGCGTCCGTTCATCATCCGGCTGTTCGATCGCATGCTCTGGCTGGGATCGCCCTATCTCTAGGAGAAACTATCTCTGGGAAAAACCTGTCTTTAAGAAAACGACGTGTTTACCGGATAGGGTGTCGCCAACCATGGAACATCGGCTGAAAGACTCTATTTCTAGGTGCATGGTGAAAACAGCAAGGACGATCGGCGCGCGATGCGAGTGAACGGGCGCAGCCTGCCGGCCAATATGCTCCTGTCCATTCGCGACCGGCGGATGCGCAAGGCCAACGCCTTCTCGGCGAAGAAGGACGGCGTCACCGGGACGCTGGTCGCCTCCTACAACGTCCACAAATGCATCGGCGTCGACCGCAAGTTCGATCCCGACCGCACCAGCCGCGTCATCCGGGAGATCGCCCCCGACGTGATCGCCCTGCAGGAGGCCGACAATCGTTTCGGCGACCGTGACGGGCTTCTCGACCTGCACCGTCTAGAACTCGAAACCGGCCTCGTGCCGGTGCCCATTTCGGCAACGGGCAAAGGCCATGGCTGGCACGGCAATGTCCTGCTGTTCAAAAGGGGCGTCGTTCGCGACGTGCATCAGATCAGGCTCCCGGGTCTCGAACCGCGCGGCGCGGTGGTCGCGGAAATCGATCTCGACGGAAATCAGTCCTTGCGCATCATCGCGGCCCATCTGGGCCTGCTGCGCCGCTCCCGCTCGCAGCAGGCCCAGGTCGTGCTGGATATCATGAACAGTCCCGACGAGAAGCCGACGCTCCTGCTCGGCGACCTGAACGAATGGCGGCTCGGCAACCGCTCCGCGCTGAACACGCTGCACGCGAGCTTCGGCCCGCAGCCCCCTGCCGTTCCCACCTTCCCGTCCAATCTGCCGCTGCTGGCGCTCGACCGGATCATGGCCAACCGGCACGGCATGATCGGGACCATCGAAGCGCATGACACACCGTTGTCGCGCGTGGCCTCCGACCATCTGCCGCTGACCGCCTTCGTCCACTTGTAATATGCGGCCGATAACGGCTTGATGTCGCCAGCGTCGCAAAGCGTGTGGATTTGAGCGGAACACCCGGTTGTTCCGCGAGTTTATGTGTGTTGAACATGCAGGAGGACGGAATGAAAAAGTTGATTTTGGCTTCGGTGCTGGCGTTTGCCGCGACAGCTGCGGCGATTGCGCCCACGCAGGCTGCCAGCGTGACTATCCAGTCCGACGACGGCAACCAGTATTCCTCGGACGAAGATTCCGGAATTGTCGTGCGCCGTCATCATGAGCGCCGCTACGACAACGAGTATGATGGCGACCAGAGCGTTCAGTATGACAATGGCGGCTACCGCTGGCGTCACCACCGCCATCACCGCTGCCACATCGAGACGGTCGTGCATTGGCGCCACCACCACAGGGTGGTCGAAGACGTTCGCGTCTGCGGCTGATCAACGTCTCCTGCCAAGCAGAGACTTTTCGCCACCAGGCATTCCGGGCATAGCCGCCGACCTCCCAAGGTCGGCGGCTATGCTGCATTGCACAAATTTGCGGCCTTGCTCATAATGCGGGCATGGTCCGAACTTCCCTCGCCGTCCTGGTGATCGACGAAAACCGCATCCGCGCTTCGATAATCGAAGCCGGATTGCGCGAGGCGGGTCATCAGCAGGTCACCGTCATCCATGACGTCTCGGGCATTACGCGCCGCATTGCCGAGATCGAACCCGACGTCATCGTCATCGACCTTGGAAATCCCAACCGCGACATGCTGGAAAACATGTTCCAGCTGTCGCGGGCCGTAAAGCGCCCGATCGCCATGTTCGTCGACCGCTCGGATCAGGCCTCGATCGAGGCCGCGGTCGATGCCGGCGTTTCGGCCTATGTCGTCGACGGGTTGAGGCAGGAGCGCGTCAAGCCGATCCTCGACATGGCGGTGAGCCGCTTCAACGCTTTCTCGCGCATGGCACGTGAACTGGAAGAGGCGCGCAGCGAACTCGAGAGCCGCAAGGTGATCGACCGCGCCAAGGGCATCTTGATGAAGTCGCGCGGCCTGACCGAAGAGGCCGCCTACACGCTGCTGCGCAAGACCGCGATGAACCAGAACCGCAAGATCGGCGACATCGCCCAAAGCCTGGTGACTGCCGCCGGGCTTCTCGGACCGGCGGAGGACGAATGAGCATGGGCGCCGAGCACCAGATCACCGCCGGCTTCATGCCGCTTTTCGATAGCGCCGTGCTGGTCGCGGCCGGCGAACTGGGCTTTGCCGCGCGCGAAGGCATCGATCTCACCCTGCACCGCGAGACCTCCTGGGCCAACATCCGCGACCGCATCGCCATCGGCCATTTCGACCTCGCGCACATGCTCGGACCGATGCCGCTCGCCTGCAATCTGGGCCTCACTCCGCTGGCCTCCGAGACCATCGTGCCCTTTTCGCTGGGGCTCGGCGGCAACTGCGTCACCATCTCCAACGCCGTCTGGGCCGGCATGGCGGCGCACGGTGCCGTACCCGATCTCGATCCGGCCCGTGCCGGCGCGGCACTTGGCGCCTTCATCCGCGAGCGGGCCGACGCCGGCCGCGACCCACTGCGTTTCGCCGTCGTGCATCCGCATTCCGGGCACAATTATGAACTGCGCTACTGGCTTGCCGCCTGCGGCGTCGATCCATCGCGCGAGATCGAGATCGTCATCGTGCCGCCGCCCTTCATGGCCGACGCGCTGGCCGCCGGCCGCATCGACGGCTATTGCGTCGGCGAGCCCTGGAACAGCGCCGCGGTGGCGGCCGGCACCGGCCATATCGTCACCGTCAAGGCACGGATATGGCGCAACAGCCCGGAGAAGGTGATTGGCGTGCGCAAGGCCTGGGCCGAACAGGTCCCAGAGGCGCTGGCGGCCCTCTTGCGCGCATTGCATCACTCGGCGCGCTGGTGCCAGGATCCGGCGAACCGTGACGAATTGGCCGCGGTGATGGCGCAACGTGGCTTCCTTGGCCTGCCGCCGGCGGTCCAGATGCCGATCCTGACCGGCCATCTCCGGCTGGGCGGCGGGGCCGAGCTGGACATCGACGACTTCTTCGTGCCGTTCGACAAGGCCGCCAACTTTCCCTGGAAAAGCCATTCGCTGTGGTTCTACACGCAGATGGTCCGCTGGGGCCACGTCGCGCACACGCCCGACAATCTCGCCATCGCCCGCGACTGCTACCGCCCAGATCTCTACCGCTCGGCACTGAAGCCACTCGGGGTGGCGCTGCCCGGCGCCAATGCCAAGGTCGAAGGCGCACTCAAGGCCGCGACCGCGGTAGGCGCGACGGGAGCCGGCCTCATGCTCGGACCGGACGGTTTCTTCGATGGCCAGATCTTCGATCCAGACGAGATCGACGCCTATATCGAGAGGCAAAAATCAGCCATCGGGGAAATCCGATCATTTTAGCGCCATGCTTGTGCATTGCACAAAAATTATGCGCTCGAAAGGTGAGCTGACCAATGTTTGACCTCAGTCGCGACGGATCGGGTCCCCGCATAATGCTCCCATCATCCTGAATCCATTTGTATTTTTCGGCCAGAGGTAAACTGGCACGGTTCCTGCTTTGAAATAAACGAGCCCTTCACGGGCAATGGAACAGGCGTCCAATGGCGGGCGCCACAGGCAAAGCTGCCGCTCAGGTCACTGCGCAATCCCCAGGGATGCGCGAAGCCTGGCCGGCGGCTTTTTTGTTTTTGGCCGAACACGCAATCGACGGCGCTTCAACCGCGCCCAACCGGAGACGACGATGACGAAACGGATCGGAACTGGCACGTCCCTCAAGGATTTCACCCGCCGCGATTTTCTGGCCAGCAGCGCGCTGACGGCGGGACTGTTCCTCGCCGCAAAGACATTGTTTCCCGCCGGCGCTCATGCCGAAGGCAAAGGTCCCGAAGTAACCGGCGCCAAGCTCGGCTTCATTGCGCTGACCGATGCCGCGCCCCTGATCATCGCCAAGGAGAAGGGCCTGTTCGCGAAATTCGGCATGCCTGATGTCGAGGTGCTCAAGCAGGCCTCCTGGGGCGCGACGCGGGACAATCTGATGCTCGGCGGCGAAGCCAATGGCATCGACGGCGCCCACATCCTGACGCCGATGCCTTACCTCATGCACACCGGCAAGGTGACGCAGAACAACCAGCCGCTGCCGATGGCGATCGTCGCTCGCCTCAACTACGACTGCCAGGGCATTTCGGTCGCACAGGAATATGCCGCGACCGGCGTCGGCCTCGATGCCGCCAAGCTGAAGGACGCCTTCGCCGCCAAGAAGGCCGAGGGCAAGGAGGTCAAGGCCGCCATGACCTTCCCGGGCGGCACCCATGATCTGTGGCTGCGCTACTGGCTGGCGGCCGGCGGCATCAACCCGGACAAGGACGTCTCGACCATCGTCGTGCCACCGCCGCAGATGGTGGCCAACATGAAGGTCGGCAATATGGACGTGTTCTGCGTCGGCGAGCCGTGGAACGAACAGCTTGTCCATCAGGGCGTCGGCTTCACCGCCGCCACGACCGGCGAACTCTGGAAGGGCCATCCGGAAAAGGCGCTCGGCCTGCGCGCCGCCTTCATAGAAAAATATCCCAACGCCACCAAGGCGATCGTCATGGCGGTGATGGCGGCACAGCAATGGTGCGACGCCAAGGAAAACAAGGACGAGATGGCCGCCATCATCGGCAAGCGGCAATGGATGAATGTGCCCGTCGCCGACATTATCGGCCGCCTCAAGGGCGACATCAACTACGGCAATGGCCGGGTCGCCAGCGCCACCGACCTCTACATGAAATTCTGGAAGGGCGGCGTCTCCTACCCGTTCAAGAGCCACGATAGCTGGTTCCTCGCCGAAAACATCCGCTGGGGCAAGTTCGCGCCGACCACCGACATCAAGGCGCTGGTCGACCAGGTCAACCGCGAGGATATCTGGCGCGAGGCGGCCAAGGAACTCGGTGTCGCCGCGAGCGACATCCCGGCCTCGTCCTCGCGCGGCGTCGAGACCTTCTTCGACGGCAAGACTTTCGATCCGGCCAACCCCTCGGCCTATCTCGACAGCCTGACCATCAAGGCATCGGCTTAGTCAGGCCGTTTGTACCCAACGCAAACGGCGCCAGCGCCGTTTGGCGCTCAGTACCGCACCAGCACACCACGGAGTATCCCCAGGACATGTCCATCCAAGCCGTCGAGGACACCAAGGTGAAAGCATTCCCGGCCAAGTCAGCCGAGGTGGTCGCCTTCACCGCCAAAGCGCGGCGCCGTGTCGATCCGGTGGCGGTTGCCACCAGGGTGGCCAGCGTTCTCGTCCCGCCCGCCATCGTCATCGCCCTTCTGCTTGTCGTCTGGCAGGTCGCCTGCTCGTCACCGACGGCAAGCCTGCCGCCGCCGAGCCAGGTGTGGAACGAGGCCTATGACCTGATCGCGCATCCGTTCTTCGACAACGGCCCGCAGGATATCGGTCTTGCCTGGCGGGTGCTGATCTCGCTGCAGCGCGTCGCCATCGGCTTCGGCATGGCGGCGGTCGTCGGTGTGGCGCTCGGCGCGCTGGTAGGCCAGTCGATCTGGGCGATGCGCGGCCTCGATCCAGTGTTCCAGATCCTGCGCACCGTGCCGCCGCTCGCCTGGCTGCCGCTGTCGCTCGCCGCCTTCCGCGACTCCAACCCGTCGGCTCTGTTCGTGATTTTCATCACTTCGATCTGGCCGGTCATCATCAACACCGCCGTCGGCGTGCGCAACATCCCGCAGGACTATCGCAATGTCGCCCGCATCCTGCGGCTGAACCAGCTCGAATTCTTCATCAAGATCATGGTGCCGGCCGCTGCGCCTTACATCTTCACCGGCCTGCGCATCGGCATCGGCCTGTCCTGGCTCGCCATCGTCGCGGCCGAAATGCTGACCGGCGGCGTCGGCATCGGCTTCTTCATCTGGGACGCGTGGAATTCGTCACGGCTGCCCGACATCATCGTCGCGCTCGCCTATATCGGAGTCACCGGCTTCTGCCTCGACCGCCTGGTCGCGGCGGTCGGCGCCTTTGTCACCCGCGGCACGACGGCAAAGTGAGGAGAGCGCCATGACCGCCTATCTCAAGCTCGACCATATCGACAAATCCTTCGCTCGTGGCAGCCAGGTCAGCGATGTGCTGAGGGACATCCGGCTGACCATCGACAAGGGCGAATTCGTCTCCATCATCGGTCATTCCGGTTGCGGCAAGTCGACCTTGCTCAACCTGATCGCCGGCTTGACCAAGGTTTCCGCCGGCGCGGTGTTGCTGGAGGACAAGGAGGTCGACAGCCCCGGCCCCGAGCGCGCCGTTGTGTTCCAGAACCACTCGCTGCTGCCGTGGCTGACCGTCTACGAGAACATCAATCTGGCGGTGTCGAAAGTCTTCGGCCGCTCGAAGAGCAAGGCCGAGCGGCATGACTGGATCATGCGCAATCTCGACCTCGTGCAGATGGCGCATGCGAGCGACAAGCGGCCGGCCGAAATCTCCGGCGGCATGAAGCAGCGCGTCGGCATTGCCAGGGCGCTTGCCATGGAACCCAAGATCCTGCTGCTCGACGAGCCGTTTGGTGCGCTCGACGCCTTGACCCGCGCCCATCTGCAGGACGCGGTGATGGACATCCATTCCAGGCTGGGCTCGACGACGATCATGATCACCCATGACGTCGACGAGGCGGTGCTGCTGTCCGACCGCATCGTCATGATGACCAACGGCCCGGCGGCGACCATCGGCGAGGTGCTGCCCGTGCCTCTGGCGCGGCCGCGCCGACGCATCGAACTTGCCTCCGACCGGACATTCCTGCGTTGCCGCGAGGCGGTGCTGAAGTTTCTCTACGAACGCCACCGCTTCGTCGAAGCCGCGGAGTAAAGCCATGACCGAAAAACTCGTCATCATCGGCAATGGCATGGCGCCCGGGCGCATGCTGGAGCATCTGCTGGAACAGGCGCCAGGCCGCTACGCCGTCACCATCTTCAACGCCGAGCCCAGGGTCAATTACGACCGCATCATGCTGTCGCCGGTGCTCTCCGGCGAGAAGGCCTATGAGGAAATCATCATCCATGGCGACGGCTGGTACATCGCCAATGACATCACCCTCTACAAGGGCCACAAGATCATGGCCATCGACCGGCAAGCGAAGACCGTCACCTCCGACCACGGCGTCACCGAGCCTTACGACAAGCTTTTCATCGCCACCGGCTCGGTGCCGTTCATCATCCCGGTGCCCGGCCACAATCTGCCGGGCGTGCTGACCTATCGCGATCTCGACGACGTTCAGGCGATGATGCTCGCCGCCCAGTCGCGCGCCAAGGCCGTCGTCATCGGCGGCGGCCTGCTCGGATTGGAGGCGGCGGCCGGCCTCAACGCGCAAGGCATGGATGTCACCGTGCTGCACGTCATGCCGACGCTGATGGAGCGCCAGCTCGATCCGGCCGCCGGCTACCTCCTGCAGCGCGCGGTGGAGCAGCGCGGCATCAAGGTCGTCACCAAGGCCAACACGCAGGCAATCACCGGCAATGGCAAGGTCGAGCGGGTGGAACTCGCCGACGGCACAACCATCCCGGCGACGCTGGTGGTCATGGCGGTAGGCATCCGGCCGAACGCGGCACTGGCCAAGGATGCAGGCATTGCCGTCAACAGAGGCATCGTCGTCGATGCCGGGATGCGCAGCAACGACCCGGATATCTACGCACTCGGCGAATGCGCCGAGGTGGGCGGCATGGTCTACGGGCTGGTGGCGCCGCTCTACGAGATGGCGCGTGTCGCCGCTCATCAGCTTGCCGGCGACGAGACCGCCGCCTTCGTCCACATGGACACGCCGACCAAGCTCAAGGTCACCGGCATCGACCTCTTCTCGCTCGGCGACTTCGCCGATGGCGATGACCGCCAGGAGATCGTGCTGCGCGACGCCTCGGCCGGCGTCTACAAGCGGCTGGTGCTCAGGGATGACCGCATCATCGGCACCGTGCTCTATGGCGAGACATCGGACGGCGCCTGGTTCAACGACCTGAAGAAGAAACAGACCGACATATCGCAGATGCGCGATACGTTGATCTTCGGCCAGTCCTACCAGGGGGGTGCCCCGCTGGACCCTATGGCGGCCGTTGCAGCCTTGCCGGATGATGCGGAAATCTGCGGCTGCAACGGCGTCTGCAAGGGCAAGATCACGGGCGCGATCACGGGCAAGGGCCTGACTTCGCTCGACGACGTGCGCGCCCACACCAAGGCGTCGGCGTCTTGCGGCTCCTGCACCGGGCTGGTCGAAAAGCTGATGGTGCTGACCCTCGGTGACACCTACAACCCGGCCGCCGTGCAGCCCGTGTGCTCCTGCACCGTTTTCGGCCATGACGACGTGCGCAGGCTGATCAAGGCCAAGGGACTGAAGACCATTCCGGCGGTCATGCAGGAGCTGGAGTGGAAGACCTCCTGCGGCTGCGCCAAATGCCGGCCGGCCCTTAACTACTATCTCGTCTGCGACTGGCCGGACGAGTATGCCGACGACTACCAGTCGCGCTTCATCAACGAGCGCGTCCACGCCAACATCCAGAAGGACGGCACCTATTCGGTGGTGCCGCGCATGTGGGGCGGCGTCACCAATGCGGCCGAACTGCGCGCCATCGCCGACGTCGTCGACAAATTCGAAATTCCGATGGTCAAGGTCACCGGCGGCCAGCGCATCGACATGCTGGGCATCCGCAAGGAGGACCTGCCGGCGGTGTGGGCCGATCTCGGCCAGGCCGGCTTCGTCTCGGGCCATGCCTATGCCAAGGGCCTGCGCACGGTGAAGACCTGCGTCGGCTCGGACTGGTGCCGCTTCGGCACGCAGGATTCGACAGGCCTCGGCATCCGCATCGAGAAGTTCATGTGGGGCTCGTGGACGCCGGCCAAGGTCAAGATGGCGGTGTCGGGCTGCCCGAGGAATTGCGCCGAGGCGACCTGCAAGGATGTCGGCGTCATCTGCGTCGATAGCGGTTACGAGATCCATTTCGCCGGCGCCGCCGGGCTCGACATCAAGGGCACGGAAGTGCTCGGCTTGGTCAGGACCGAGGACGAGGCGTTGGAGCATATCGTGGCGCTGACGCAGATGTATCGCGAGCAGGGCCGCTATCTCGAACGCATCTACAAATGGGCCAAGCGCATCGGCACCGCCGAAATCAAGCGCCAGATCATGGACGATGGCGAGAAGCGCAAGGCCTATTACGACCGCTTCATCTTTTCGCAGAAGTTCGCCCAGGTCGACCCATGGTCCGAGCGCGTGTCCGGCAAGGACAAGCATGAATTCCGGCCGATGGCGTCGGTCGGGTTTGCGCAGGCGGCGGAGTGATGGAGATGTCAGCGCGAGGCACCCCCCTCTGGCCTGCCGGCCATCTCCCCCGCAAGGGGGGAGATCGGATGTCATATCTGCTTTCGCCAATCTCCAGCGCTGAAGAAAATGCGCCTGCGCTCAAGCTGCCAATCTCCCCCCTTGCGGGGGAGATGTCCGGCAGGACAGAGGGGGGTGCCTTGGCACATTCATATCAAGCAAAGGCACACCTATGACCTGGACATCGATCGGCACCCTCTCCGACATTCCCCGCCGTGGCGCGCGCTGTGTCGCCACCCCGCAAGGCAAGATCGCTGTCTTTCGCACCGCCGACGACCAGGTCTTCGCCATCGAGGACCATTGCCCCCACAGAGGCGGGCCGCTGAGCCAGGGCATCGTGCATGGCGCGGCGGTGACCTGCCCCTTGCACAATTGGGTGATCTCGCTGGAGACGGGTAAGGCGCTGGGCGCCGACGAAGGCGCGGTGCGCACCATTGCGGTCAAGGTCGAGGGCGAGCACCTGTTCGTCGCGCTGGAAGCGCTGGCCAGCCGCGCGGCCTGAGCCATGGAGATTGACGCAGCGCGCGAGGTGAGGACCACCTGCCCCTATTGCGGGGTCGGCTGCGGCGTGCTGGCGAAGATCACCGCGGACGGGCAGGTATCTGTCCGCGGCGATCCCGATCATCCCGCGAATTTCGGCCGGCTCTGTTCCAAGGGCTCCGCACTGGCCGAGACGATCGACCTCGACGGCCGGCTGCTCCATCCGCAAATCCACGACCGCCCCGCCGGCTGGAACGAGGCGCTCGACGTCGTCGCCTCGACCTTCCGGCACACCATCGCCGAACATGGCCCCGACGCGGTCGCCTTCTACGTCTCCGGCCAGTTGCTGACCGAGGATTATTATCTCGCCAACAAGCTGATGAAGGGGTTCATTGGCTCGGCCAACATCGACACCAATTCGCGGCTCTGCATGGCTTCGTCGGTTGCCGGCCATCGCCGCGCGTTTGGTTCGGACACTGTGCCGGGAACCTACGAGGATCTGGAGTTGGCCGACCTGATCGTGCTGGTCGGCTCCAATCTCGCTTGGTGCCATCCCGTGCTCTATCAGCGCATCGCGGCTGCCCGGGAAACGCGGCCCGAGATGAAGGTAGTGCTCGTCGATCCGCGCCGTACCATGACATCTGACATCGCAGACATGCATCTGGCGATCGCGCCGGATGGCGACGTCGCCCTGTTCACCGGCCTGCTCGCCTGGCTCGGCCAGCACAATGCGCTCGAGCGTGCCTATATCACGGCGCATACGGCCGGATTCGGACAAGCCCTGTTCGCCGCCTCGACGCTCGATCTTGCCGGCGTCGCTGCCGCCACGGGCCTCAGCGAAGACGAACTTAGCCGTTTCTACAGCCTGTTCGCCAGGACGGAAAAGACCGTCACCGTCTACAGCCAGGGCGTCAACCAGTCGTCCCAGGGCACCGACAAGGTCAACGCCATCATCAACTGCCATCTCGCCACCGGCCGCATCGGAAAAGCGGGCGCCGGCCCTTTCTCGGTCACCGGCCAGCCCAACGCCATGGGCGGCCGCGAGGTCGGCGGCATGGCCAACATGCTCGCCGCCCACATGGAGATCGAAAACCCCGGGCATCGCGAACGCGTGCAGCGCTTCTGGAAGGCGCCGGCGATTGCCGGGGAGCCCGGTCTCAAGGCGGTCGAGATGTTCAAGGCGGTGGCCGATGGGCGCATCAAGGCGTTGTGGATCATGGCCACCAACCCGGTCGATTCCATGCCGGATGCAGGGGCAGTCGAGGCGGCGATCAAGGCCTGCCCGTTCGTCGTGGTGTCGGACGTGCTGGCCGAGACCGACACGGTCCGCCACGCCCATGTCCGGCTGCCGGCCACGGCCTGGGGCGAGAAGGACGGCACCGTCACCAATTCCGAGCGCCGCATCTCGCGCCAGCGGCCGTTTTTGGCCGCCCCCGGCGAGGCGCGGCCCGACTGGTGGATCATTGCGGAAGTGGCAAGGCGGATGGGCTTTGGCGAGGCGTTCGCGCATGAGAGCCCAGTGGAGATCTTTGCCGAGCACGCCGCGCTGTCGGGGTTCGAAAATGATGGCGAGCGGGATTTCGACATCAGCGCTTATGCTGCGATCGATGTTGAGGACTACGAAGGATTGGCTCCGTTCCATTGGCCGGCGCCGAGCCCAGGCACCCCCCTCTGGCCTGCCGGCAGGCCAGAGGGGGGTGCTCAAGCTCAGCTTCAATCAGAAGGGGGTGCTCAGGCTGGAACTCGGCCAGAGGGGGCCACTTCGATTGAACGCCAACCAACCCGTTTCTTCGCCGACGGCAACTTCTACACGCCCGACCGCAAGGCCCGCTTCATCGCTCTGCGCCCAACCGTCGAGACCCGCATCACCGCCGCCGTCCCGCTCGTCCTCAACACCGGCCGGATCCGCGACCATTGGCACACCATGACGCGTACCGGCAAAAGCCCGCGCCTGTCCCAGCACATCGCCGAGCCCTTCGTCGAAATCAATCCCGAGGATGCGCAGCGTTACGGCATTGGCGACGCCGACATCGCGCGCGTTTCGACTCCGCGCGGCGAAGTGCTGGTCCGCGTGCTGGTGACAACGCGCCAGCGCCCGGGCAGCCTGTTCGCGCCGATGCACTGGACCGACCAGTTCGCCGCCAGGGGCCGGCTCGACACGCTGACAGCGTCGCTTACCGATCCCGTGTCGGGGCAGCCGGCGCTAAAGCATGTCGCCGCCCGCATCGAGAAATTCACCGCTGGGGCCTTCGGCTTTGCCGTGACACGCAAAAGGCCCGTGATGATGGCCGCCGACTACTGGGCGATCGCCAGATGCCGGGGCGGCTGGCGGGTCGAGCTGGCCTTTGCCAATGACGATATCGACTGGACGGCCTTCGCCGGCTCGCTCTTCGATGCCGCGGATGCCGAAATGCTCGCCTATCACGACCACGAGGCCGGCCAGCACCGCATCGCCGCCTTCCAAGGCGAGCATCTGGCGGGTGCCTTGTTCATCGCACCCGGTCCGGTCGCGGTGTCGCGCGGCTGGGCCGCCGAGCAGCTTGGCGAGGTCCACGCCAGCCAGCGCGAACGCTTCAGGATCGTCGCCGGCCGCGCCGGTGCCGATCGGCCCGATGCCGGCGCGACCGTCTGTTCCTGTTTCAACGTCGGGGTGAACCAGATTACCGCGGCCGTGGCGGCCGGCTGCAACAGCGTCGAAGCCATCGGCGCCACGCTCAAGGCAGGCACCAATTGCGGTTCCTGCCGGTCGGAAATCCGCACGATCATCCAGGCCCGTCGGGTTCAGGCGGCCGAGTGAAGGTGTCCGTCCCACCTGGCAAAGTGGCACGGCCTTGCGAAATCGGCGGAACCCGCAACGGCTTCAACCTGTCCAACGGTTAATTCGACTTGGCTGGGACTCATTTGGTTGATGGAGGTGAAAGATGCCGCCATGGACCAGCAACTGGAACGCCTTGACGACCGTTGCGCCACGCTGCGGCTGGATCTCGCCGTTCGGCTAACGATTCGGGAAGGGGTTCTCAAGCCATAGCAAACGAGACGATAACCGTTGCCGTGGATCTGTGTCTCGGCTGGCCCTGTTCTTCGTAGTTGGTACGTCTGGACACAGATGTCGAAGACTGGAAAATGGGGAACGCAATCTCGCCATGCGAGTTGATTCAAGGCATCGGGAGATCATCGCTGAATCTGCAAGACATAGCCGGCCATCCAGCCTTGCACCGCTACGTTCAGGAACAGTCGCAGTCCCTGATCCGCATCTATGAGGAAAGCCCGCGGCTGGCTTCGATCTTTGCCACGCAGCAGCGCTGGCTGTTGGGCCATGTCGGCCTTGCCATGCACTTCAGGCGCGACCCGAACGACCGCCGCAAGGACCTGACCGTATCGCGTTTCATCGAGGTCGTGCACAAGAACGCGGTTGCCAGCCGCAACACGGCGGACGCCTTCATCAAGGAGATGCTGCACTACAACATCGCCGAGTATGTGGCGGGTGGGGACGGCCGCACGCATCCCCTGCAACCGACGGCGGCGACGATTGAGCGATTCACCGGCTGGGTAACAGCCCATCTGCGCACGCTCGACCATATCGATGGTGGCAACCGGCTGGCCAGGTTCCTGGAGCGGCCAGACATGCTTGCCACGCTGCAGCCGCTGGTGGCTGACGGCTTGCTAGCCTCAAAGCCGGTGCGCGAACCCAACCAGACCTTTTCCCTGTTCATCTGGCTCAACAATGGCGGCATCGTCATGGACTGGCTGATGTCGGGCATCAACCCCGACCATGCCGGGCTGGAGCGAATTCCGACCGGCGTGGTTTCGATCGGCGACTTCGCCAAATGGCTCAAGCTGTCGCGGACCCATCTCAGCCGTAAACTGCGCACGGCGGAGGAACTCGGCAGCATTGGCTGGCTTGGTCAGCGCGGCAATTCGGTGATGTGGGTGTCGCACGGATTCTACGAGGAATACATGATCGTCCAGGCCGCCAAGCTGGCCGTCGTCGACAGCGCCTTCGCAGCGTGTTTTTCCACCGACCGCCGAGTCCCGTCACCTCCCAACTTGTGAAGGTGATGCAGGCTTATTTAAAGCGTCGATCGCGCGGGCGCGGCGCCGGTCAGACTGGTTGCGCCTCGTCGGTATGGCGTGCGCTCCAATGGCGCAGCACGACGGGAACGACGAGCGCCAGGCCGAGCAGCGAGGAATAGAGCTCAGGCGCCACCAGCAGCAGGGCGGCAAATACCAGGAGCACGTTCTCCCATGGGCGCGTTCGCACCAGCAGATAGCGCGACAGGGCGGCCCCGAGGCAGGTGATACCAAGCACGCAGCCGCCAAAGGCCAGGAAGAAATTCGGCCAGGTGAAGTCCTTTGTCACCAGCAGCAGGGACGGCGAGAAGACGAACACGAAAGGAACCAGCGCCTTGCCCAACCCTAACCGGAAGGCGGTGTTGCCTGTCTTGAACGGGTCCGCCCCCGCCATGCCGGCGGCCGCATAGGCGGCCAGCGCCACCGGTGGCGTGATGTCGGCCAGCAGGCCGTAATAGAACACGAAGAAGTGGGCGACGATCGGTTCGGTGCCCAGCATGACCAGCGCGGGTGCCGCGATGGTCACCATGATGATGTAGTTGGCCGTCGTCGGGATGCCGCAGCCCATCAGGATGCAGACCACGCCGGTCATGAGCAGGGTGAACAGCAGCGTCAGGCCCTGAGCCGAGAAGATCGACTCGGGGATGAAGGTGCCGAACAGGAGCGACAACTGGCCTGCCGTCGAGGTGACGATGTAGGATAGCTTGAAGCCGACGCCGGTCAGGGTGACGACGCCGACGACGATGCCGACGGTGGCGGCCGCGGCACCGACGGCGAGCGCATATTTGGCGCCGTCGCGCAGGCATACTGCGATGTCGGCAACCGACATGCGACGGCGCGGATTGAGCAAGCCGACGGCGATGCAGAGCGTGATGCCCCAGAAGGCGGCCATGTAGGGCGTGTAGCCCGAGAGCAGGACGCCGATGAGGACGACGAGCGGGATGATCGTCGGCCAGTCCCGCTTCAGCGCCTCGACGACGTCGGGCATCTCGTCCGGCCTGAGCCCTCGGAGGCCGGTGCGCTTGGCCTCGAAATGCACCTGCATGAACACGCCGAAGAAATGCATGAAGGCAGGCACGATGGCGGCCAGAATGATGGTCGTGTAGGGCAGTTCGAGGAATTCGATCATCAGGAAGGCGGCCGCGCCCATGATCGGCGGCGTGACCTGACCGCCGGTCGAGGACGCCGCCTCCACCGCCGCGGCGAAATGTTTCTTGTAGCCGAGCTTGATCATCGCCGGGATGGTCAGCGAGCCGACGGTGACGGTGTTGGCGACCGACGAGCCGGAGATCATGCCGAACAATGCCGAGCCGAAGATCGATACCTTCGCGGGACCGCCGGCGTAGCGGCCGGCGACCCAGGCGGCACAGTCGAGGAAGAGCTGGCCGAGGCCTATGCGGGTTGCGAAGACGCCGAACAGCACGAAATGGAAGACGTAGGTGGCGACGACGCCGAGCGCGATGCCGTAGATTCCCTGCGTCGTCAGATAAAGGTGATCGACAAGCTGGGAAACGGACGCGCCGGGGTGCACCAGAATGCTCGGCATGTACCGCCCAAACAGTGCGTAAGCCATGAAGATGCACGCGATGATCGGCAGCGGGATGCCGACGGAGCGGCGCGTCGCTTCCAGGAGGAGCAGGATCAGGATAACGCCCAACACCACATCGAGCGTCGTGGGGTTGCCGACGCGGAAGGCAAGATCGTCGAGCGGGATCATCGGCACGTGCAGGACGGCCACCACGGCGGCGAGCGCCAGCAGCCAGTCGAAAAGCGGTATGCCAAGCGGCCGCAGGAAGCTGGATTGCGCGGGCTGGTCGTAACCCTTCTTCACCAGCGGGAAGACGAGGAAGATCAGCGCCAGCACCATCGACAGATGGATGCCTCGGTGCAGCATCTCCTGCAGCAATCCGAAGCCAGCGGTGTAGTAGTGAAACAGCGACAGCGCCACCAGGAGGAAGCCGACCAGCCAGCCCGCGGCCTGGGTCAATGGCCGGAATCGGATTTCGGAGTCGAATTTCTCCTCCAGTTCGCGAGCTTTCTCCTCATCGAACTCCATCGCGGAAAGCGTGATTTTGTCATCGTCGCTCATGGCCGGTTCCGTGTCCTGAGTTTCCAGGCAAAAGAGGCGGAAAGCACGCCTCCCGCCTCGCTGTCGTCCATCGGTCCTACGCGCTGGTAGCTCCTACTTCAGGGCGCCGACTTCCTTGTAGAATTTCTCCGCACCGGGATGAAACGGAATGCCCGCGCTGGTGACCGCGTTCTGGAGCGTGATCAGCTTGCCCTTGGCATGGCCGGCCTGCAGCGCCTTCTGGGTCGCGTCGCTGTAAAGCGATTTGACGATCTTGTAGACGAGGTCGTCGGTCTGCTTGGCGCTGGTCACCCATTGCGCGGCGACGGATATGGTCTTGGTCTCGCCGACATTCTTGTAGGTGCCTCCCGGCACGGTGTCGGCGGAAAAGAACTTCTGCTCGGACAGGAGCTTGTCGGCTTCGGGGCCGGTGATTGGAACCAGGGTGATGTTGTTGGTGCTGGCAAGTTCGACGATGGCGCCGGTCGGATAGCCGCCGACGAAGAAATAGGCGTCCATAGCGCCATCCTGGAGCCGCTCGCCGGCCGGACCGGGCTTGAGGTATTCGGGCTGCACATCTTTCTCCGTCAGCCCGTATGCGCCGAGCACGAGGCGCGCGTCGACAATGGTCCCTGAGCCCGGCTCGTCGAGGGAAACGCGCTTGCCCTTCAGGTCCGCCACCGTCTTGATACCAGCATCCGCTCGGGCGACCAGATGGATCGTTTCGGGATAGAGCGTCGCGATGAGGCGCAGGTCATCAGCCTTGGGCTTGCCCTCATAGAGGCCAGTGCCCGAATATGCCCAGTAGGCGACATCGGATTGCGTAAACCCTGATTCGGATGCACCCGACTGGATGGCGCTGATGTTGGCGACCGACCCGTTGGAGGACGTGGCGGTGGCGACCAGGCCTTCGACGCCGGCCGGCCCCGTTGCCGAGATGGCGTTGGCGATCAGGCCACCCACCGGATAGTAAGTGCCGGACGTTCCACCCGTGCCGATGCGGAAAAAAGCCTGCTGCGCGTGCGCCGGCGAAAGGCCGGCGGCGGCCAAAGCCAAAGCTCCTGTGCCCATGGAAAAGGTGCGGCGGTTGATCGAAACAGTCATAACTACCTCCGAGTCAAAGATCGGCAGGATGTTGCAGCAACCGGAAGGTTGTCAACCTGCGCGTGCTTTTTGGCCGTTCCAAAGCGCTTCCAGGAAGGGTATGTTTCCGCCCGGAATCGCGTAAAAACAGGGACTTAATGGATGGCACCCGGCTCCGGGCCAACGACCTGCATAAATCAGGGGCTTACAGCAGGTCGGGCGAATCCTATTCGCCGCGACATGCCGTAGAGCGGTTTAACCGCGTCGCCGGCGTCACCTGCCTGTTGGCGACAACCAGCCAAACACAAGAACCGTGAAACAAAAAACCCGCCTTGCGGCGGGTCATCGGCGCATGTCGGCACCATGCGGAAGATGGTAGCATAACTGCACTCGGCAATCAACCTCCGGTCGCAAACGGTTCGGTTGCGCAACGACACCCGAACCGGGCCGGCGTTCTCAATCGATGTCGAACGAGACGCCCTGGGCGAGCGGCAGCGCCTTGGAATAGTTCACGGTGTTGGTGGCGCGCCGCATATACGCTTTCCACGCATCTGAACCGCTCTCGCGGCCGCCGCCGGTTTCCTTTTCGCCACCGAAAGCGCCCCCGATCTCGGCGCCGGAAGTACCGATATTGACGTTGGCGATGCCGCAATCCGAACCGTCGACACCGAGGAAGCGCTCGGATTCCTGCAGGTCGCGGGTGAAGATCGACGACGACAGGCCAGCGCCGACCGCGTTGTGCTCGTCGAGCACGGCGTCGAAATCGGAATACTTCATCACATAGAGGATCGGCGCGAAGGTCTCTTCCGTCACCGGTGCAACCTGCTTCGGCATTTCGACCAGCGCCGGGTGCACATAATAGGCATCGGGATGGCCGTTCTCGACCCGGCTGCCGCCAGTCACCTTGCCGCCATGCGCGGCCGCCTCCGTCAGCGCCTTCTGCATGGCATCGAAGGCGGCCTTGTCGATCAGCGGACCGACCAGTGACGAGGTCTCCAGCGGATTGCCGACCGAGACGCTCTGATAAGCCTTCTTCAGTCGCGGCACCAAGGCGTCGTAGACGCTGTCATGGACGAACAGGCGGCGCAGCGTCGTGCAGCGCTGGCCGGCGGTGCCCATGGCGCCGAAGGCGATGGCGCGCAGCGCCATGTCGAGATCGGCCGTCGGGCAGACGATGCCGGCATTGTTGCCGCCCAGTTCCAGCACGGCGCGGGCGAAACGCTTGGCTAGGCGCGGACCGACATCCCGGCCCATGCGAGTCGAACCGGTGGCCGAGACCAGCGGCACCCTGGGATGGTCGACCAGGATTTCGCCGACCGCACGGTCGCCGATCAGAACCGGTGCCAGTCCTTGCGGTGCGTCGGTGCCGAAGCGCTTGACCGCACGCTTGAAGATCGCCTCGCAGGCAAGCGCGGTCAGCGGCGTCTTCTCCGACGGCTTCCATACCACTGCATCGCCGCAAACCAGCGCCAGTGCGGCATTCCACGACCACACCGCGACCGGGAAGTTGAATGCGGAGATGACACCGACGACGCCAAGCGGATGCCAGGTTTCCATCATGCGGTGGCCCGGACGCTCGGTGGCGATGGTCAGGCCGTACAATTGCCGGGACAGACCAACGGCGAAATCGCAGATGTCGATCATCTCCTGCACTTCGCCGAGCCCTTCGGACGGGATCTTGCCGACCTCGATCGACACCAGCCGGCCAAGCTCGGTCTTGTGCGTACGCAGTTCCTCGCCCAGCAGCCGCACCAGTTCGCCGCGCTTGGGACCCGGCACCAGCCGCCAGGACTGGAACGCCTTGTGGGCTGCATCGATGGTCTTTGCCGCGTCGGCCGGCGAGATCGTCTTCAGCGCCGCGATCCGCTCACCCGTCACCGGACTGCGCACGATCAGGTCGCCGCCGTCAAGCGCCTCCTTGGCCACGCCCAGTTTCGCCAGAAGCTCGGCCGTTTCCTTCGCTATCGTCATTTCTGTCCCTTTCAGAATCCCGCCGCTCGTAGGGCGCGGGCCAACGCCTGCCATGCCTTCCCGGCGCCGTCGCGGCTGGAAGCGGCTGTCATGGCGTGCCATTACCTGTTTCAGGGGAAAATCGCCACCCCGGCATGGTCCAAGCCCGGGCTGCACGATTGAGCCAGGCAATGCTCGGGCCGTGTAGGGGGTCAGTTTGCGTTTTTCGCCGGCATGCGTACGGCGCCGTCCTTGATCAGACGGTCGATATGCATGCGGATATGGGCAGCTTCCGCCGCGGTGTTGGCGAGCGCGATGGCGCGGTCAAAGGCAATGCGTGCCTCCTCGCCCCGGTCGAGTTGCATCAACAGCCCGCCCTTGAGGCCGAAGAAATGGAAATAGCCCGAAAGCCTCGGCTCGAGCGGCTCGATCATCGCCAGCGCCGCTTCCGGTCCGCGCACCTTGGCGACCGCGACCGCACGGTTGAGCGTGATGACCGGCGACGGCTGCATCTGCTCGAGCAGGCCATAGAGCAGGTCGATCTCCACCCAGTCGGTGTCCTCGGCTTTCTCGGCCCGCGCGTGGAGCGCTGCGATCGCCGCCTGGACTTGATAGGGACCTGGCTTGCGATGGCGCAGCGCCTTGTCGACGAGCGCCAGCCCTTCGTCGATCATCTTGCGGCTCCACAGGCTTCGATCCTGGTCCTCGAGCAGCACGATCTCGCCATCATCGTCAAAACGTGCCGGTGCGCGTGCGTGCTGCAGCAGAAGCAGCGCCGTCAGCCCCATGATCTCCGGCTCGGTCTGGAACAGCCGCAGCAGCAGCCGGGCAAGCCGGATCGCTTCCTCGCACAAGGGCGCGCGAGCCGGCGCCTCGCCGCTGTTGGTCGAATAGCCCTCGTTGAAGATCAGGTAGACCATGGACGCGACCGCCGCGAGCCGCTCGGAGCGCTCGACCGCGCCCGGCGTCTCGAACGGTACGCCAGCGTCCGCGATGCGCGCCTTGGCGCGGGTGATGCGCTGCTCCATCGCGCTCTCGCCGATCAGGAAGGCGCGCGCGATCTGCTTGACGGTGAGGCCGGAGACGACGCGCAGCGCCACCGCGATCTGCTGCGTTGCGGGCAAATCAGGGTGACAGCAGATGAACAGCAGCCGCAATATGTCGTCGCGGTAATGCGCTCCGTCCAGCCGCTCGGCGATGTCGCTTTCGGCGTCCTCCAGATCGGAAACCTGGTCCTCTTCCGGCATCGGCGCCTGCTTGGCACGCTTGCGCACCGCGTCGATGCCGCTGTTGCGGCCGACGAAGATCAACCAGGCCGCCGGATCGCGAGGCGGCCCGTTTTGCGGCCAGTTCTTCAGCGCCTTGAGGCAGGCGTCCTGGAAAGCTTCCTCCGCCGTGTCGAGATCGCGGAAATAGCGCAGCAGCGCGCCCATAGCCTGTGGGCGGGCAGCGCTGATCGCGGAGCTTATCCAGGCGAGTTCGGTCATGCCGGAACCCTCGTCGGATGGAACACCGATACCGGGCGGATTTCGTAGGAACCGCCGCTTGGGTTGACCTCGGAGAGCTCGCGAGCGAATTCGACGGCCTCGTCGAGGTCGGCGCAATCGAGCGTGTAGAAACCGAGGAACTGTTCCTTGGTCTCGGCGAACGGCCCGTCGATGACCAGCGATTCACCTTTCACTTTCCGCAGCGTCGTTGCCGCCGTCGTCGGCAAAAGCCGCGCCACGGGCCCAAGCCGGCCGGCGTTGGCATACTTCTCCTGAACGCCGAGCAGGTCGGCCATGACCTTGTCGTCCTGTTCCTTGCTCCAGGAACAGACGACATCTTCGGAGGCGTAGCAGAGGATGGCGTAGAGCATGGACGGTCCTTTTCTGTAGCAAAGGACGAAACAGTAGGGCCGATGCCGACATGGCGTCGATAAAAAAATCGAGACGCCGCGGATTCAGCGGCCGCCGATTGCCGCCGATCGGTCCTCCTGCGTCTTCAACCATCTCAACACGAGCGCTTCCTCCTCATCGAGGCCTTCGATGGATCGCTTGCGCTTGTTGGCTTCCGCCATTTCGGCAAGCAGTCGTCCTTCGCTCCAAGCCTTGAAGACCTGCGGATGGATATAGCATTGGCGGCAGACCGCGCGCGTATTGCCCAGCCGTTCGGCCACCTTGTCGATGACGTTGTTCATCACCCGTTTTTGCTGTGCCTGGCTCTCAGGCAGTTCCGTCTGTGCAAACAGCGACGCGGCGTGGATGGTGCCGCCCCATGTGCGGAAGTGCTTCGAACTGAACGCATCGCCGACCGCTTCGCGGATATAGTGGTTCACGTCGTCGGAGCGGACAGGGCGTCTGTTGCCGTCCTCGTCGAGATACTGGAACAGTTTCTGGCCCGGCAGGTCCTGCGCGCCCCGAACGATCCCCGCGATCCGGCGGTCAACCAGCTTCAATTTCCATTCCTTGCCGGACTTGCCCTTGAAGGCGAAGCGCAGGCTCGATCCCTTGATATCGACATGCCGGTCCCGCAAAGTCGTCAGGCCGAAGCTCTTGTTGTCGCGAGCATAGGCTGCATTGCCGACGCGGATCATCGTGTTGTCGAGCAGCCAGACCACCGCGGCGGCGACGCGTTCGAGCGGCAGGCCGTGACGACGCAGGTCGCTGTCGATCCTGCGCCGAAGGTCCGGCAGGCTTTCGGCGAAAGCCACGAGGCTCGAATATTTGGCGCCGTCGCGCTCCTCGGCCCATTGCGGATGATAGCGATACTGCTTGCGCCCCCGCTGATCCCTCCCGGTCGCCTGGATATGCCCGTTCGGATCGGGCGAAATCCAGACATCGGTCCAGGCCGGCGGTATGACGATCGCCGCGATGCGCGCTCTGTCGGCATCGGAGACCGCTTTCCCGTCCGGTGCCTTGTAAGCGAATCCCTTGCCTGCCTTCAGCCGGCGGATGCCAGGCTCGGCATCGCTGACATAGGTCAGCGCGGCATCCCTGGCGGAAATCTGTGCTCCATTCTTGGGTACGCTATCACCGTCGGCCAATCGGCTCCGCGACGATCCGGTTCTCTGCAGCATGTAAGCTCCACACGAAATATGCGTAGATAAGCTGCGGGCTGACCGCTGGTTCCACACCCCGCCTGGAAACAAGGCAATCCCGGTGGCGTCGGTCGGGCCTACAATGCGCGCTGCATCTGTGTCGGCGGAAGGGACAGCCGGCGGCGCGCCGCGAGCTTGAATTTGTAGCGCAGGCAGCGCCAAGCTTCCGAGCGCCGCTTCGGCGCCACTGAGGCTATTGCGAGAAAGCGCGTGGCCATGTCCAGGTCGCCCCGCGCATAATGGACACGGGCGATCTTGAGCGCGACGAGGCCCTCCCTGGCTTTCAGTGCCGAAATCGGGATGCCGCAGTCGGTAAGCGCACGCAGCTCCCGGCGCCAGTCCAGGAAGCGCCGCACCGGGTTGATCGTGAAGCGATCGTCCGAACGCTCCGCTGAAACTTCGTAGATCATGACGGGGCGCTGAACCATGACCAGCGACGCCTTGCTCATCAGCCGCGCCCAGAACAGCGTGTCCTCGTCGAAGGCGAGCCCGACGGGGAACCGGGTCTCGCCGATGAGACGCCGGGAAGCCAGCACGCTGCCCACCGCCACCGAGCGTATATCTCCCTTCACGTAGGCGGAGGCGTTGGTGAGGCAGGCCGCGGTATAGCCGTTTGGCACCTTGATCTGCCGGTCCTGGCCGTTCACCCTGCGCCGGAAGGCGCCGACGATCATGTCGGCCTTGGGCTGGGTTTCCGCCTGCGACAGCAAGGAGCTTAAGCCGCCCTGAAGGTGCAGGTCGTCGGCGTCGATCAGGTAGACCCACGGATGGGCTGCCTCGTCGAGCGCCAGGTTGCGGGCGCCGCCGGCGTCGCGGCAACTGGCGGGCAGCACACGCAAAGGCAGGGATGATTGCGCCGCGGCCTGCCGGGCTGCATCGGCTGTGCCATCGGTCGATTGATCGTCGACCAGCAGGACCTCGCCGATAAACCCGGCCTCTCCGCCAAGCGAGGCCAGCGTTTTAGCGATCGTTGCCGCCGCATTGTAGGCGGGTATGACGACGCTGACAGCTTTCAATGACAAACCTCATGCCTGTGCGCGGCAGCCTAAGACTATTCTCCCTCCAAGCGAATACAGACTAAGCACTTACAGGAAAAGTGTGAAACGGCGCTTTTCCGTCCGGAATTGCGCGAAATCAAAGACTTGGATCGGCTCGCCTTTTCCGTGAACCGGTGAGCTGCTCTAGTGACCGCATCGATGTTTGAGAAGTCTGCCCCATCCTTGTGAGAACTCGCGGCGCCGGCAAGTTAGTGCGCCCCGTTTCACGCCTTTTCGAGCACGACCGGGATGACGTCGACCGCCTGGTCGCCGACCTGTCCGCCAGTCGTCTTCAGCACGCCGACGATGGGCGCCACATCCGAATAGTCGCGCCCGTAACCAACGGTGATATGGTCGTTGGAGGCCCGCATGCCATTGGTCGGATCGAACTCCTGCCAGCCGGCATCACGCCCGCACCAGACCTTGACCCAGGCATGCATGGCATCCGCGCCTTCCAGCCGGGGCTTGCCTTTGGGCGGAATGGTGCGCAGGAAGCCACTGACATAGCCGGCCGGAATGCCAAGCCCGCGTAAGCCGGCGATCATGATGTGGGAGAAATCCTGACAGACGCCCCGCTTCAGCTGGAAGGCGTCGCTGGCCCGGGTCCGCACCGTGGTCGCCTCGTCATCGTATGTGAAATCGCGATGGATGCGATTGCACAGGTTCATCGCCGTCCCCGCGGCCGAGTTTCCGATACTGTCTCGCGCGAATGCGGTGATCGCGGCATCGATGCCCGCATGGCTGCTGGCGGCCAGGAAATGGTGCGGCGAGGCAGGCGCAAGCGACCGCACGGCGGCCAGATCCTGTCGAAGGCGGCGGAGATCGGGCGACACGTCGAGCCCCGGCTCGGGCCGCGCCACCGACACACGCGCGCTCATCCTGATGTCGAGCGTGTCATGGGCGTCGCGAAACGCGATCGAAGTGACATTGTTGCCGAAGAAATCGGAAAAATCCGACCGTTCGTTGGGTGCCGGTGAAAAAGAAAGGGAAGCGGCGATGACACGCTGCACACCGTCAATGGTCGACGGCAGCACGCGCACCTGATGGCGTCCGCCACCAGCTGCGGCAGCATAGTCGTAGTGGAGCAGAAGCCTGATGTCATACAGCATGGCCATCTCTTTCTAGCCGAAATAGGCTTTGGCGAGGCTGCTGTAGAGCCCGCCTATTTCGCCCGCGAGATCGTTCAACGCCTTCACCGTCATGTCTGCCGGTTCCTTGATGGCGATGGACGTGTTGAGCTGCAGGATCTCCTTGGCCGCCGCCGACATGTGCCCCTCGCCGCCGGTCGCCGGCAACAGCCCTATCTCTGCTTTCAGCCTCTCCAATTGGAACAGGATGGAGCGTGGATTGAGCGGATCGAGCGCCAGGAGATCGATCACCGTGCGCCGGCCGGCCTGCACCGGATATTGCCGTCGATGGGTCATCACGCTGTCGCCGATCTCCAGCATCATGTCCAGCGCCCCGTCCGGCGCCTTGCTGCTGGTCAGTCGGGCCAGCGTACTGGCGATCTGGATGCCGCGCTCCAGCCGCCGGCCGATCTCGAGGAAACGCCAGCCAGCAAAGCGGTACATGTTCTCATGCAAAAGGCCCGAGAATCCGGCAAGCTTGCGCAGGATCACGGTCATGGCCCGCGTCGCATCGTCGCCGGGCGCCACTGTGGTGGCGAACTGATGGATCGTTTTCGACAAATCCTTGAGCGCCAGCCAGCCATCCGGCGAGAAACGATCGCGGATCTGGCCGGCGCTGTACACCGCGCTGTCGAGCGTGCCGATCAGCCCTGGCGGGATCGCCGTTTCGACATCGATGCCGAACGGTTCGAGATAATCCCTGATATCGGCCAGCAGCGGCATGTCCGGATCGGACGTTTCGGCGAGCCGCACGTGATAGGCGCGCAGGATACGCACCGTGTCTTCCGAGCGTTCGATGTAGCGGCCGAGCCAGGTCAGGTTTTCCGCCGCGCGGCTGGGCAGGCTGCCGGGCCTGGTACGGTTGAAGCTGTCGCTCTCCTGCGGCAGCAGCGTCTCGCGCTCCACGGGTCTGTCGCTCACCACCCAGACATCAGCCGCCTGGCCGCCGCGCTGCATGGCGATCGCCGTCGGGTCGAGCGATAGGCCGACGCGCGCAAACCCGCCCGGCATCACCGTCCAGCCCTCGGGCGTACGCGCCAGATAGACGCGCAGGCTCGCCGGCCGCGGTTCCAGCCAGCCGCCGACATAGACCGGCGTCGTCGAAAGCGTCACCGCCTCCTGGCCGACGAAGGCCTCGCCGTCGCGTTCGATGCGCGCCACCAGTTCCGCCCGCTCCCCGACCGACAGCGCCGAGCCGAGCTTCGTCTGTCCGTCATCTTCGAAGGCAAGTCTTGTCGACAGCGCCGGGCCGACCACCATGCGGTCGATATTGGCGAGCACATGGGCGCGCTCCGTCTCCTGCCCGCACCACCATGTCGCCACACTGGGCAAAAGCAGCTCCTCGCCCCACAATTCGCGCGCGATCTTGGGCAGAAAGGCGAGCAGCGCGCGCGTCTCCATCAGGCCCGAGCCCAGCGCATTGACGGTGGACACCGTGCCTTGCCGGATCGCCTCGACCAGCCCCGGCGTACCGATCTGCGAATCCGGGCGCAGCTCGAGCGGATCGGCGAAGGCGGCATCGAGCCGCCGCCACAGCACGCTGATGGGCATCAGGCCGGACACGGTCCGCACCATCAGCCTGCCGCCGGAAACGGTCAGGTCCTCGCCTTCGAGCAGCATGATGCCGAGGTAGCGGGCGATATAGGCGTGTTCGTAATAGGTCTCGTTGAGTGGCCCCGGCGTCAGGATGGCGACGCGGCCGTCGCTCTCCTTTGCCATGCCGATCAGCGCATCGCGAAAGCGGCGGAAGAAGCCGGCGAGCCGGTGCACATGCATCTCGCCATAGATGTCGGACAAAGCGCGCGTGGTGGCGACCCGGTTTTCCAGCGCGAAGCCGGCGCCCGAAGGCGCCTGGGTGCGGTCGCCCAGCACCCACCAGCGGCCGTCCGGACCGCGGCCGAGTTCGAAGGCGCAGAAGTGCAGGAAATGCCCTCCGGCCGGCCTGGTGCCGACCACGGGCCGCAAATATTCAGGGCTCGCCGCGATCAGTCCTGCCGGCACGATGCCTTTTTCGATCAGCCGGTTCGGCCCATGGATATCGGCAACAATTTCCTCGAACAGTTCGGCGCGCTGCACCAGGCCGGCGCTGACCGCCTGCCACTCGCTGTCCTCGATGAGCAAGGGAATATGCGCCAGCGGCCATTCGCGCTCGTTGGCGCCCGCCTTGTCGTAGACGCGGTAATAGACACCGGCATCGCGCAGATACTGATCGGCGCGGGCGAAGCGCTGGCCGAGCTTTTCGGCCCCGAGGTCGTCGAGCGCTTCGACAAAATGCTTCCAGACCGGACGGGGATTGCCTGACGCGTCGACCATCTCGTCGACGACGCCGTCGATCGGCTGGTAGTGCTCCAGCAGGCTATGGGCCTGCGGCTTGCCGCGCACCCTTTTGTGATTCCCCTTTGCCATGTCAGATCACAGTCTTGGTGGACGCCTGAGGTCAAGGGTCATCGGGAAATCTTCCGCCGGCTGTTCCTCGCGCAACACATAGCCCGAGGGTGTGTGGCCGCGCGGTTCGAAGCGGGCGAGCCGCCGTGCCTCCGCCTCGTTGCCGTTGACGGGGAAAGTGTCGTAGCTGCGCCCGCCGGGATGCGCGACATGGTAGACGCAGCCGCCGATTGCCCGGCCGGACCAGCGGTCATAGATGTCGAACACCAGCGGCGTGTTGACCGGCAGCGCCGGATGCAGGCCCGAGGCCGGCTGCCAGGCCTTGAAGCGCACGCCGGCCACCGCGACCTCCCTGTTGTCGGTAATCCTCATCGGCACGATGCGGCCGTTGCAGACGATCGCATGACGCTCCGGGTTGAGGCCTTCGGTCCTGACCTGCAGCCGTTCGACCGATGAATCGACGAAGCGCACGGTGCCGCCGATCGCGCCCTGCTCGCCCATCACATGCCATGGTTCCAGCGCTTGCCTGAGCTCCAGCTTGATGCCGGCATGCTGCACCTCGCCGCAGAAGGGAAAGCGGAATTCGAGCTGGGCATCGAACCATTCGGGCCGGAATTCGAAACCATTGAGCTTGAGGTCGTCGAGCACGTCGAGAAAGTCCGCCCAGACATGGTGCGGCAGCATGAAGCGATCATGCAGCGAGGTGCCCCAGCGCGCGAAGCGCCCGTCGAGCGGGTTCTTCCACGCGCGGGCGATGATGGCCCGCACCAGCAATTGCTGCGCCAGAGACATGCGCGCATTGGGCGGCATCTCGAATCCGCGGAATTCGACAAGGCCAAGCCGGCCAGTCGGACCATCCGGGGAAAACAGCTTGTCGATGCAGATTTCCGAGCGATGCGTATTGCCGGTGACGTCGGTCAACAGGTTGCGGAACAACCGGTCGACCAGCCACGGCAAGGGTGCGGCACCCTGGTCGGGATGCGGCACCTGCGCCATCGCGATTTCAAGCTCGTAAAGAGAGTCGTGGCGCGCCTCGTCGAAGCGCGGCGCCTGGCTGGTCGGGCCGATGAACAGGCCGGAGAACAGATAGGACAGCGAGGGATGCCGCTGCCATTGCAGCACCAGGCTCTTCAGCAGGTCGGGCCGGCGCAGGAACGGGCTGTCATTGGGCGTGGCGCCGCCGACCACGACATGGTTGCCGCCTCCGGTGCCGGTGTGGCGGCCGTCGATCATGAACTTGTCGGCGCCAAGCCGCGTCTGCCGCGCCTCGTCGTAGATCGCCGTCGTTGTCGCCACGCAGTCCTGCCAGTTCGAGGCAGGGTGGATGTTGACCTCGATGACGCCGGGATCGGGTGCCACGCGGATGACGTTGAGGCGCGGGTCATGCGGTGGACCGTAGCCCTCGATGTGCACGGGAAGGCCAATCGCCCTTGCCGCGTTCTCGGCGGCGGCGACGAGTTCGAGATAGTCCTCGAGCGCCTCGACCGGCGGCATGAACACGCACAGCCTGCCGTCACGCGGTTCGACCGAAAGTGCCGTGCGCACCGCGCCGCCGATCTCGGTGATCTCCTGCTCGACGCGCTCCTGCTGGCCGGTCGTCGCCGTGAACGAGGCTGCCTGCTGGCGACGGGCCATTTCGTCGGCGCCTTCGAGTTCCGCAGGAGCGGCCGCTGGCAAGATCGCTTCGCGTACGGGCAACGGGCCACGCGGCAGCGACGGATCGACGGGCACGATGTAGGGGAATTGCGCCGGCGGCACATAGGGCAGCGTGCCCAACGGCAGGCGATAGCCGACCGGAGAATCACCCGGCACCAGGAACAGCCGGCCGCGCCGCGTCTTCCATTTCTCCGAGCGCCAGCGCGGATCGGAGGCCTGGCTGTTCCAGCGCTGCACCGGCAGCACATAGCCGGACGGCTTGGTCAGCCCGCGTTCGAAGACACGCGCCATGCGGCTGCGTTCCTCCGGATCTTCGAGTTTCGAATTCGACGGGTCGACATTGTCGGGCAGCTTGCCTTCCTTGAGCAGCCATTCGGCCGGATCCTCATAGGCTTCGCTGACCATGGACGTGTCGATGCCGAGTTCGCCGGCGATCGCTGTCAGCAGGCTTTCGGCTTGTTTCGGGCCGATATCAGCCGAACTATCTTCCCGCGCGATCAGCGACGGGTCGCTCCACACCGGCTCGCCGTCGGCGCGCCAAAAGAGCGAAAACGTCCAGCGTGGCAGGCTTTCACCGGGATACCACTTGCCTTGGCCGTAGTGGAGAAAACCGCCGGGCGCGAAATGCTCGCGCAGCCTGCGGATCAACGCATCGGCCTTTTCGCGCTTGGTTGGCCCAACGGCGGCGGTGTTCCATTCGGCGGCCTCGAAATCGTCGATCGACACGAAGGTCGGCTCGCCGCCCATGGTCAGCCGCACATCCCCGGCCGCGAGCGCGGCATCGACCTCGTTGCCGAGCGCGTCGAGCGCCTGCCAGCTCTCATCCGAGAACGGCTTGGTGATGCGCGGATGCTCGGCGATGCGGTCCACCCGCATCTCGAAGCCGAACTCGACATTGGCAAAGCTCGCCATGCCGGAAATAGGCGCGGCATTGCGGAAATGCGGCGTCGCTGCCAGTGGCACATGGCTCTCGCCGGTGAGCAGGCCCGAGGTCGGATCGAAGCCGATCCAGCCGGCGCCAGGAATATAAACCTCGCACCAGGCGTGCAGGTCTGTGAAATCGACCGCTGTCCCGGCCGGCCCATCCAGCGCGACAAGATCGGGCTTGAGCTGGATCAGATAGCCCGAGACGAAGCGCGCGGCGATGCCGAGATTGCGCAGGATCTGCACCAGGAGCCAGCTTGAATCGCGGCAGGAGCCCTTGGCCGCTGCCAGCGTTTCCTCCGGTGAGAAGACGCCGGTTTCCATGCGCACGATATAGGCGATCTCGCGCTGCAGGCGCGCATTGAGATCGACGAGGAAATTGACCGTGTTGGGCGCGCTGCGGTCGACGGTTTTCAGAAACGCCTGGAGCAGCGGCCCGGCCGGCTCCGGCGTGCGGTAGATGGCGAGGTCGTCACGGATCTCCTCGGGATAGTCGAACGGGAACGCCTCGGCCGACGGTTCGACGAAGAAGTCGAACGGATTGTAGACGGTCATGTCGGCGACGAGGTCGACCTCGATCTTCAGCTCCGTCACCGGCTCCGGAAAGACGAAACGGGCGAGGAAGTTGCCGTAAGGATCCTGCTGCAGATTAACGAAGTGGTTCGCCGGCTCGACCTTGAGCGAATGGCTCAACACCTTGGTGCGGGAATGCGGTGCCGGCTGCAGCCTGATGATTTGGGGCCCGAGAACCACCGGCCGGTCGTATTTATAGTGGGTCAGGTGGTAGACGGCTGCCAGAATTGCCATGGGGCCCCGGAGATCGGCGTTTCATCAGCCGAACCCTGACACATCTGGCCGCCATTCTCCAAGCGGATGTTGCGGTGCACCTAAATTAAAGAACCGCTTGCCGGCTTAAGTCGCTCAAAAGAAGGCCTGTATCCCCGTTTGCGCCCGTCCCAGGATCAGCGCGTGCACGTCATGGGTGCCTTCGTAGGTGTTGACGGTTTCCAGGTTCTGCGCGTGGCGCATGACGTGATAGCCGATCTGGATGCCGTTGCCGCCATGCATGTCACGGGCCTGGCGGGCGATGTCGAGCGCCTTGCCGCAATTGTTGCGCTTGACGATCGAGATCATCTCCGGCGCCATCTTGCCTTCATCGAGCAGGCGCCCGACGCGCAAGGAGGCCTGTAGCCCCAGAGCGATCTCGGTCTGCATGTCGGCGAGCTTCTTCTGGTAGAGCTGCGTGCCGGCCAGCGGCTTGCCGAACTGCTTGCGGTCCAAGCCATACTGGCGAGCGCGATGCCAGCAATCTTCCGCCGCTCCCATCGAACCCCAGGAGATGCCGTAGCGGGCCCGGTTGAGGCAACCGAAGGGTCCACCGAGGCCCTTGGTGTTGGGCAGCAGCGCGTCCTCGCCGACCTCGACGCCTTCCATCACCACTTCACCGGTGATCGACGCGCGCAGCGACAGCTTGCCGCCGATCTTCGGCGCCGACAGCCCTTTCATGCCTTTCTCGAGCACGAAACCGCGGATCTCGTCCTTGCCGTTCTCCCCCTTCAACTTCGCCCATACGACGAACACGTCGGCGACCGGCGCGTTGGAAATCCACATCTTGGAGCCGGAGAGCTTGTAGCCGCTGGCGGTCTTTTCGGCACGGGTCTTCATGCCGCCGGGGTCGGAGCCGGCATCCGGCTCGGTCAGACCGAAGCAGCCGATCCATTCGCCGCTGGCAAGCTTCGGCAGGTACTTCCTGCGCTGTTCGTCCGAACCATAGGCATGGATCGGGTACATCACCAGCGACGACTGCACCGACATCATCGAGCGATAGCCGGAATCGACGCGTTCGACTTCCCGCGCCACCAGCCCGTAGGTGACATAGCTGGCAGCGAGGCCACCGAACTCCTCCGGAATGTTGATGCCGAGCAGGCCGGCCTCGCCCATCTCGCGGAAGATAGCCGTGTCGAAGGTCTCGTTGAGATAGGCTTCCTCGATACGCGGCGCGAGCTTGTCGGCGGCAAAGGCGGCAGCGCCATCGCGCACCATGCGCTCGTCTTCCGAAAGCTGGTCCTCGATCAGGAACGGGTCTTCCCACACGAATGCATTCTTGTCGGCCATGGCTTCTCGGTCCTTGAAACAGGTGAAGCCCGGCTTATCGGCTCGTGGCCTGAAAAAATCAAACGAAATTGCTTCACGGATCAATGAGCGCTAGGAATGGATCATGAGTGTCCAGCGCCGCCTTTTGCCCAACATCAGCGCCCTTGCCGCCTTCGAGGCCGTGGCGCGGCTTGGCTCCTTCACCGCCGCCGCCCAGGAATTGGGCCTGACCCAGGGCGCGGTCAGCCGCCAGGTCAGGCTTTTGGAAGATCAGTTCGGCCGCCGGCTGTTCGAACGCGACAGCCGCAATGTAAGGCTCTCCACGGCAGGTGAAATCTACGCCGAAGCGGTACGCTCGGCGCTTGGCCAGCTGCGTGACGCAGCCCTTGGATTGATGAGCAATCGGCATAGTGGGATCTTGAATCTTGCCATCCTGCCGACTTTCGGCACACGTTGGCTGATGCCGATGATCCCCGATTTCGTCGAGAACAATCCCGACATTACCATCAACTTCGTCACCCGCGTCGGGCGCTTCGACTTCGCTCGCGAACGGTTGGATGCCGCCATCCACTACGGCCTGCCGGACTGGCCGGACGCCGACTCGACCCTTCTGGTGCGCGAGGCGGTGGCGCCGGTGGTGTCACCCGAATTCCTCGCCGGCCGCGCCATCGCCACGCCGGCCGACATCGGCCGCCTGCCGCTGCTGCACATGACGACGCGCCCCGGCGCCTGGAGCGAATGGTTCGAGCATCAGGGCCTGAGCGCGCCGACCGGGCCTGGCATGCAGTTCGAGCAGTTCGCCACCGCCGCCCAGGCTTGCATGACCGGGCTCGGCGTGGCGCTCTTGCCGCAGATCCTCATCGAGGGTGAACTGCAGCGCGGCCAGCTTGTGCCCGCGCCTGGCCAGCCGATGCAGAGCCGCAGCGCCTATTACCTCGTCGTCCCCCACGACAAGCGCGGCTATCCGCCGGTTGCCAGTTTCCGGGACTGGCTGCTCGGCCAGCTTGAGAAGGAGCCGGCTGTTCTGGCGTGGTAGCTACTTTCGCTTCAGCGCGTCCGCCAGCGCGGCGCCGAACGCACCTTGCTGTGCCGGCCGCTCCGGCTGGCGTTGCGGCGTAGGCCCGCGTGGCGCCGGCCTGCCGCCGCCATTGTCGCGCGGCCCGCCCTTCGATGCACCGCCCTCGCCGGCATCCTTACGCATGGAGAGCGCGATACGCTTGCGCTTGATGTCGACATCGACGACGCGCACCTTGACCACGTCGCCGGCCTTGACCACCTCATGCGCATCCTTGATGAAGCGGTCGGCGAGCTGCGAGACATGCACCAGCCCGTCCTGGTGCACGCCTATATCGACGAAGGCGCCGAAAGCGGCGACATTGGTTACGGTGCCTTCCAGCAGCATGCCGGGCTTCAAATCCTTGATCTCGTCGATGCCATCGGCGAAGGTCGCCGTCTTGAAGCCGGGACGCGGATCGCGGCCGGGCTTCTCCAGCTCCGCCAGAATGTCGCGCACCGTCGGCAAGCCGAACCGCTCATCGACGAAGACGCGCGGGTCGAGCGCCTTGAGCGCGGCACTGTCGCCCAAAAGCGAACGCACGTCGCGGCCGCAGGCGGCGACGATCTTCTTGGCCACGCCATAGGCCTCCGGATGCACCGACGAGGCATCGAGCGGCTCGCTGCCATTGGCGATGCGCAGGAAGCCGGCGGACTGCTCGAACGCGCGCGGTCCAAGCCGTGCCACCTTCAGCAGATCCTTGCGGCTGGCGAACGGGCCGGTCGCATCGCGATGCGCGACGATTGCATCGGCGAGCGACGCGCCGAGGCCTGAAACCCGCGCCAGCAACGGCGCCGACGCGGTGTTGAGGTCGACGCCTACCGCGTTGACGGCGTCCTCCACCACCGCTTCCAGCGAGCGGCCGAGCCGGTACTGGTCGACATCGTGCTGATACTGGCCGACGCCGATGGATTTCGGCTCGATCTTGACCAGTTCGGCCAGCGGATCCTGCAGCCGTCGCGCGATCGACACCGCGCCGCGCAGCGACACGTCGAGGCCGGGGAACTCGGCGGCAGCCGTCGCCGAGGCCGAATAGACCGACGCTCCCGCCTCGCTGACGATCACCTTGAGCGGCTTCGGGCCGCCGTCCGAAGGCATGTCGGACAGCATGTCGGCGACCAGCTTCTCCGTCTCGCGGCTGCCGGTGCCGTTGCCGATCGAGATCAGCTCGACCTTGTGCTGGCGGATAAGCGCCGCAAGTTCGGCCTGCGTGCCACGCACATCGTTCCTCGGCGGAAACGGATAGACCGTCGTCGTCGCCAGCAGCTTGCCGGTGCCATCGACCACCGCCACCTTGACGCCGGTGCGGATGCCGGGATCGAGCCCCATCGTCGGCCGCGAGCCGGCGGGAGCCGCCAGCAGCAGATCCTTGAGGTTGCGGGCAAAGACATGGATCGCTTCTTCCTCGGCCCGCTCGCGCAGGTCGCGCATCAGGTCGAGCGTCAGGTGCAGCGACAGTTTGATGCGCCAGGTCCAGCCTGCCACTTCCATCAGCCAGCGGTCGCCTGGCAGGCTGGCACCGATGGCGTAGGCGTTGGCGATCATCCGCTCGACCGGCTTCACCGGCGAGCCGTCATCGGCATCCACCTCGATGTCGAGCGACAGCACCTCCTCGTTGCGGCCGCGCAGCATGGCGAGCGCGCGGTGGCTTGGCACGGTCGCCCAACTTTCGACATGGTCGAAATAGTCGGAGAATTTCGCGCCGGCCTCCTGCTTGCCGTCGACCACCCTGGCGCGCAGGAAGGCGCGCTCCTTCATGTAGCTGCGCAGCTTGCCGACCAGATCGGCGTTTTCGGCGAATTGCTCCGACAGGATGTCGCGCGCGCCCTCGAGCGCCGCCTTCGCATCGGCCACCTCGCCGGTGACATAGGCGAGCGCGACGTCCGCGGGCACCAGCGCACGGTTGTTGAGAATGGCTTCGGCCAGCGGCCCCAATCCACGCTCGCGGGCGATCTCGGCCTTGGTGCGGCGCTTCGGCTTGTAGGGCAGGTATATGTCCTCGAGCTCCGCCTTGGTCGCGGCGCCCGCGATCTTGGTTTCAAGCTCTTGCGTCAGCTTGCCCTGCTCGCGGATCGAGCCCAGGATGGTGTCGCGGCGGGCGTCGAGTTCGCGCAGATACACAAGACGCTCGGCAAGGTCGCGCAATTGCGTGTCGTCCAGCCCGCCGGTCACTTCCTTGCGGTAGCGTGCCACGAACGGCACCGTCGCCCCCTCATCGAGCAGTCCGATCGCCGCGGCCGCCTGTTCCGGCCGCGCCTTGATTTCGGCCGCGATGATGGCTGCGATGCGCTTGATGTCGGATGCCATGTCTTCCCACTCTCGTCGAAAAGAGCGGCGACCATAAGGGTTGGCGTGCGGCCCGCCAACCGCCGCGCCTCTATCAGGCCGTCGGGTCCACAGGAAAGCGCGGGACGATTGGATCGTCCGCGCTGGTCAGACCATCCGGCTCAGCGCCTCGAAAAACGCAACGATCTCGATATCCAGCGCATCGTCGACCGGCTCCGGCTGCGACGACATCTTGGCGATCACCACTTCGGTGCTGGGATCGACATAAAGCCACTGGCCATGGATGCCGATGCCGCAATACGCGCCATTTTCGAAGCCGGTCTGATACCATTTGTTACGGTAGCGGCCTTTCGGGAACAGCGGCAGCATGGCACCGCGCCGCCAAGCTTCCGAGCTGCCGCCGGTGCTGGTGGTGTCGCGCACCCAGGCCTCGGGCAGGATGCGGCGGCCATTGGCGGTGCCGCCCTGCCGCATCATCTCGCCGAGGCGCGCCAGGTCACGCGGCGTCACCGAAATGCCGCCGGCTGTGCGAGCCGTGCCTTCCATGTCGACGCCGACTGAGGCCTCGCCGACGGCGCCAAGCGGCAGCCATAGTTTCTCGCGCATCAGGTCGGTGAAGCGCTGGCCCGAGGCGCGCTCGAGCAGCAGGCCGAGCAGGTCGGAATTGGGCGAGCGGTAGCGGAAGGTCTGGCCATGCGGCTCGGCAAGCCGCTGCAGGGTCAGGATGAATTCACGCAGGCTTTCGGTGCCGCCGCCCGGATTCCACAGCGTCGCTCGGCGATAGCGGGCGAAGGCGCTTTCCGGATCGAGATAGGCCTCCTCGAAGTCGAGGCTGACGCTCATGTCGAGCACATGCCGAACACTTGCATCGCCATAGGCCGAGCCGGCTGCTTCCGGGATATAGTCCGTCACCGGCGCTTCAGGGTCGAACACGCCCTCGCCTTCCAGTATGCCGGCGATGATCGCGGTCACCGATTTGCTGATCGAGAAGATGATGTGGCGCGCGCCAAACTCCATATGCGGCGCGAACCAGTCGCCAATGATCTTGCCGCCTTTCATCACCGTCAGGGCGTCGGTGCTGGAGCGCAGGAGGAATTCAGCCACCGTCTCCGGTGCAGTCGCGACCGTGACCTTTTCCCCGAGCAAGCCGTCCATGTCTCGCCGAGGGGCTTCTGCGGCGCCGGGCGCTGCCGCCACCCGGGCGGTCGGCACCAGTTCGCCGAGATTCTGGAACGACCACCGATTGAACGGGCTCACACGCCAGTTGCCGAGCAGCACCTCGTTGCGGCGGAATCCGTATCGAGTCTCGAACGCGGTCTTGCCGGTCATGGCGTTTCCTCCCAGTCCATTGGTCATGAAGCTCAGGCAAGCGCCGCGGCGATGGCGTGCACGGCCTTCAGCGTTGCCCTGGAATAGGCCATGTTGCTGAAATCCGGCCAGGTCGACAGCTTCACCACGACTATTCCTGTGTTCCAGTCGATATGGATCAACTGTCCGAACACGCCACGGCACATCAGTGCCCGCGAGCTGGGATTCTCGATCCAGAACTGGTTGCGATAGCTGCCCTCGGGCAGGCTGGCCGAGAAATCCGGACCATGCCTGCCGGTACGCGTCGCCTCGATCCAGTCCGCCGGCACGATGCCGCCGCCATTGTCGAGGATCAGCTGGCCAAAGCGGGCGTAGTCGCGCAGCGTCGCGTTGAAGCCGCCATCGGCCAGCGCATAGCCGGCGCTGTCGACGGTGAAGCAGGCGCTTTCGTCAGCCCCGAGCTTTTGCCAAAGTTCTTCCGAGACGAGTTGCGCCAGCCGCTTGCCGGTCACCCGTTCCATGATGAAGGCGAGCACGTCCGTCTCGATCGAGCGATATTCGAACGTGGCTCCATGCGGGCGAACCGTGTCCTTCAAGCCCAGGATCAGTTCGAACATGTGCGATGGCCAGCGGAAATCCGGATCGCTGCCCGGTGGCACCGGCTTCCAGCCGGTGGCGACATCGACCTGGCCGATGTCGGAATAGCGGTCGGTGTATTCCTCCGAAAACCGCACGCCGGTGGTCATATCAAGCACATGCTGGACGCTGGCGCCGGCCCACCCGGTCGCGCTCAGTTCCGGCAGGTAGTCCGTCACTGGCTTCGCCGGATCGATCAGGCCGCGCCCGGCCAATATGCCGAACACCGAGCCGGTGACCGACTTGGCCATCGACTGCGACAGGTGCAGCGTGCGCTCGTCCATGCCGTTGAAATAGCGCTCATAGGCTATCCTGCCGTCCTTGAGCACCAGGAAGCCGTCCGTATAGGTCTCGTCGAGCAAGCCGGCGAGTGTCGAAGGCCTGCCCTCGCTGTCCTCGACCGCCAGCCCGTCGAGATCAACCTCGGCGCGTTCGAGACGGTGGCGATGGCCAGCGCCGCGCCAGACTTCCACGGTCGGCAGAATTTCCCGGATGTGCTGGAAAGCCCAGCGGTTCCAGGGCGGCCTGTCCCAGTCGAGCCTCGGCGGCAGCATGGCGGGCGGCGAGCCCTGCATGATCGGCGGCCGCGGATCGCTGTTGCGGTAAGATGTCATGGAACCCTCCCCGTAAGCGCAAAGAAGGGAGGCCGAAGCCTCCCTCCCGCTGGACTTTAGACCGAACCTATTTGCGCAAATTGGTCCAGATCTTGTTGTAAATCTCCACCACATCTGGCGGACAGGGCGGAACGAATTCCGCTACCGGCGCGCCTGCCGGCGGATTGAGTTCCGGCGAATTGGCGAAATCCGGCTGCAGGAACTTGTGGCTGCCCGCAATGCCGTTGTCGTAACCGGCGAATTCCGAGATCAGCGCAGCGTTTTCCGGAGCCATGATAAAGTCCTGGAACAGCTTGGCATTGTCGAGGTTCTTGGCGCCCTTCAGCACCGCGACATTGTCCATCCAGCCCTCGATGCCCTCCTTGGGATAGGCGTATTTGATGGCCGGGATTTTCTGCCGCGAGCGATAGGTCGCGCCATTCCACTGCTCCGTCACGATCACATCGCCGGAAGTGATCTTGGTGATGGTGTCGTAGCTGAAGGTCTTCCATGACGGCTTGGCGGCCATCAGGATGTCGTTGACCTTCTTCAGATTGGTCTTGTCGGCACCGCAGCGCGGCGCGCCGGCATAACGCTCGGCCGCATGCATGACGGTGTTGACATCGTCGAGCATATTGATCTGGCCCTTCAGCTCCGCCGGCGGGTCGAAGAGGATGGCCAGCGTGTCGATGTTGCCCTTGAACTTGTCTGTGTTGACCGCGAATGCCGTGGTGCCAAACTGCCACGGCGCGGTGTAGTGGCGGCCGCTGTCCCAATAGACGTCGACGAAACGCGGATCGATGTTCTTGCCGTTGGGCATTGCATTGGGCTCGGTTTTTTCGAGCAGGCCCTCGTCGACCATGATCTTAACGGTGTAGTCCGAAGGCACCACGATGTCGTAGCCGGAATTGCCAGCGCGTACCTTCGACAGCATGGTTTCGTTGGAATCATAATCGTCCAGCGTTACCTTGATGCCGTACTGTTTCTCGAATTTATCGATCAGCTTGGGGTTGGTGTAGTCACCCCAATTGTAGATATGCAACTCGCCGTCGGCGAGTGCCGGCACTGCCCACATAAGCACGGCCGTCGAAACGGCCGCCATCAACTTTCTAGACATTTTTGTTCTCCTTGCCTTCCCATTGTTGTCGTGGAGCTTTTGGTCACTTGGCGCGTCGGCGCGCGATCAGGAATGACACCGAGACGAAGAGGATCGAGACCAACAGCAGTATGGTGGAGATGGCATTGATCTCCGGCGTCATCGGCCGCCTGATCTGGTTCCAGATGTAGAGAGGCAAGGTCGTCTGGCCGGGGCCGGCGACGAGCTGCGTGATGGTGAAATCGTCGAAGGAGACGATAAAGGCGAGCGCCGCACCCGACATTATACCGGGAACAAGCAAGGGAAGTGTTATGCGCCGGAACGCATGCCAGGGCGTGGCGTAGAGATCGGCCGCGGCGGATTCGAGCGTCAGGTCCATGTCCTCGAGACGTGCCCGGATCGGCATGTAGGCGAAGGGGATGCAGAACACGGTATGGGCGAGGATCAGATTGCCGATGCCGAAATTCAGACCGAAGGCCCCGGCGATCAGGGCGAAGAAGGACAATGTCGCCACCGCGGTTATGATCTCGGGAACCATCAGCGGCAGGTTTATGACCATGAAGGCGGCCGGAAGGCCACGCCACGGCTTCACCCGGGTCATGCCGATCGCCGCCAGCGTGGCGCAGATCGTCGAAACGATCGTCGCGCTCACCGAGATGATCAGCGTGTTCTCGGCGGCGTTGTGAAATTCCTCATTGAGCAGTGCGGTGCCGTACCAAGTCAGGCCGACGCCCTCCCAATGGGTGACAAGCGAACCCGTGTTGAACGAAAAGATCATCAGGATCAGGATCGGCACGTAAAGCACGCCAACGCATATGATGGCGATCGTGCGGAACCCCGGCTGATCCTTGATATCTACGTTGCGGGGATCAGCCATGCTGCACCTTCCCCGACGTGTTGCGAACGTAGAAGTACAGCGCCACGAGCACCGCGGCCATTAGGATCAGCGCTTGCGCGCAGCCGAGCGGCCAGTTGCGTCCCGAGCCGAATTGCTGGGCGATGAGATCCCCTATCATCAGATGGATGCCGCCACCAAGGATCAGCGGCGTGACGTAGGCGCCGAGTGCCGGGATGAAGACGAGCAGGCAGCCGGCGATGATGCCGGGCAACGACAGCGGGATGATCACCCGCCACAACACTTTGCGACGGGTGGCGTAAAGGTCATAGCCGGCCTCAACCAGCCGGAAATCCATTTTTTCCAGGCTTGAATAAAGCGGTAGGATCATGAACGGCAGAAAGGAATAGAGCAGGCCGAGTTGGATAGCGAAATTAGTATAGAGCATCGTGATCGGCTTATCGATCACACCCAACGCCATCAGCGCATTGTTGACCAGTCCTTCGTCGCGGATGATGAACATGATCGCCAGCGTACGCACCAAAAGGTTCGACCAGAACGGAATGGTGATCAAAAGCACCCACCAGTTGCGCTGCGCCGGCGGCCGCGTCGCCATGAAGTAGGCGGTTGGAAAGCCAAGCAGCAGGCAGATGACCGTCGTCACCACGGCGAACAGGAACGAGCGCAGGTAGATGATCAGGAAGTCCGGCGTGAACTGCAGCGTGTCATCGAAAATATCGCGCTGGAACAGGAAGTTCAGATAGGCGTCGGTCGAGAACTGCCATTGCACGCCGCCATAGGGCGCTGCCTGGAGAAACGAATAAACGCATATGATGATGAGCGGCAGCACGCCGAAAATGCCGATGATGATCAGCGCCGGCACGGAGAGCAGCCGGTTGCGCCGTGCCGAGGCCTTGGCGGCACCTGCTTCGAACAAGGCGGCTTTTGAGAGTGCGGTTGCCATCAGTCCCTCAACACCTGTGCGGCGTCGTTGCCAATAGCAATGCCGACCTTGTCGCCCTGCTCGAAACCGCAGCCTGCGCTGCGGGTGTTCTGCTGGCGGACCGTGAAGGCCTCGCCACTGTCGAGGCGGACCTGAATGTGCGTATCAGTGCCGAAATAGACGATGTTTTCGACCGTTCCGGAAAGATCACCCTTGGTCGTTGTCAGCTTGGCATGTTCGGGCCGCACCACCACGGTGGCGTTGTCCTTGGGCTGGAAGCCTTCCGCCACCGTGGCATTTATCATCGCCCCGGATTTGAGCGTCGCGCGGGCCTTTCCATCGCTGACGCCGGCAATGGCGGCGGTCAAGAAGTTGGTCTCGCCGATGAAGTCGGCAACGAAACGTTCGGCCGGCTTGTCGTAGATGTCCCAAGGCGAACCCACTTGCAGGATCTTGCCCGACGACATCACGGCGATACGGTCCGACATGGTCAGCGCTTCCTCCTGGTCGTGGGTGACGAAGATGAAGGTGATCCCGGTCTCGTGCTGCAGCCGCTTCAGCTCGATCTGCATCTCCTTGCGCAGCTTGTAGTCGAGCGCGGAGAGCGGCTCGTCGAGCAGCAGCACCTTCGGCTGCGGCGCCAGCGCACGGGCCAGTGCCACACGCTGCTGCTGGCCGCCAGAGATCTGGCTGGTGCGGCGGGAAGCCAGCGCCTCCATCTTGACCAGCTTCAGCATCTGAGCGACGCGCGCCTTGATCTGATCCTTTGGCTTGCCCAGCATTTCCAGGCCGAAGCCGATGTTCTCGGCCACCGTCATGTGCGGGAACAGCGCATAGGACTGGAAGACGGTGTTGACCGGGCGCTTGAACGGCGGCAAGGGCGCGATGTCCTGGCCGTAGAGCAGGATTTCGCCGGCTGTTGGAAAATCGAATCCGGCGATCAGCCGCAAAAGAGTGGTCTTGCCGCAGCCGGACGGCCCAAGCAGCGTGAAAAACTCGTTCTCGCGAATGGAAACCGAGATCTTGTCGAGGGCAGCGACCTGCCCCTCACCCGATCCGAAAATTTTGCTGACGTTTACTACTTCAATCGCATTCCGATCCGGTTTGTCCGGCACGATTACGCCTCACTGTTGACCCCGCTCTTGCTGGCGGAGCTGTTCCCCTGTTGGATGTGACCACACGCCCGGTATGTTGGCAAGCCCGGCATTGACTCACAGTTCAGTGTACTCTTGGGGTAGCAAGCCCCATGCCACAGTCAGGCTTGGTAGGTGATTCTGCCGCCACAGATGGTCGTCACCGGCCGCACCGTATGCAACGCTTCCGGGGCAGTCCTCTCGATATCGGCCGACAAAACGACCAGATCCGCCAGATAACCCGGCTTCAGCACGCCTTTGCGGTGTTCCATGAATTCGCTGTAGGCGCCCTCGACCGTATAGCCGGCAAGCGCTTCATGCAGCGAGAAACTCTGGTCCGCCAAGCCCTCTGCCCAAGGCTTTCGCATCACCGCCGCTTGGATGCCCAGGATCGGATCAACCGGCGAGACCGGCCAGTCGGAAGCGAACACGACGCGGGCGCCAGCATCCTTCAGCGTGCGCCAGGCATAGCTCAGCGGCCACCTTTCGCGACCGATGCGCGAAATCGTCGGCTCCAGCGGAAAGTTCATGGCGCCGGGCGGATGCGGCGGTTGCATCGAAGCGATGACGCCAAGTTCGGCGAACCGCGGTACATCCGTCGGGGTGATGACTTCGATATGCTCGACGCGGTGACGGCTGTCCCGCTTGCCGTTGTTCTCCTGCGCCGCCTGATAGCCGTCGAGCACCGCGCGGACTGCGCCGTCACCGATCGAATGAACGGCGATCTGCAGGCCTCTGCGGTCGGCCTCCACTGCCACCTCGGCGAAGTGCTCGGGCGTGAACAATGGCTCGCCGCGCCAGCCGGGACGGTCGGCGTAGTCGTCGACCATCACGGCAGTCCAAGAATCGAGCACACCGTCGTAAAACACCTTGACCATGCCCGAGGACAGCCATTCGGAGTTATAGGTCGCGGCCATAGCCGACGCTTTTTCAAGCATGCCCAGTGTCATGAAGTTCTTGAAATGGAACGGGATTTTTGTACGGCATATAAGCCGCCCTTCCGCCTCCAGGCCGGCAAGCAATTCAAGCTGGTAGAGGTTGCCATCCATGTTCTGGATCGACGTGATGCCATGCCTGGCGCACCATTCGAGACCGCGATGCATCAGATCGCGGTCGGCAGCCAATTCCTCGGCCGAAGGATAAGGCTCCGGCTCCATGCCAGTCAGGCCGAGCCGCGTGCGGTTCTGGCCAAAGAATTCCAGAATCGGACCAAATGCCTCACCTTCGCGCAATTCGCCCGAGGCCAGTCCGTCGGCGCCCATGACGATTTCGTTGCCCGGCCCCAATTGGCGGCCATGCAGAAGCCCTGCCTGCTCCAGCGCCTTGGTGTTCGCCCACATCGTGTGATGGTCGGAAGCCGACATGGCGAAGGGGCGGTCGGGAATGATGCGGTCGAGATGATGCCGCGTAACCGGCTCGGGAAGGACCGCATAGTCGACGCCGGCGCCGATCAGAAGCTTGGCATTGGGCCGCGCCGCGGCAAAGAGCTGGATAGCATCGCGCAAGGCATCGAAGCCATGCACGCCAGCCAGGTGCAGATTGTCGAGTTCAGCCGCGCCGCCGAACAGATGCATATGGGCCTCGATGAAACCCGGGATCACCGAACCGCCCTCGGCGTCGATGACCTTTGTACCCCTTCCCCTGAACTCTCCGATTGCAGCACCGCTGCCAATGGCGATGATGGCGCCGTCCTTGACGGCAACGGCCTCGGCGGCGGGATTGTCACCGTCCATGGTCAGCACACGACCGTTGATGACAATCAGATCCGCATTGTGACCCGCACCCGTAACAGACATCGCTACTCCGCGCTTTTGACGACTGACTTTAGACCCGACAACCCCGTGCCCAACAACCCACTCCACAGGAGCGGCGCCATGGGACAAAAATAGATGCCAGTACGCTGTCTTCGAAATTTCCCTTGTTATCCCAAGAGACAGTGTGGATAAAGAATGCGACTGATTATTCGCGTTTGTCAACATGCCGGATTTAGAATGTATTGTGGACAGCACGCCCCGCTTGTGTTGGGACCAGGCGGGGAACGAGGGCATCAAGCAGTGAAGCGCAGTCTCGACCGCAAAACCAAGATAGCGCTCGAGCCGCGCAAGCAGCCGCGGCAACAACGGTCCAGCAAGGTGGTCGACAGGATTCTCGACGCTGCGCTGATCCTGACGCGGGAGCAAGGAACCAGGACACCGACGACGCTCGCCATCGCGCAGCGCGCGGGCCTGTCGGTCGGTTCGGTCTACCAGTACTTTCCCAACAAGGAAGCCATTCTTCTGGATCTCGCCCGGCGCTGGCTGTCATCCTTTCCCGAGGTGATCGCGAGGCGCATCAAGGTCGCCCCGCCCACCAACCGCGAAGAATTTCGGCGGGAAGTGCGCAAGCTGTTCATCGACACGTCCAAGCTCTACCTCGAAAACGCCACCCTGATGCCGGTGATCGAGGCCATTTCAGGCAATGCCGACCTGCGGCCGATCCAGAACGAATATGACGACCAGATCATCGCCCTCTATGCTGCATGGCTGCAGCATGTGAACCCCGCACTCGAAGGCAAGATCGCCAGCCGGCTCGGCGTGCTGATGATGGAGGTCGGGCACGTCTGCCGGCTCGTTGGGCTGAAGAAGGACCGCAGGACATTCGACCTCATCGAGGACGATGTGGAAACCATGTGGCTCGCCTTGGTGAGCCCCTACCTCAACCTTGACTGACCGGTTTCAAATGCAATTCCAGACGGAAAACCGCTTCACACTTTTCCTGGAATTGCCGTAGCTTCGCACTTCGAGAGGAATTTCATGAAGACTGTCTATTCGCCGCTTCACGCCGGTCATGCCGGGCAGATGGAACTGGTCACCTCAGCCATCGTGCCCGGCTTCGAAAGGCCCTCGCGGGCGGAGTTCATCAAGGCGCGGGTCGAAAGCGAGAAGCTCGGACCAATCATTGCCCCGGTCGAGCACGACCTCGCCGCCGCCAAGCGCGTCCACAGGGCCGACTACATCGACTTCCTGCCGACCGTCTGGCCGCAATGGATCGCCGAGGGCCATGCGGGCACGGCGATGCCCTTCACCTGGCCGACGCGCGGACTGCGCGGCGACGTGCCGCCCAAGCGCATCGACGCCCTGCTCGGCTATTATTCCTTCGACGGCGGCGCCACCTTCGTCGAGGGCACCTGGGCCGCGATCAAATCGTCCTTTGACGTCGCGCTGACCGCCGCCGGCCTGGTCAAGGACGGCGAGAGGTCGGCCTTCGCGCTCTGCCGTCCGCCCGGCCACCATGCCGGGGCCGGCTTCATGGGCGGCTATTGCTACATCAACAACGCGGCCGTCGCCGCGCAATGGTTCCGCGACCAGGGCGCCAAGCGTATCTCGATCCTCGATGTCGACTATCACCACGGGAACGGCACGCAGGAGATCTTCTATGACCGCGCCGACGTACAGGTTCTCAACCTGCACGGTGATCCCATGGTCGAGTACCCGTTCTTCCTCGGCCATGCCGATGAGCGTGGCGCGGGGGCCGGCGAAGGCTTCAACATCAACTACCCCATGCCCTTCGGCACCGGCTGGGATGCCTGGAACGTGTCGCTGGAGGATGCCTGCGCCAGGCTCGCCGCCTACGCTCCCGACATCGTCGTCGTCTCGCTCGGCGTCGACACTTTCGAAAAGGACCCGATCAGCCAGTTCAAGCTGAAAAGCCTGGATTATCCGAAGATCGGCCAGCGCATCGCCAAGCTCGGCCTGCCGACGCTGTTCGTCCAGGAAGGCGGCTATGCCGTCGAGGAGATCGGTATCAATGCCGTCGGCGTGCTGACCGGGTTCGAGGATCGGTAGAGCGGTCGTCCAGAAAGCGCAGCGCCTGCGGGGAGGACGGACAAAGGAAGGGTGGCGGCAGCCGCCCCTTTTTTGCATCCTGAGGCGCCGCGTAAGCCTCGCAAAAATCATGGCCGGCCTGCGCGGCTCGATTTCCGTGCCCAGGAAATGCAAAGAAATTGGCCGCTGAGTCGCAGGCCGAGTCCACCGGATTCGATTTTGTCAAATCGCGTTTGATGTCGGATTCATCTGCGGGTAGATTAGACCCGAATCAGCCGGTCCTCGGGGGGCGCGGCGACCACCCAAAGTCTCACGTTCCGGAATTTTTCCGGCGCCAGACGCGGATGTCTCGCGTTCCCTGAATGGATTCCGTCTGGTTGGGCGCGGCCCCGCGCCTCGTGTGTGTCTCGTAAAAGTAACGCGTTTTCGGGTTCGGCGGCTGGCATTCCAGCAGCCGGGCATCAGAATTGATTCCGACCAAAAAGCAGCAGATGAGCAGTCCCGCCGCGCCTCTTCAATCCGACACATTGGGCTCGCGCCTGACGTCGCGCGGTGATCTCACCTCCTTCTTCATGGAGCTGACCGCCGAGATCGGCGCCGACAGCTACATGCTGGTCGCCATCGTCCATGACCAGGACCGCAACGATGCACGTATCGTGTCTTCGAACTGGATCTTCGACGCCATCGAGTTGATCGGCAAGCGGCTGATCGCCGGCCTTGCACAGGGCCCGCTCACCGCCGCACCCGGTATCCGTCCGACGCCGCTGGTTGCGGCCCAGGCGCCGGATGCCGGCGGGCTGGTCTCGGGCGAAGAGGCTCGGCTCCTCGACGTGCTCGGCCATGCCGAGGTCTATTCACTGCGGCTGAATGTCGGCCGTCAGCGCCTGTTCGCCTTGTTCTCGGCGGCCGTCGCCGGCCGGATCGACCAGCCGGCGCTGATGAAGGCGCAGCTGAAATGCTGCTACGCGCTTTCGCACATCCCGCAGTTGATCGCCGCCGCGGCGATGCAGGATCCGCTGTCGGACCGCGAGCGCGAATGCTTGTTCTGGGTCTCGGAAGGCAAGACCACCGACGAGGTGGCGGTGATCCTTGGCGTCTCCTCCAACACCGTCAACAGCTACATCACCCACGCCATCCAGAAATTCGCGGCCTCGAACCGTGCGATGGCCATCGCCACGGCGATCAGGAGTGGCATCATTTGAAACACGCCGACATCAAGGAGGCCGCGGAGGCTCTTTTCAACGAGCAGCGCAGCCCGTTCGGTGCCTTCTCGCTGGGATCCGAAACACATCACGCCGTCACCATTCCCGATGCGGTGCGCCGCTGCCGCTGGATCTCAGTCGACATCAACGCCTCGGCCTTCGGCCTGTACTTCGTCAGCCCGTCGCCGGAGCGCGCCCGGCTGGTCCCGTGCTTTGATTCAGATTATCCCGGCGTCGCGGTGGCCACCAAGTTCATTTCAGGCGCCAATGGCGAGGACATCGTTCGCCATAGCCGGATTTCGACCGAGCCGCGCTGGTGGACGGATGATGGCGTGTCGGCCATGGCCGACATGTTCGGCAATCTCGCCTGGACCGGACAGATAGCGCCGCTGACACCCGGGTCGAGCGGCATTGCCTTCCCCGTCCATGCCGATCGCGGTCAATGCGGTCTTGTCGTCTTCCTGGGATCGGAGATCGCGCTGGCGCAGGATGCGCTCTACGAAATTCACGCTCGCTGCTTCTCGCTGTTCGCCGCCGTCGCGCGGATGCGTCCGGGAGACGTCGGCAGAATGCGCTCGATCTCCAAGCGCGAGCTTGAATGCCTGAAGCTGACCGCCAACGGCAACACCAGCGAGGAGATCGCGCGGCTCCTGAAACTGTCGGTGCACACCGCCAACCAGTACCTCACCCAGTCGACCCAAAAGCTCAATGCGGTCAACCGCAACCAAGCGGTCGCCAAGGCGTTGCGGCTGGGGCTTATCGAGTAGCCGCTCTCGGCTGAAGGAAGCGCTTTAGAACGCCAGCGGTTCGACCTTGCGGATGCGGGCCTGTTCGATCACCGCCTCCAGCAGCGCCGTGTTGTGCCCGGGGTCTTCGCCCGGCTTTTCAAACGACACGTAATTGACCAGGACCGTGCTGCCGGTCTCGCTCAGCGTCAGCTGGAAATAGACGGTCACGCCGGGCGGCCTGAGTTCCAGATCGAGCACGATGCGCGGGCTGCCGCTCCAGTCGACATGTGCCTCGCCGCCATGACCGAGCCTAAGCGTACCCGGCATGAAGAACAGCTCCGCCGCTGAATCGACCAGATCCGACAGGCAGGCGAAATGCTCCAGCCGGATGAAGGCGATATAGTCGGCGACGTCGATCAGCCTGAGCTCCACCACCACCTGTTCGATGGCGCTGGCGACGATGATCTCGCGGGATTTTGCGTGCGGTTGCCGGTTCATGAAATCTGTCTGCGCTCAGCCTTTTTCGAGTAGACGATCCGCACCAGTTCGGCGACGGCCTGGTAGAATTGTGATGGGATCACATTATCGACCGAAACTTGCTTGTACATGGAGCGGGCGAGCGCCACGTCCTCGAAGATCGGGATGTTATGCTCCTTGGCGATTTCGCGGATTTTCAGCGCCACCAGATCCTGCCCTTTCGCTACGACCAGCGGCGCCGAATCTTCGTCGCGCACATATTTCAGCGCAATCGAGAAATGGGTGGGATTGGCGATAACGAGCGTCGCGCGCGGCACCGCCGTCATCATCCGCTTGCGCGCCCGGTCGCGCGCCAACGAGCGCAGCCGCGACTTGACGATCGGGTCGCCTTCGGACTGCTTGAACTCGTCCTTGACCTCCTGCTTGCTCATGCGCAGGTCCTGCTTCCAGTGAAAGCGCGACCAGACGATGTCGATCGCCGCGATCAGTCCCATGACGAACACGATCGCCACCAGTATGTCGACGGCGATGCCACGGATGACGAGGCCGAAAGCGACGGGATTGGTGATCATCCCGGCAAGCAGCTTGCGGTGGTCCTCCGACAGCGTGAAGGTGAGCACGGTGATGGCGAAACCGACCTTTGCGAGCGATTTCAAAAACTCGACCCAGCCCTGGGCGCCGAACATCCGGTTCCAGCCCTTGGCGATCGATATGCGCGACATCTGCGGCCTGATCCGCTCGCCGACGAATTGCGGCATGTTCTGCAGCACGGAGGCGCCGATGCCGGCAACCGTCAGCAGCACCAGCAGGCTCACGACGGCGCGACCCACTTCGAACAAGACCTGCTTGTAAAGCGCGATGACATCGGTCTCGGTGTCCATCGGCCAAGCCTCGGGCTTCTCCAGGAACATCGACAGGAACGTGCTGAGGTCGACGACGGCGTCCTTGGCATAGAAGACTGTGAACACCAGTATGGCGACGAACGAGGCGAGGAGCGCCGTTTCCCTCGAATGGGGCAGCTTGCCCTGTTCGATGGTATCGCGGATCTTCTTTTCCGTCGCCTCTTCGGTTTTCGAGTCCTTGTCGGTGGCGTCGGACATGCCTTAGGCGGCGTTCTGCGTCGAGGGAAGTTCGAAGGCCCCTTCGCGCGACAGGCGGATGGTGGTCGTCACGATCGTCTTGCGCGCGGCCATGATATCGGCGGCCGGGACACCCTCCGAGCCTTGCCCGAGTTCGGCCTCGATCATGCGTCGCGAGCGCGCGCCGATCGCCGACAGCACCGCCTCGGCCAGTGCGGCCGACGTGCCGCGCAGCGCCAGCGTGACAAGCTCGGTCGACAGCCCGTCGAACAAAAGCACGCGCGCCTTCTGGGTGAGTAGCGGCAGGTCGTCGAAAGCGAACAGCCGGGCACGGACACCGTCGAGGTCGGGCGTGCCGGCGGCTTCGAGATCCTGCATGACCTCCTCAAGCAGGGGCTTTTCCAGCTCGTTGAGCACGCTGGCGACGCGCGCCTGCCCGGCCGAAGTGTCCTTGGTGGAGGTATCCGACAGCACGCTGGAGCGCAGCCGGTTCTCGACGATCCTGGTGGCGGCGGCCGGAACGTTGGCCATCGTCACCATGCGCTTGATGATCTCGCCGCGCATCGGCTTCGTCAGTGTCAAAAGCACACTCGCCGCCGCCTGCGGCCCCAGTTTCGACAGCACCATGGCCGCCGTCTGCGGGTGTTCGCCCGCCAGGAAGGCGCCCAGCCGCGAGGGTTCGAGCTTTTCGAGATCGGGCCAGATCGGCGGCGGCCCTTCAGGCGCGACCTCGAATTTCTTGTCGCCCATGATGGCACTCATCTCTTCGGGCGAGAGAGACTCGTTGAGAATGGTGTCCATCCTGTCGGCGGAATCGAGCAGGCCGGCGCCCTCGGTGAACTCGGCCTCGAATTCGGCGACGATGCGCTCGAGATCGCTCTGCGGAATCGTCCTGAGCAGCCGCGCGCCCTCGATCAGCGCCTTCAGCTCTTCCTGCTTGAAGAATTTCAGGAGACGGCTGGCGGACGGTTTGCCCATCGCCACCAATATGGCGGCCGCCTTCTGCGCGCGCGTCAGGGTCGTCAGCGGCGTCGTCATGCCTTTCGCCTCCGCCGCCACCGGCGAGCTCCGCGATCCATGTCTAGGCGCCCTTCGTGCCGGCGATGATTTCGGTCAGCCTGATGCCAAAGCGCGAAGGGTCGCTTTCGAGCACGGTGATCTCGCCGCGCGCGATCTTGCGGCCGTTCACCACGACATCGACCGGCTCGCCGATGCGGCGATTGAGCGCGACCGTCGACCCCTTCTGCAGCGCCATCAGATCGGCAACCGCCATCTCGGTGCTGCCGAGGATGATCTGGACATCGACGGGGATGTTCATGATAACGCTTGAATTGGCCCCCGCCGCAGCCCGGAACGCCGCATCGGGGCGCTGTTCTTCTTCGTGCAGGACCCCGCGCAATTCCTCGATGGCGCGATCGAGCTGCTCGTCCGGCTGGTCGAGCTCTGCTTCTACCTTGGTCTTGGCCATGCGTCGTCTCCAAAAGCTCAGGCGCGCCCGGCACCAGCCGGCATGAGCCCATCGATGAAATCCTGCCCGGCATCGAAAGGATGCCTGATTCGGACGGTGTAATTCTGACCCAGTTTGCCGAACTCGCATACGAACAGCGTCTGGCCGCGCGCGCCGAGGCGAGCCCGCGATTGCGCCGTTTCTTCGAAGTCGATGACCTGGCCCACTTCGAGGTTGGCGAGGTCGCCCAGCGTCAGCCGCGCCAGCGGCATGGTGGCCTCGAGCGCTACGGTCGAGCGCATCACCTCTTCCGAAAAGCGTGCCCGCCAACTGGTTCCGTGATCGTCCTCGCTGATGCTGGCCGTGGCATCGCGGCCCGCCAGCACGATGCGCTGCGGCATCGTCACGGTAATCGAGCCGCTGTCGACCGGCGTCGAGATGCCAAGGACGATGCGGATCGCGGCACCGTCGCGCAACACGTGCCGCCTGGCCTCGATTCCCGACATGGCGCGCGGTGCGGGCAGCCGCAGTTCGAGCGAGCGCCGCCCCGATCCATTCAGCGCCTGCGCCACTTCCTGGAGCACCATGGTCGAGACATCGGCCTCGATCGACGACAGCTCGCGCTCGATCGGCGACACCGGCATATCCGGGTCGCCGCCGAACAGGGTGGAGACCATGATCGCGATTGCGGGAGCATCCATGACGAGTGTCATCGCGTCCGAGGACGCCGGCGAGCCGACGACGGTCATCGCGAAATTGTCGCCGGCGCGCGAGCGCGCCTCCGGGACGCGGCTGACCTCGACGGCCTTGAGGTCGACAATTACGGGAATGCCGAGCTCGCCCGAGAGTCCCTTCTGCAGCAGCGGCACGGCGCGTTCGGCCATGGCACGGCCGGCGTCGACGACCTGATCGGTCTCACCGCTGTCGCCGACCAGACGCTCGATGATCAACGAACGCGCCTGCGAGGGGCTGCCCGGACTCGTCATGACAGTTTTGGCACCGATCTGTCGCGCATCGCTCAGGCAGCCTTCTTCTCGGCGCTGCCGGTGTTCATGGTGCTCTGCTCGACCGCGTCGATGGTCGGCCGTTCATAGGAGGAGATGGTCTTGCGGCCGAACTCGATCGCCACCTGCGGCAGCGCACCGTTCATGTAGGCGAGCAGCGTCTGCTTGACGATGATGTAGAGGCGGTTCTTCTTCTCGCGCACCGTCTTGATCTTGGTGGCGACAGGTCCGACCACCGCATAGGACAGGAAGATGCCGAGAAAGGTGCCGACCAGCGCCGCGCCGATCAGGCCGCCGAGGATTTCCGGCGACTGGTCAAGCGCCCCCATCGCCTTGACCACGCCGAGCACGGCGGCGACGATGCCGAGCGCCGGGAGGCCGTCGCCGACCGCGACCAGTGCGTGATAGGCCTTCATCTTGTCGGATTTGATGGTCTGGATTTCCTCGTCCATCAGCGCCTCGATCTCGTGTGAGCGGGCATTGCCGATGATGATGATGCGGCAGTAGTCGCAGATGAAATTCATCAAATCGTGGTTCTTGAGCACGGTCGGAAAGGCCTGGAAGATCGCCGACTCCTCCGGATTGTCGATATGCGCCTCGACCTCGCTGCGCGACTTGGAGCGCAACTCGCGCATCAGGCTGTGCAGCACGCCGAGCGTTTCCAGATAGTCCTGCTCCTTCGGCACCGCCTGCTTGAAGGCTTCCAGAATGCCCTTGCCGGTATCCTTGACAGTCTTCATCGGATTGGCGACCAGGAAGGTGCCGAGTGCGGCGCCGCAGATGACCACGGCTTCCCATGGCTGCACCAGCACGTGCAGATGCCCGCCCATGGCCATGAAGCCGCCAAGGACGCAGCCAAGCGTCACCACAAGTCCAATCAGAATGCCCACGACCGGTCCTTCCGCATTTCACGTCGGACAAGGGATAGTCCCCGTGCCTTGTGTGAGGCTTGAATCCGAGCCGCCATGGCACGAAAGTTGGCGATTCAGTTTCGCGCAAGGAAGTGAGCTTATTGTGCTGGCATAGCTTCGGCCGGAGGCGCGTCCTTGCTCAGTACCTATACCAGCTACCAGTTGATCACCAAAGACATCAACAAGTCGATCGACCGCATCGAGCAACAGCCGACAGTCGACCGCGATACCCAATATTATCTCGCCAACATCACCCAGGTGAAATCGATCGACGATTTCGTCAAAAATGACCGGCTGTTCAAATACGCCATGAAGGCCTACGGCCTTGAGAACATGGACTACGCCAAGGCCTTCATGGTGAAGGCGCTCAAGGAAGGCGTCTCCGATCCCAACAGTTTTGCCAACAAACTGACCGACAAGCGCTACGCCGCGTTCGTCAGCGCCTTCAATTTCGCCGCCAACGGCCCTAATGCGACGATCTACAACAAGGCGCAGCAACTGGTGACCAGCAACTATGCGCTGCAAGTCCAGATCGGCGCCTCGCAGGCAGGACTCTCCTACTACCAGAGTGAAACCGCCTACTACGTCACCAACATCTCCAATGTGAAGTCGATCGACGACCTGATGGGCAACAGCCGCCTGCTGACATACGCGATGGCCGCGTTCGGCCTCGACGCCGAGACCGAACCGGCCGCAACCGTCAGGGCCATGCTCGAAGGTGGCGTCAGCGACCCCAACAGTCCCGCCAACAAACTGACCGACAAGAGCTACGCCAACTTTGTCTCGGCCTTCGACTTCGCCCAGTATGGCGATCAGACAACCACGCGCGATGCTGCCCAGCAGGCGGTGCCGAAAGGCTATGTGGCCGGAACCGGACTGAAATTGGTCGAACCGAGCGCCCAGTATATCAAGGGCGAGGCGGACTATTACGCGGCAAACATCTCCAAGGTGAAGTCGATCGACGATCTCATGGCGGACAAGCGCCTGCTCACCTTCGCCATGGCTTCCTACGGATTGGATGCGTCGACCGAAAAGCCGCTGCAGATCAGCACGATGCTGGCGGGCGGCGTCAGCGATCCCAACAGCCCGGCAAACAAGCTGACGGACAAACGCTACGCCAACTTCGTCACGGCGTTCAACTTTGCCCAATATGGCGATCAGACAACGTCGCGCGACGAGGTGCTGAAAGACACGCCGAAGATCTACACCACCGGGTCGGCCCTTGGCCTGATCCCGCCGAACGCGGAGTCCATAAAATCGGAGACCGCATACTACCTTGCCAACGTCACGAACGTGAAATCCATCGACGACCTGATGGCCAACAGCCGGTTGTACAACTATGCGCTCTCGGCTTACGGACTCGATCCGGCGACGGAAAGCAAGGATCTCATCCGCAGCGTGCTGACCGGGGGCATTCGCGACGCCGACAGCGTCGCCAACAAGATGACGAACAAGGCTTATGCCGGGCTCGCCGCCGCTTTCAACTTCGAGCAGTACGGCGAAGCAGCCACCACCATCAATCCGGCGCAGCAGCCGACCGTCGACAACTACATGCGCCAGACCCTCGAGGAGGACGCCGGCAAGACCAATGAGGGCGTGCGGCTGGCGCTCTATTTCGACCGCAAAGCATCAACCATCACCAGCTGGTACGACGTGCTGGCCGACACGGCGCTTGCCAGCGTGGTGCGCACCGCGCTGGGGCTGCCCGATTCTTTCGCCACCGCCGACATCGACAAGCAGGCGCAATTGTTCGGGCAGAAGCTCGACATCTCGGATTTCACCGACCCAGTGAAACTGAACAACTTCCTGACCCGCTTCACCAGCATGTACGAGATCAACAATCCGACCTCGACGGCGGTGACGTCGGTCAGCGTGCTCTTTGCCAAACCGGTCACATCGGGCATCTCCACCGACCTGATGATGGCCATGCAGAAACTGAAGTTCTGATCATGCGAGACAGTCTCTACGTTGCCCTCTCCGCGCAGATAGCCCTCGAGCGCCGGCTCGACACGATCGCCGACAACGTCGCCAACGCCAGCACCGTCGGCTTTCGCGCCACCGGCGTGAAGTTCGAGGACGTGGTGTCTGGCGCAGGGCAGAAGTCGGTTTCGTTCGCCTCCTCCGGCAAGACCTTTCTGTCGGGGGCACACGGCGCCATGACGGAGACCGGCAACCCGTTCGATTTCGCCATCCAGGGCGACGCCTGGTTCGCCATCGACACGCCAGTTGGCACCGTCATGACCCGCGACGGCCGTTTCTCGATGAACGAGAATGGCGAGCTGATGTCGGTCGAGGGCCATCCGGTGCTCGACGCCGGCGGGGCGCCGATCCAGCTCGATCCCCGCAACGGTCCGCCCAAGGCCGGCGCCGACGGCTCGCTGCGCCAGAACGAACAGCTCGTCGGCTCCATCGGCCTCTACAATTTCGACCCGGGCGAGAATTTCGTGCGCTACGGCAATTCCGGCATTGTGCCCGCACGCACGCCCGAACCGGTCACCGACCGCTCCGACATCGGCGTCGCCCAGGGTTTCCTCGAGGAATCCAACGCCAATCCCGTGCTGGAAATGACCCGGCTGATCATGGTCCAGCGCGCCTTCGAGAACACTGCCGCGCTGATGCGGCAGACCGATTCCTCCGCCGAGGAGGCGATAAAGACGCTCGGCTCGAAGTCGTAGCATGTCGTCAGAGCAGCCAGCCCTCCGCGCACCCGAAAGACAGCTCCAGCCGGCGCCGCTGGATCGGCTTGCCGCTTTGGAGCGGATTATCAGGCGCTTTGGCGACAGCGACGGGCTGGTCAAGCGCGGCGGGCTCGTCACCGAAGTCACATCAACGCACTACAAGGTGCGCGGCCTTTCCGATTTCACCAGGCTGGGTGACATTGTCGAGCAGCGCGGTCAGTCCGGCTCGCGCCGCGGCGAGATCGTCAAGATCAGCCGCGACGAGGTTGTGATCGCCCCCTTCGAACGCAGCGCCGACGCCGGCATCGGCGATGCCGTGTTCCGCAGGGGTCCGCTCGCGGTGGCGCCGCATGCCTCGTGGCGCGGCCGCGCCATCGACGCGCTCACCCGGGCAATCGACGGTGGTCCGCCCTTGGTCAGGGGCGACGACATGTCGGCGGCCGTCGCGACACCCGGCGCCATGGCGCGGCAGCGCGTCGGTACCGCCTTCATGACCGGCGTCAAGGTCATCGACATCTTCACGCCGCTCTGCTTCGGCCAGCGCATGGGGGTCTTCGCCGGATCGGGCGTCGGCAAGTCGACGCTGCTTGCCATGCTCGCCGGCGCCGACGCGTTCGACACCGTCGTCGTGGCGCTGATCGGCGAACGCGGCCGCGAGGTCCGCGAATTCCTCGAGGATACGATCGGCGACAGCATGGCCAAGACCGTGGCCGTCGTCGCCACCAGCGACGAGAGCGCCATGATGCGCCGGCGCGCGCCAGACACCGCCATGCGCGTCGCCGAGCATTTTCGCGACCAGGGCCACCGTGTGCTGCTGGTGCTGGATTCGATCACCCGCTTCGCTCACGCCCTGCGCGAGGTGGCGACGGGAACCGGCGAGCCGCCGGTTGCCCGCGGCTATCCCGCATCGGTCTTCACCGAACTGCCCAAGCTGCTCGAGCGCGCCGGGCCTGGAACCGAAGGCCCAGGACTGGAAGGCAAGGGATCGATCACGGCCATCATTTCCGTGCTGGTCGACGGCGATGATCACAACGATCCGGTCGCCGATTCGGTGCGCGGCATCCTCGACGGCCATGTCGTGCTCGACCGCGCGATCGCCGAACAGGGCCGCTATCCGCCCGTCAATCCGCTGTCGTCCATCTCGCGACTGGCCGGCAAGGCCTGGAGCGTCGAGCAGCGAGCCCTGGTGACGCGGCTGAAGTCGATGATCTCCCGTTTCGAGGACACGCGCGACATCCGGCTGCTCGGCGCCTATCAGGGCGGCGTCGACGCTGAACTCGATATGGCCGTACGCCAGGTGCCCCTCATCTATGAGGCGCTGACGCAATCGCCCAGGGACCGTCCGTCCGCCGATCCGTTCTCCGATCTTGCCCGCCATCTCAAGGGAAAGCAGAATGCCGAACCAAGAGACTGAACGCCAGTACACCGAGCGCCTCCTGAACGAGATGATCGCCGAAGCGAACGCCGCGGAGCAGGCTCGAGCGGAGGAGGCCAGGGTCGCCAGGGCAAACGCCGCCGCCGCCATGGCTGCCCCGACCGCGGTTGTTCTGGCCAAGGCCGTCAAATCGGCTCTCCCCAGATCCGAGCCTTTGCCGGCCCGGACTGCCGAGCCCCCTGTGAATTCCCTTCCCCGCGTCGAGGCTGCCGATATGGCTCAAGCCAGTCGCGAATCGCTGATCGATGGCCTGTTTGCCGCCAGCGAATGGCCGCAGCCGCCAAAGCCGCAATTCCCCAGACTGGGCAAGAAGAAGGCGGACCGTCGCAGCGACGTCGTCATCGCAGCGCTCGGCATCACGCTCGGCCTGACCTGCGCCCTGTTTCCCTGGTACATCTTCTTCAACCAGGACCAGTTCGGCGTGCAGGCGATCAAGTTCGGCGGCACCGGTACCAATTCGGGACGTGCGGGAGGTGGCGTGGTCGCCGAGCGCAGCGCGCCGCTGACCGCCAGGGACGTTCCCAACGCCGATGTGGATCTGCTTGCCACCGGCACGGTGCAGGACGACTCCAAAACGCAGCCGCCCGGCGAGCAACCCTTCCCCGCCGACATCGCGAAGTTCCGCATGGTCCATGTCGCCAATGGCCGCGCCATGATCGAGGACGACACCGGCCTGTGGATGGTCCAGCGCGGTTCGACGCTGCCGGATTCCAGCAAGGTATCGGCGATCGAGCAGCGCAACGGCAAATGGGTCATGCTCACCAGTGCCAACCAGGTGATCGAGCTTTCCAGATAAGCCGTCACGGTTTTGTGCCGAGGATGATTTCAGGTCGGATCGTCCTGAAATCATCCGTCTCCATTTCAAGAGATGGAGCATGATGTCGTCCGAAAACCGCTTCACCGTTTTCGCCTTCACGTTCTAGCGACCGATCGCAAGGTCCGCGCAAGACTGGCGTCCTAGTCTTTGGGCACATGCCCGGAGATTCCCATGGAGCCTGTTTCCCTTTTCGATCTCGCCGCCAAGCAAGCGCAGTGGCTGTCGGTACGTCAGTCGGCGGTCGCCGGCAACATCGCCAATGCCAACACGCCGGGCTACACGGCAAACGACGTCGAGCCGTTCGAGAAGGTGCTCGACCGCACCGCGGTGTCGCTCCAGATCACCGAGCCCGGTCATCTCGGCACTGCGGCGACCAATGCCGGCTTCTCCATCAAGCCGCAGGAAGACGACGGCGTGGTCATGCCCTCCAAGAACACGGTCGTGCTTGAAGACCAGCTTCTCAAGGCCGGCGAGGTGCGCCGCTCCTTCGAACTCAACACGGCCATCGTCAAGGCATTCCACTCAATGATGATGATGGCGGTGAAGAGCTGACCATGGACGCACTGACCGCAGCCCTCAAAGTCGCAGCATCAGGCCTTGGCGCTCAGTCCGAGCGCCTGCGCGTGGTTTCGGAAAACCTCGCCAACGCCCAGTCGACAGGCACCACGCCGGGCGCCGACCCGTATCGCCGCAAGACCATCAGCTTCGTCTCCGAACTCGACCGGGCCTCCGGCAGCTCGACGGTGGAGGTGAATTCGATCGACCGCGACCCGAGCAATTTTCCCGTCGAATTCCAGCCCGGCAACGAGGCCGCCGACGACAAGGGCTACGTCAAGATGCCCAATGTGAACGTGCTGATCGAGATGGCCGACATGACCGAGGCCAACCGCTCCTACGAGGCCAACCTGCAAGTCGTGAAGCAGGCGCGTGATCTCATTTCAATGACCATCGACCTGATGAGGAACCAATGATCGTCAACGGCATCGGCGCGCTTAACCTGAAGCCTGGGCTGGGCGATACAGCCACCGATCTGCTGCAGGGTGGCGTTGCGCCGGCGGCATCGGGCAACCTTGGCACCTCCTTCGCCGAAGCGGTGAGCCAGGCTGCCTCCAAGACCGTCAGCACCATGCAGAATGCCGAGCAGGTGTCGATGCAGGCGCTCAAGGGCGACGCCGACACCCGCCAGGTGGTCGATGCCGTGATGAGCGCCCAGCAGGCGCTGCAGACCGCCGTCGCCATCCGCGACAAGGTGGTCTCGGCCTATCTCGAAGTCAGTCGCATGGGCATCTGAGGAGCAGGCCATGAAAGCACTCGCCATCGCCGCCACCGGCATGAATGCCCAGCAGACCAATCTGGAAGTCATCGCCAACAACATCGCCAACATCAACACCACCGGCTACAAGCGCGCCCGTGCCGAATTCTCCGACCTGCTCTACCAGGTCGATCGCACGCAAGGCGTCCCCAACCGCTCCAATGCCTCGCTGGTGCCGGAAGGCGTTTCGATCGGTCTCGGCGTCAAGACGACCGCCGTGCGCAACGTCCACACCCAGGGTGAACTGACCAGCACCGGCAACAGCTTCGACATGGCGCTCACCGGCAGGGGCTGGTTCCAGATCGAAGGCGCCGATGGCGGTACGCTCTATACCCGCGCCGGCGCCTTCAACACCAACGCCACCGGCCAGCTGGTGACGGTGGACGGCGCCAGTGTCATTCCGGCCATCACCGTGCCGACTGATGCGGTCGAAGTCATCGTCAACAAGACCGGCCAGGTCTTCGCCCGCATCGACGGCCAGACCGACCTGCAGAACCTCGGCCAGCTCCAGATCGTCAACTTCGCCAACGAGGCGGGCCTCGCGCCGCTCGGCGACAATCTCTTCCAGGAGACAACGGCTTCCGGCCCGGCCAATGTCGGCGTGCCCGGCGATCCCGGCTTCGCCACCATCCAGCAAGGCTATCTCGAGGCCTCCAATGTCGACCCGGTCAAGGAAATCACCGAACTGATCTCGGCGCAGCGCGCCTATGAAATGAACTCCAAGGTCATCCAGGCCGCCGACGACATGGCCTCCGTCGTCTCCAAGAACATCAGGTAACGGATGATGGCCATGCCGATCTCCTGCTCCGCATTCCGTCGCGCCGCGCTCGCCCTTGCGCTGGTGGCCTGCGGCATGCCGGCTTTCGCCCAGGACTCGGCCAACCAGATCGCCAGCAACCAACCTGCTGGCGAGGTCGTGCTGATCCCCAACCGGGTCATTTATCCCGGCGAGACCATCGAACTCGCCGCCCTGAAGCAGGTCACCCTCATCCCCGGCAAGCATAAGCCCGATGCTGTTGCGACCCGTTCCGAGGAATTGCAGGGCAAGATCGCCAAGCGCACGCTGCTGCCCGGCCGCTACATTCCTTCAGCCGCCGTCCGTGAGGCCTGGCTGGTCGAGCAGGGTGCCGCCGTGCAGGTCTTCTTCGTCGCCGGCGGGCTGACGATCACGGCCACCGCCGTGACCTTGCAGCCGGGTTCGGCGGGCGACTTCATCAAGGTCCGCAACAGCGACAGCGGCAAGATTCTCTCCGGCACGGTGATGGCCGACGGCACCATCCAGGTCGGCGCTTCATGATGCGCCTGCTTGCCCTTCTGATTGCGGCCACGCTCGGTCTGCAGCCGGCACTAGCCGATGGCCTGACGCCCAAGGCCAAGCGCGAACTCGCCGCGAGGAATGGCGGTGTCTACGACGATCCCGAATATGATCCCGCCACCACCGCGCGCATGTTCCGCGTTTCGCCCGGACCAAGCTCGCTGCCGCCTGGCCAGGTCGCCTCGCGCATCAAGGATATCGCGCAGCTGCAGAGTTCGCGCGACAACCAGCTCGTCGGCTACGGCCTCGTCATCGGGCTCGCCGGATCCGGCGACAGCCTGCGCAACTCGCCGTTCACCGAACAGTCGATCCGCGCCATGCTCGAAAATCTCGGCATCGCCACGGAAGGCGGCAGCGCACGCGCCAAGAACGTCGCCGCCGTCATCGTCACCGCCAACATGCCGCCCTATGTGCAGTCCGGCGCCCGCATCGACATCGACGTCTCCTCGATGGGCGACGCTACCTCGCTTGCCGGCGGCACGCTGATCATGACGCCGCTGAAGGCGGCGGACGGGGAGATCTACGCCGTCGGCCAGGGCGCGGTCATCGTTTCCGGTTTCACCGCTCAAGGCCAGGCCGAGCAGTTGACGCAAGGCGTACCGACCGCCGGCCGCGTGCCGAACGGGGCCATAATCGAGCGGCAGGTGAAGGCCGAGTTCGATGACCAGTCGACGCTGACACTGCAATTGCGCAATCCCGATTTCTCCACCGCCATCCGCATCGCGGACGCGATCAACGACTACACCGCCCAGCGCTTCGGCATGCGCGTGGCGGCGGAGCGCGATTCCCGCACCGTGCAGATCAGGCGGCCGAAGAGCGTTTCGGCGGCCCGCTTCTATGCCGAGATCGAAAACCTGGTGGTCGAGTCCGACACGCCGGCCCGCGTCGTCATCGACGAGCGCACCGGTACCATCGTCATCGGCAACGACGTCAAGATCTCACGTGTCGCCATCAGCCACGGCACGCTGACGGTGCGCATTACGGAAGCGCCGCGCGTGGTGCAGCCCGAACCCTTCTCTAAGGGCGAAACCGCCGTCGAACCGTTCACAGCCATCGATGCCACCCGGCCCAACGCCCGCGTCGCCGTGCTCGACGGGCCCGACCTGCAAACTCTCGTTTCCGGCCTCAACCGTCTCGGCGTCAAGCCGGACGGCATCATTGCCATCCTGCAAGGCATCAAGTCGGCCGGCGCCTTGCAAGCCGATCTGGTTCTCCAATAGCGATGTCGATGATCACCTCCCTCTCATCCCATCAAGGACGCCCTCCCCGCGCAATCTTGTTCGCGGCCACGGTCCTCGCGGCCATGTCCGCTTCGAGCAGCGGCGCACGCGCCGAGGATGTCGTTCGCCAAATTCTGCCCGGAGCGCAGCCTGCGGTCGCATCGCAGCAACTGACACGAGAAAAGGCGCCGGACCAGAGCGAGATCGAGCGCTTCTGCTCCAACATCGCCGACGCCGCGCGCGACCGCCGCTATGCCTTGCAGGCGGAAGAGTTAAAACAGCTGCAGGCAGGCATCGACGAGCGCATGAAGGCGCTGGACGCAAAAAAAGCCGAATACGAAACCTGGCTGAAGCGGCGCGAGGTGTTTCTGGCCCGGGCCGAGGACGGCGTCGTCAAGATCTATGCCGGCATGAAGCCCGATGCGGCGGCCGAACGCCTGGCGATCGTCAATGCGGACCTCGCCGCGGCCATCCTGATGAAGCTCGATTCACGGAAGGCGGGTGTCATCCTCAACGAAATGGACCAGAAGGCGGCGGCGACGCTCACCGGCATCATGGCCAGCGCAGCCCGAAGGGTAGATCCGTCATGATCCGCAGAATGCTCATCCTGTGCGCGGCGGCAGCCTTGTCCGGCTGCGCAACCAATTTCAAGGAAATCGGTAGGGAACCATCGCTGTCGCCGGTCGGTTCGGGCATCGGCGGCGACGGGGCAGTACCCTACAGCTATCCTCAGCCGCCCGCCGCTCCGGTCAAGAAGTTCTCTTTGTGGGACGACCGCCAGAGCCGGCTGTTCACCGATCCCAGGGCGCTGCGCGAAGGCGACATCCTGACCGTCAGGATCAAGCTCAACGACAAGGCCAACTTCAAGAACCAGAACGACCGGAGCCGCACCGCCGCACGCAAGCTGGGTTATGACGTCACGCTCGGATGGGAAGGCAACAGCACCAGCGGCAAGGGCGACGCCGGCTTGAGTTCCAGCACCGAAACCAATGCCGACGGCGAAATCAAGCGCTCCGAAAACCTGGAGCTCAACGTCGCCGCCGTCGTCACCGAGGTCCTGCCCAACGGCAATTTGATGATCAGGGGTTCCCAGGAAGTGCGCGTCAACTACGAGCTCAGGGTGCTCACCATCGCCGGCATGGTGCGCCCGTCGGACATCGGCGCGGAAAATACCATCTCCTATGAACGCATCGCCGAGGCGCGCATCTCCTATGGCGGCCGTGGCCGCGTCAGCGAGGTCCAGCAGCCGGCTTATGGCCAGCAGGTTCTCGACCAGGTTCTACCGTTCTAGGCATTGGAGGGGACCGCCATGGCCAATGTCGATCAGGTTCAGCCTCGCAAGGGTCCCTCCCTTGCCATCCAGGGCGCCATGCTGCTGGTGGTGACGGCTGCCGCCATCGGCATGGGCTGGATGTCGGGCGGCTATCTCAAGGCCGTCGGCGCGCCATCGTCGGTGCCAGTCGCGCCTGAAAACGAGGGCAAGGTACCCCAGCCCGAAGCCGCTCAACAAGCTGGCGCGGGGCCGACGCTCGTCGCGCTGGCGCCGATCACCACCAACATCGCCTCGCCCGCGGACACTTGGATCAGGATGGAAGTGTCCGTGGTCTACGACGCTCCGCAGCCGCCGGCGATGGCGGAGGACGTCCAGCAGGATCTTCTGGCCTTCGTGCGTACCCTCAAGATGCACCAGATCGAAGGCGCCAGCGGCTACCAGCATCTGAAGGCCGATCTCGACGAACGCGCCTCGATCCGCAGTCAGGGGCACGTCAAACAGGTTCTCGTCAGGACATTGCTGCTCGAATGAGAAAATTCCTTCTTGCCGCGGCACTGATTGGCGCCGCCACCTCCGTCGCGGCGGCCCAGCAACTGGACCTTGGCGGCATCGGCAAGGCCGATGGCGCCACCGTCGGCTACATCATCCAGATGTTCGGCCTGCTCACCGTGCTGTCGGTGGCGCCGGGGCTGCTGATCATGGTGACCAGCTTCACCCGCTTCGTCATCGCCTTCTCCATCCTGCGTGCCGGCATTGGCCTGCAATCGACGCCGGCGAACCTCATCCTCATTTCGCTGTCGCTGTTCATGACCTTTTATGTCATGGCGCCGACCTTCGATCAGGCGTGGAATACCGGCGTCAAGCCGTTGATGGACAATCAGATCAGCCAGACAGAGGCCTTCGAGAAGATTTCCGATCCGTTCCGCACCTTCATGCTGCACAATGTGCGCGACAAGGATTTCGACCTTTTCGCCGACCTTGCCCGCGAACGCGGCCAGGTCGTTGCGAAGGAGACGGTCGACCTGCGCATCCTGGTGCCTGCCTTCATGATCTCCGAGATCCGGCGCGGCTTCGAGATCGGCTTCCTGATCGTGCTGCCATTCCTGGTCATCGACTTGATCGTGGCCACCATCACCATGGCGATGGGCATGATGATGCTGCCGCCCACGGTCGTGTCGTTGCCGTTCAAGATCCTGTTCTTTGTCCTGATCGACGGCTGGAACCTGCTCGTCGGCAGCCTGGTGCGCTCTTTCACCTGACCGTGCGCGCTCGACATCGGGTATGGCCTGCCTGCGGAATTGGGCAGCGCGCCGCGTCATCGAATTCCTCCGAATTATTTTCGATTAACCGTCCAGTTTAGTCCTTTGGTAGGGACTCGCCGCCATAGTCGCTCGCAGATGGCGGGTGACCCAAACGCAACGGTCATTGGCATGATGCCGCTCCGTCATACCGGACAAACCGGTATGCAAAAAACACCCTGTAAAACAAGGTACGAGTAGCCATGGCCAGTATCATGACCAACGCCTCGGCGTTGACCGCTCTGCAGAGCTTGAACGCCACCCAGAAGAACCTCGACACCACCCAGGCCCGCATCTCCACGGGTTATCGCGTCTCCCAGGCGTCGGACAACGCCGCCTACTGGTCGATCGCCACCACGATGCGCTCGGACAACTCGGCGATGTCCACCGTTTCGGACGCGCTCGGCCTCGGCGCCTCGAAGGTCGACACCGCCTACACCGGCATGGACAGCGCGATCACGACCATCAACCAGATCCAGCAGAAGCTGACCGCATCCTACGGCCAGACGGACGCTTCCAAGGAAAAGACCCAGGTCGAAATCGCCGCTCTTCAGAAGCAGTTGAAGGCCTATGCCGATGGCGCCACCTTCTCCGGCACCAACATGCTCTCGGTCAACAGCGGCGCCACCGCCACGACCGCGGCCGACGTCAAGATCGTTTCCGCCTTCAACCGCAGCGCAACCGGCGCGGTTTCGATCTCGACGATCGACGTCAACGTGGAAAGCATCAAGCTGTATGAAGCCGGCACTGCTGCCGGCGTGACGAAGGGTATCCTCGACGCCGACCGCCTCGGTACCGATGGCAGCGTCGCGGCCGCGGCCTCGAACCCGACCCTGGGCGCTGCCGCGGCGGCCACCGACACTTATTCGGTCGCCAGCCTGAAGATCTTCTCGGGCACCACCGCTGCGAGCGACACCCAGATCCAGGCTATGATGAACGTCGTCGATGCCGCGCTGAAGGGCATGACCAACGCTGCCACCAAGCTCGGCGCCGCCAAGAGCTCCATCGACCTGCAGAAGACCTTCACCTCGAGCCTGATGGACTCCATCGATCGCGGCGTCGGCCAGCTCGTCGATGCCGACATGAACAAGGAATCGACCCGCCTCCAGGCCCTGCAGGTTCAGCAGCAGCTCGGCGTCCAGGCGCTGTCGATCGCCAACGGCTCGTCGCAGTCGATCCTGTCGCTCTTCCGCGGCTGATCCCTCTCGACCGATCAAACCAGGCAAACGGGCCGCGCCAAAAGCGCGGCCCGTTTTGCGTTTGCTCCAGCCCCGCGCAACCCTCGTTTCTTAACCCTCGAAAGCTGGCTTTTAACAGGCCGTTAACCATAACGCGCTAGTCATGGTTAACCAATGACTTACAACGGATTGCCGAATCGGCCCGATCGGGTGACGGTAATCCACGAGCGGGTCGAGCGGCTCGCGAGGGCAACGCCGGTTTGAGAAAGACCGGTCTGGAAAAAGGAGCGAGTTTCTTGGCGAGCATCATGACGAACGCCGCGGCGTTGACCGCACTTCAAAGCCTTAACGCCACCAACAAGTCGCTCGAGCAAACGCAGTCCCGAATCTCGACGGGCTACAGGGTCTCCGAGGCCTCCGACAACGCCGCCTACTGGTCGATCGCCACGACGATGCGCTCCGACAACCAGGCGCTGTCGACAGTCCAGGACGCGCTCGGCCTGGGCGCCTCGAAAGTCGACACTGCCTATACCGGCATGAACAATGCGCTGGATACGATCGGCAAGATCAAGACCAAGTTGCTTTCGACCATCGGCCAGACGGGTGCCGCCAAGGCAAAGACGCAGACTGAAATCACCGCACTCCAGGCGCAGATGAAGTCCTTTGCCGATGCCGCCACCTTTTCGGGCTCGAATTATCTTTCGGTGACATCGACGCAGGTCGCCGCCGCCAATGATGGCGTCCAGGCCAACGCCAAGATCGTGTCGTCCTTCAATCGCTCATCGTCGGGCGCCATCTCGCTCGGGACGATCGACATCGATGTAGAGAGCACCAAGCTGTTCGATTCCGGTCTCTCCACCGCCGTCAAGAACCAGGGCACGCTTGACCGCCAGACCTCGGTCTATTCCACGGCGGCGGCCCAGGACCTGTATGATACCGCTTATGCGGCCGCAATCGCCGGCGGGGGCACGGACATTGCCGCCAACACCGCCGGCCAGACCGCGGCCGGGGCGGTGGTTCCCAGGATCGACAATGTTTCCGCATACAACCTCGATATCACCGCGGCCGGCGTGACCGACGACATCATCACCCAGATGGTCGGCAAGATCGACAAGGTCATGAGCCAGTTGACCGACTCCGCCACCATTCTCGGTGCGGCCAAGAGCTCCATCGACCTGCAGAAGACCTTCACGCAGAGCCTGATGGACTCGATCGATCGCGGCGTCGGCCAGCTCGTCGATGCCGACATGAACAAGGAATCGACCCGCCTCCAGGCGCTCCAGGTCCAGCAGCAGCTCGGCATCCAGTCGCTGTCGATCGCCAACAGCTCCTCGCAGTCGATCCTGTCGCTGTTCAAGAACGGCTAACCTTGGCCTAGCTGACGGATACTTCGAAATTCACGGGCCGCGCCGCAAGCGCGGCCCGATTTCATTTTCGCACAAGCTTCGGGAGCTAGTGTTCCGGCGGACAGTCATGCTGGGAGTCGCTCAATCGTGCCGGAACAGATCCAGAGCATCATCTCGAATCTCCGCGGCTTTGGCGTCAGGCGCCTGGCCATGCTGGCGGGCATCGCCGTCCTGGTGATGGGCGTCATCGGCATTGCCTCAGTCTATCTCAACCGCCCGGCCTACGACACGCTCTATGTCGGGCTCGATCGCTCCGACGTGAACCAGATCGGCCTGGTGCTGGGCGAGGCCGGCATCGGCTTCGACGTCGGCGCCGACGGAACCTCCGTGCTGGTTCCGGCCGGCACCACGGCGCAGGCGCGCATGCTGCTTGCCGAAAAGGGTCTGCCGACCAGCGCCAATGCCGGCTACGAATTGTTCGACAATGTCGGCGCGATGGGCCTCACCTCCTTCATGCAGCAGATCACCCGGGTGCGCGCGCTCGAAGGCGAGATCGCCCGCACCATCCAGTCGATATCGGGTATCAAGGCGGCGCGCGTTCACATCGTCATGTCCGAGCGCGCCAATTTTCGTCGCGACGAACAGCAGCCCTCCGCGTCGGTCGTCATCCGCTACGCCGGCATCGATGCGGAGAAGAGCGCCATGTCGATCCGCCATCTCGTCGCCGCCGCAGTCCCTGGCCTGTCGGCCGACAAGGTGACGGTGCTCGATTCCAACGGCAATCTGCTGGCCGCGGGCGATGATCCGTCCAACACCAGTGCCGCTCGCACGCTCGGCGTCGAGCAGACCGTGGAGGCGCAGATCGGCGACAACATTCGCCGCGCGCTCACGCCCTATCTCGGGCCCGACAATTTCCGCGCCAGCGTAAAAGCTGATGTCAACACCGACACCCGCCAGACCGAAGAGACGATCTTCGATCCGGAGTCCCGTGTCGAGCGCTCGGTGCAATCGGTGCGCGCCAACGAGAACAGCAACCAGAAACAGGCCTCGACCCCGGCCAGCGTCGAGCAGAACCTGCCGGAGACGCAGGCGGCCAGCACCGAGGGTCCGCAGACCTCCTCGGCCAACGACCGCAAGGAGGAGATCACCAACTACGAGATCAACTCCAAGAAGATCGCCACCGTCTCCAATGGCTACAGCGTCACCAAGATGTCGATCGCCGTCGTCGTCAACCAGGACCGGCTGAAGACGATCCTGGGCAAGGACGCGACACCGGACCAGATCGCCAAGCGCGTCGCCGAAATCCAGAAGATGGTAAGCTCCGCCACCGGCTTCGACGACAAGCGCGGCGACGTCATCGACGTCTCGGCGGTCGAGTTCATCGACGGGCTGGACGGCGAGGCGGTGCCACAGGCGGGAATGCTCGATTCCATCGGCCAGCATGCCGGCACGCTGATCAATGCCGGCGCCTTCATCGTGGTGGTGTTCCTGGTCGCCTTCTTCGGCCTGCGGCCGATGGCGGCCGCGCTGACGGCAAAGGCGACGCCCGCTATAGCAGGCCCCAATTTCGATGAGGTCCAGCGCTCCCTGCCCACCCCGGAGGCAGCCGCTTCCGCCGATGCGGGTGCCGCCATTGGCGCTCTGCCCGGCACGCGTGCCGGCGCCACCCCGCTCGACGATCTGCGCCAGAAGATCAGGCCGGCTCCGCAGGAGCGGCTTGCCCGCATGGTCGACATCAACGAGGAACGCACCGCGCAGATCCTGCGCAAATGGGCGGCCCAGGAAGTCGCGGCGTAGACCATGCCCTCCGCAGCCCTCTTTGATCTTCTCCCGGATTTCGGCACGCGCGCGCAACGCGCCAGCCAGCCGCAGGCCACCGCCGAGCACAAGCCCGAGGCGGCAGCACCGACGGCCGATATCGGCACGCTGATCGCCGAAGCCGTTGCCCAGGCGGAGGCGGCGCTCGGCGAACGGCTTGCCGCGGCCCATGAAGCAGCGCTGCAAGCGGAACGCCAGGCAAATGCCGAGGAAGCAAAGGCCTTTCTCGACAGTTTCGGCGGCGATGTCGGCAAGGCGGTCTCGTCGCGCATCGACGCCATGGAGGCGCGCGTGACGGATCTTGTCGCCGCCACGGTCGCCCGCATCATCGGCGGCGTTGTCAGCGACGATCTGCGGAAGCGCTCGCTCGAAGCGCTCGCCGGCGCGATCCGCGAAGCCGTTGGCGATGGCGAAGCGGTGCGCATCGCCGTTCGCGGGCCGCTCTCGCTGTTCGAAACGCTGAAGGCGTCGCTTGGGTCACGCGCCGCAAACCTCGACTTCATCGAGGCGCCCGGCTTCGACCTGATGGTCACCATCGAAGAGGCCGTGTTCGAGACGCGCATGGCCGAATGGTCGGCAACCCTGTCCGAGGTCCTGTCATGAGCGTCGCCGAAGCCGATCATGGCAGGCACGAGATCATAATCGTGCGGCGCGGCCATGACGACCACGACGAAGGTCATCATGGCGGCGTCTGGAAGATCGCCTTCGCCGACTTCATGACCGCCATGATGTGCTTCTTCCTGGTCATGTGGCTGATCAATGCCGCCAACGAACAGACCAAGACGGCCGTCGCCAGCTATTTCAACCCCGTCAAGCTGGTCGACCGCGAATCGAGCCGCAAGGGCCTTAAGGATCTCGGCAATGGACCGCGCACGGCCGGGCCGACGGCCGAAGACCCGCAGGAAGCGACCACCAAGGCTGGACAGGACGGCACCGGCGCCGCGGGCTCGTCCAATCGCAAACAGGACAAGCAGGAGCCGCAGCAGTCGCAACAGTCCGACGAGCATCTTTTCGCCGACCCCTATGCGGTGCTTTCGGAGATCGCCACGGATACCGGCGTCATGCAGAATGTCAGCCAGAAGGGCGATGGCGGCGCGCAGAGTTCCGGCCCGGCGACGGGCGCCTCGGGGGGCGCGTCCTACCGCGATCCTTTCGAGCCGGACTTCTGGTCGCAGCAGGTCGCCGCGCCCGGCGCCGAGGCGAGTGCCCAGCGCCCCAGGGTCGAGGGCGATCCGCTCAAGCCCGGCGACAAGGCTGCCGAGACACAAATCGCCAAGGTCAAGGCCGTGCCGCCGGCGCCGCCGATCAAGGATGCGCCACTGGAGCCCCTGGCCGGGGATGGCAAGGACGCCGCGGCGACAATGGTCAAGACTGCTGATGCCAAGGCCGGCGATACCAAGGCCGAGGCTGGAGACAGCAAGGCCGCGGACATGGCCAAGGCGGGCACGACCGCTGCGATGCAGGAGGCCACACAATCCGAGGCGGCGGACAAGGCTCCGACCGCCGCCGCGCTGAAGGCCGCCGCCGACGTCAAGCAACAGCTGGCCGATGCCTTCAAGCCCGGCGACAAGCTGCATGACGGCGTCTCGGTGGAAGCCACCGACAAGGGTGTCGTCATCTCCATCACCGATCAGCTCGACTTCGGCATGTTCGAGGTCGGCTCGGCGGTGCCGAGCCGCGAACTGGTACTGGCGATGGAAAAGATCGGCCGCATCGTCAACGGCCAGAAAGGCACCATCAGCATCAACGGTCACACCGATGCGCGTCCCTTCCGCGGTGCCAGCTACGACAATTGGCGGCTGTCGACGGCGCGCGCGCACTCGGCCTATTACATGCTCGTGCGTGGCGGCGTCGATGAACGCCGCATCACCGAGGTTGCCGGCTTCGCCGATCGCCAGCCCAAGGATGCGGCTGATCCGCTGTCGGCGGCCAACCGCCGCATCGAGATCCTGATGGCAACCGGCGGATGAAACGGGCGGCGCTCACCAGCCGCATGATAGGCCTGTTGCTGCTGGCCACGGCTTGTCCGTCTGCGGGCCTCGCCCAGGACACGCTGCAGCCTTATCAGCTGGTCCGCTCGCTGCAGCTCGTTCAGGACCGCATCGCGGCCGGCGATCATGCCGCGATGCCGATGCAGGCCAAGCTGCTCGAGATGACCGATGCGCGTTTGCGCGCGGCGGACGCCGAGGATTTCAAGGATCCCAAGAATTTTCGCGCGTTGCTGGTCTACGGCATGAGCGGCGGCAATCCGGTGACCGTCGAGGCGGCCGTATCGCGCGCCGCCTCCGATCCGCGGAACCTTGCCATGGCCAAAGGGGTGATCGACTATCTGAACGGCCGGCCAGGCGAGGCGATCGAAGCCCTGAGGCCGATCGACCCGATGACCCTGCCAGGCGACCTCGGCGCGTTCCTCGCTTTGGTCAAAGGCTCATTGCTTGCCACGGATCAGCCGGCGGCCGCACTCACGCTGCTCGATGAAGCCAAGCTGCTCAGCCCCGGCACTCTGGTCGAGGAAGCGGCCTTGCGGCGCTCGGTCGGCATTGCCGTGACGCAGGGCGACGCGGCGCGGTTCGCGCTTGCCTCCACCCAATATGTCGAGCGCTACCTCTATTCGCCTTACGCCAGCCAGTTCGCCGACTCCTTCGTCTCCGGCGTCATTGCACTGCATATGTCGATCAGCCAGGACAAGCTGGCCGACATCACCTCGATGATGGACCCCGAGCGCGAGAAGGTGATCTATCTGCGTATCGCGCGCCGCGCCGCGATTGACGGCATGAGTGACTTGTCGGCCTTCGCCTCGGCGCGGGCCGAACAGGGTCGCGACGGCAACACCAATCAGGGCGATCCGCGCGCCCTGCTCTATTCCAGCCTGTCCACGGTGACCTCCGATACGATCGAGGACGTGCGCACCAAACTTGGCAAGATCGACCGCAGCAAATTATCGGACGGCGACCGGGCCTTGCTCGACGCGGCCCAGGCCATCGCCGGCGAAGTGGTGGCGCCGCCTGCTTTTCTTCCGGTCGCAAATCCGGCGCCCGCGCCGGTCGTACCATCGCCCGAACCCGAAATTGCGGCTGCATCGACCACGGATGCCGCCGGATTGCCACCCGTCGAGGGTGCCGTGTCCGAGAAGCCGGCCGTGGCGCCCCAGGCGGCGGCGCCCGCTGCGCCGAACACATCCGCGCCGGCAACCGACCCGGCAATCGTCCTGCCGGCATCGGCCCCGGCGGTCGCGGCCGCCGCCGACACGACAGACCCGACCGACGCCGCCATGACGAAAACCCGTCGACAGCTAGACCTGATCGACCAGATGCTTGGAGCCGCCCCGAAATGACCCCCAGCCTCGGCCCAGCCCTGCCAGGATTTACCGCCGCGCGCACGGCCGAGCAGCCGGCCGCGTCCGGAAAGAAGGACGACACCGGGTTCGGAGGGATGGTGCACGGCGGCGCAAGCCCTGCCCATTCGGAGAAGCAGCCACCGGCCGAGCCAGGCTCCCGCGATCCGCGGTGGAGCAAGCTTGCCGCGGAGCTCGCGGCAAAGGCAGGCGAGGACGAGCCTAGGCCCGCCGGCAAGGCAAGGACCACGCCGAGCGGATCGTCTGCCGCGAAATCCATGAAGGACGGCAAGGACGCCGGGACGGACAAGGATGCCGATGCCGACGCGCCGGCCGCCGAATCGGGCGCGACGCCACTCGACGAGCATCTAGCGCTGCTGATGGCGTTTCATGACCTGCGCCATTTCTCGACATCGACCAAAACGGCCGGCCAGAGCGCGGCCGGAACGGGACAGGACGCCGCGGTCGTTGGACAGCTTCCGCCGAAGGCCCACCGGCAGAAATCCGCCGCCGGGCGTGACGGTCTCGAACCCATGGCCAAGCCCGAGCGGGTATCGCTGGTCGACGGACCGTTGACGAAACTCGACGGCCGGCTCATTCGCGATGCCGCCGGCGCCCCTAAACATGACAGTATGGTCACGGCCGGCCCCTTGCCCGAGGCGCCTGCGGACGTTCCGGGCGTGGAGACGAAGCAGGCGGCGCCGCAGTTGAAATCGATCGCCGATCTCCAGTCCGCGTTGCGGTCCGAGCCGGGAAAACAGCAGTCGGCGGCGGCACGCATCGACGTCGTTTCCGAGCGCAGCTTCCCCGCCCCGCCGCAGGCACCGATAAGCCAGGCAGCCCTCAACGTGATCGGCGCCATTTCAGCCGATGGCGGTCCGAACCAGGCGCTTTCCACGGCCTCCGCGACCGCTCAGCTGACAGGCTCTGTTGCCGTTCCGACACATGTGTTGAAGATCGAACTTCACCCGGCCGAACTGGGCATGGTCACGGCCCATCTTCGGCTCTCCGGAGAACAACTGTCGATTGAATTGAAGCCCGAAACACACGATGCCTATCGCCGGCTTTCCAGCGACAGCGAGGCGATCGTCAAGTCGCTGCGCGGGCTGGGCTTCGAGGTTGACAAGGTCACCATTCTGCAACCTTCGGTAGCAATTCCCTCTACAACCCGCACGGATGCAACCGCCTCGATGAGCGCTGCACCCGGCCGCGATCCGTCATCCTTCCAGCCCGGAAATTCCGGCGGCGGCAACAGTGGAACCGGCGGCCAGCAGTCAGGTCAGCAATCCGCAAGGGGTAATCATGATGAAGCGCAAGCACATGGCCGCGCCGCTTCGCCTTCTCGCGAGCGCGCTGGCGGCGGTGTTTTTATCTAGCCTCGCGAGCAGCGCAGGCGCCGCCACCAATCCTTGCGAACCCGAGATCCTGCGTGCCGCCGACCGCTATGGCGTGCCTGCCGGCATCCTCTATGCCGTCGGGTTGACGGAAACCGGAAACAAGGGCAGCCTTCAACCCAATGCCTTGAATATAGAGGGAAAAGCAGTCTTCCCGAGAAGCCGGGACGAAGCGCTTGCCGCCTTCGCCAACGCCCAGCGCGAGGGCAAGACGCTGATCGATCTCGGCTGCATGCAGATCAACCATCACTACCATGCCTCGCATTTCCGCAGCGTCGAGGACATGCTCGACCCGCGCCAGAACGTCGACTACGCGGCACGCTTCCTGGCCAGCCTCCATGCCCGCCATGAGACCTGGTCCATGGCCGTCGCCCGCTATCATGCCGGACCCGACAACGACCCGGCGCAGAAGGTCTATGTCTGCAGGGTGATCGCCAACATGGTGGCCACCGGCTTCGGCAAATGGACCACGAACGCACGCGCCTTCTGCAACCCGTAAGCGCATTTTCCACTTCTAATACATCAGTCCCGTGGCTGCGAAGCGGTCGATTCGACTTGGCCGAGACTTGGGCCCCAAGCATATCTGGCTGCACGCTAATGCAACCGATGCGATTCCGGACTCCCAAGAAACTAGTTACAAGAAATGACGGTTGTTCAGGATTCCCGCCAGCGGATACGCCTTTCCCCACGGGGCAAATGTGCTGATTCGGAGGCGGGGCCGATGATCGTTATCGTTGACGAGCGAGAGCTCGTGACAGAGGGCTACAATTCACTTTTCGACCGCGAGGGGATCGCCTGCGCCGGTTTCGCGCCGGGCGAGTTCGGCGAGTGGGTCAACTCGGCCGCCGACACCGATCTGCGATCGGTGCGGGCCTTCCTGATCGGCGACTGTCGCGACGGCGCGATCTCGCCGCGCCAGATCCGCGACCGCACCGGAGCTCCGGTCATTGCGCTCAGCGAGCAGCATTCGCTGGAAAACACGCTGCGGTTGTTCGAGAGCGGCGTCGATGACGTCATCCGCAAGCCGGTGCACATCCGCGAAATCCTGGCCCGCATCACCGCCATCCGCCGCCGCGCCAGCGAGGACGTCGCCTATACCGAGATCGGCGCCATGCGCATCTTCATGGACGGCCGCGATCCCGAGATCGACGGGCAGCCGCTGCCCTTGCCGCGCCGCGAGCGCCGTATCCTGGAATATCTGGCGAGCAACCGTGGCCGCCGCGTCACCAAGACCCAGGTGTTCAATGCCATTTACGGCATCTTCGACGAAGAGGTCGAAGAGAACGTGGTGGAAAGCCACATCAGCAAGTTGCGCAAAAAACTGCGCGAGAAGCTGGGCACCGACCCGATCGATTCCAAGCGCTTCCTCGGCTACCGGCTCGTGTTCTGATGCGGCACCGCGCCAGCCTCGCGCAAGACAGGACGCGTAGCCTCGAAGCCAGTGGCATGGATATTGCGGAGACATCTCGATGAGCCTCTACGGAATGATGCGGACCGGCGTTTCGGGCATGAACGCCCAGGCGAACCGCCTGTCGACGACAGCCGACAACATCGCCAACTCCGATACCACCGGCTACAAGCGGTCCTCGGCCGAATTTTCGACATTGATCATGCCGTCGACCGGTGGCGCCTATAATTCCGGCGGCGTCACCACCACGATCCGCCAGGCGGTCAGCGATCCGGGCGTGCTTCAATACACGACCTCGGTCTCCGACCTTGCCGTCAGCGGCGATGGTTTCTTCGTCGTCCAGGATCCAAGCGGCACGCCTTTCCTGACCCGCGCCGGCGCCTTCGTCCCCGACGCACAGGGCCGGCTGGTCAATGCCGCCGGTTTCCAGCTGATGGCCTACAGCTACGCCAATGGCACGCCGGCGGCCACGGTGAACGGCTTCGAAGGTCTCGAGCCGGTTGTCATCTCCGACCAGGGACTGACCGCGACGCCGAGCACCCAAGGCAATTTCAGCGGCAATCTGCCGGCAGGTGCGACACCGGTCGCTGCCATCAACCTGCCCAGCACGAACTCGGCGGGAGCGCAGTATACTTCGAAGTCGTCGATGGTCGCCTATGACAATCTCGGCAACAAGAAGTTGCTCGACGTCTATTTCACCAACACCGGCGCAGGCACCTGGGAGGTGGCGGTCTTCGACCAGTCGAAGGCGACAGCCGGAACTGGCTTCCCCTACGCTGCCGGCGGCGCCCTGGGCACGGCCAACCTGACCTTCGATACCACCACCGGCAAGCTCACCGGCACCCCGACCGGCATTTCATTCACCGTACCGGGCGGCGCCAGCCTTGCCCTCGACCTGTCGACGCTGACCCAGCTCGGCACCGGCTTCACCGTCACCGACGCCCAGGTGAACGGCAACGCGCCGAGCACCATCGACAAGGTGCAGATCAGCAAGGACGGCACCATCTACGCCCAGTACAAGGATGGCACCTCCAAGCCGCTCTACAAAATTCCGCTGGCCGACGTGCAGAGCCCCGACCAGCTCAAGGCGCTGCCTGGCAATGTCTACGCGCAAGGCACCGACTCCGGTGCGGTCCGTGTCGGCTTTGCCAACGAAGGCAAGGCCGGTTCGATCATCTCGGGCGCGCTCGAAAATTCCAACGTCGATATCGCGGAGGAATTGACCGACATGATCGCGGCCCAGCGCAGCTACACCGCCAATTCCAAAGTCTTCCAGACCGGTTCCGACCTGATGGACGTCCTTGTCAACCTGAAGAGATAAACCGGGCTTCGCCCGTGAAAGACCAGCATGTCGCTTTCCTCCGCACTGAGCATCGCCCAATCGGCGCTTCTGGCCACCTCGCGGCAGACAAGCGTCGTCACGCGCAACGTGGCAGACGCCGACAATCCGAACTATTCGCGCCGCATCGCGCTGGTCACCAGCACGACGCCCGGCGCGCGTTCGGTTGATGTCCAGCGTGCGGCCAACGACCTGCTGTTTCGCCAGAACCTCGGCGCTCTGTCCGCCTATGCCGGCCAGAGCGCGCTCTACAACGGCATGGATCAGCTCGACGTATCGGTGAATGGCGTCGACAACGCCTCCTCGCCTTCGACAGCGATCGGCAATCTGCAGCAGGCGCTGCAGCTGTACGCCACCTCACCGTCCAACCAGAATCTTGGCTCGAGCGTCATCGACGCGGCCAAACAGGTCGTGCGGTCCCTGAATGAAGGCTCCAAGGCCATTCAGGATTTTCGTACCCAAACCGACGGCCAGATCGATACCGCCGTCAAGGATCTCAACTCGCTGCTCAACCAGTTCCAGGATGCCAACACCGCGGTCATGTCCGGAACCCGTTCAGGCACCGACGTTTCCGATGCGCTCGACCAACGCGACGCATTGTTGAAGAAGATCGCCAATTACATTCCGGTGTCGACCTTCACGCGTGGCGACAACGACATGGTCATCACCACGGGTGACGGCACGACATTGTTCGAGACGATCCCACGCACCGTCAGCTTCGCCCCGTCTTCGGGGTACGCCGCGGGTGCGGCCGGCAACACGGTCTATATCGACAACGTACCGGTCTCGGCGGGCAGCGGCGGCAACACCACCGCCAGCGGCACCATTGCCGGCCTGCTGCAATTGCGCGACGGCGTCGCCTCGACCATGCAGAGCCAGCTCGACGAAACCGCGCGCGGCCTGATCACCGCCTTTGCCGAAACGGCACCGTCGATGCCCAATGCGGCGGGCCTGTTCACCTGGTCGGGCGCACCGGCGGTGCCAGCCGCGGGCACGCTCGTCGACGGCCTTGCTGGAACGATCAAGATCAATGCCGCGATGGATCCCAGCACCGGCGGCAACCCGACATTGCTGCGCGATGGGGGGGCCAATGGCGTCGCCTACGTCGCCAACACCACTGGCGGGGCTTCATACTCCAACCTTCTGGTCGCCTATGGCGACCAGCTCGACAAGCCGATGACGTTCGATCCCTTGGCCGGGATTTCGGCAACCTCCAGCGTTGCCGACTACGCCGCCAATTCGATCGGCTGGTTGCAGGGCGTTCGTCAGCAGGCTTCGACCGCCGCCGACGCCAAGGAAGCCCTGGCACAGCGCAGTGCCGATGCCTTGTCCAACGCAACGGGCGTCAATGTCGATCAGGAAATGTCGCTGATGCTCGATCTCGAGCACACCTATCAGGCATCCGCCCGGATGATGAAGACCATCGACGACATGATGACGGCGCTGTTGAGCGCGGTGGGATAAGCCATGACCTTTGTCTCCTCTGCTGCCCTTACGAATGCCATGCGCTATCAGCAGATGCGCATGCAGGCCGATCTCGTCAAAGCCACGAAAGAGTCCTCGACCGGCAAGGTCGCCGATGTCGGTCTGGCACTTGGTGGGCGTACCGCCCAGTCCGTCACCTTTTCGCGCGACCTCGACCGGCTCAACGTCGTTGTCGATTCCAACGGACTGGTGGCCGCCCGGCTCTCATCCACCCAGACCTCGCTCGGCCAGCTCTCCAGCGTCGCGCAGACTTTCCTGTCCAGCCTGACCACCGCGTCGTCGGGCGACAACTCCGACAGCCTGACCCAATCGACCGGCCAGACAACGATCCAGCAGCTTACGTCGATCCTCAACACCAGCGTCAACGGCGAATATCTGTTCGCTGGCACCAACACCGACGTCAAGCCGATCAACGATTTCACCGCCGCCGGCTCTCCCGCCAAGGCTGCCTTTGACGCCTCCTTCGTCGCCAAGTTCGGCTTCCCGCCCAGTGACCCGGCCGCGGCCAACATCACCGCGGCCCAGATGGACGATTTCATCACCAACGATGTCACGCCGCAGTTCCTCGGCGCGGGCTGGCAGACCAACATGTCGAATGCGACCGACCAGCAGATCGTCAGCCGCATCGCGCTCAACGAAACCACCGAGACCTCGACCGGGGCCAACAGCGACGGCATCAGGAAGCTCGCCATGGCGGCGGCCTTGGTCTCCAGCCTGATGTCCACCAACATCAGCCAGGCGGCGAAGGACACTATCATCGACCACTCGCAGAAATTGGTCGGCGAGGCGCTGAGCGGCATCGCCCAGGTCCAATCCCAGACCGGCATTGTGCAGAAGCGCGTCTCCGATGCCAGCGACCGCATGAAGACGCAGATCGACCTGTTCGAACGCCACATTCTGGATCTAGAGGCAGTCGATCCGGCGGAAGCGGCGACCCGCGTCGCCAATCTGACGCAGCATATCGAGACGTCTTTCGCCCTGACGGCGCGCCTGCAGCAGCTCAGCCTGTTGAATTACCTGACCTGACACCTCCAGCGGAACGGTAGAGCCACCGATGTACCAATTCTCCTACGCCGACGTTCAGAGCACCTCCGTCGCGGACGCCAAGGACCGCGAGCGGGACCTCCTGACCCGCTCGATCGACATGCTGTCGGCCGCCGCCGCGGCAGGCCAGCATTCGATGGAGGCGGTCGAGGCGCTGCATTTCACCAATCGCGTCTGGACCACCTTCGTCGAGGATCTCGGCTCCAGCGACAATGCACTCCCCAAGGAGTTGCGCGCCAACCTGATCTCCATCGGCCTGTGGCTGCTGCGCGAGGCCGAGGACATCCGCCAGGGCCGCACCGACAATTTCGAGGGGCTGATCGAAGTATCCCAGATCATCCGCGACGGCATTCAATGACCAACACGTTGAAGTTATCGCTGAAGCCCAACGAGAAGATCTACATCAACGGCGCGGTCATCCGCGTCGACCGCAAGGTCACCATCGAGCTGATGAACGACGTGCAGTTCCTGCTCGAGAGCCATGTGATCCAAGCAGACGACGCGTCGACGCCATTGCGGCAGCTCTATTTCATCGTGCAGGTCATGCTGATAAACCCCGCTGGCGCCGACGAAGCGCGCGAGATGTTCCGTCGCTCGCTGCCACTGCTCATTGCAAATTTCGAAGACGCCGAGATCGGCAGCGCGCTGAAACAGGTCGACCGCATGGTCGGCGAGGATCACATCTACGAGGCCCTGAAGGCGATCCGCTCGCTTTATCCTCTCGAACGCCGCGCGCTTGGCGGCAATGACGATGTTCCGGGCGCCGCGCGCCCGCTGGCCGTGGGAGCACGATACTGATGACCGTGGACATGACGACGACGGTGCCGGTTGGCGCCAACCAGGCCACCACGTCGACCTCGAAGACGGCGGTCGACTATCAGTCCTTCCTGAAGCTTCTGATCGCGGAGATGAAGAACCAGGATCCAACCAAGCCGATGGATTCGACGGCGTATGTCGCCCAGCTCGCCACCTTCTCCCAGGTCGAGCAATCGGTGCAGACCAACACCAAGCTCGACCAGATCATGCAGTCCTCGGCGCTGTCGCAGGCCGACGCTCTCATAGGCCGCAACATCACCTCGGCCGATGGCAAGACAACGGGCACGGTGGCGTCGGTTACGCTTGGCAGCAACGGACTGATCGCGGTGTTGCAGGATGGCACCACGGTCCCTGTCGGCGCGGGCGTGTCGATCAAGCCGGCGAGCTAGGCCAACCGCCGACATGAATGAGGCCGACGCACTCGACATCGTCCAGTATGCGGTGTGGACGGTGCTGACCGCATCCGCTCCGGTGGTCCTGGTCGCCATGGCGGTCGGCATTGGCATTGCCTTGATCCAGGCGTTGACGCAGGTCCAGGAAATCACCTTGACCTTCGTGCCCAAGATCGTCGCCATCATGCTGGTGGTGGCGCTTACGGGTCCCTTCATCGGCGGCCAGATATCGGCCTTCACCAATGTCATCTTCGAGCGCATCCAGAACGGTTTCTGAGCGATTTCCAGCAAGGGTGCTCGACGCTTCCGCCCAGATTTGCGCCGGGATGAAACGCAGCTAGCAGGCGTCCGGGTTGCGGCTAGTGCATTTCGCCCGGAAGTGGTTCCCGGTTCCGGAACAACGACCTGTATAGAATCAGAAGCTTACAGCAAGGTCGGGCGAATCCTGTTCGCCGCGACATGCTGTGGAGTGCCATTCAGGGCGCGACGGTTTGCGGTGGCGGCGCCAGCGTGTGGCCCTTCGCTATCCCCTTGTTGGACCATGATCTTCCCTGCAAGGCATTCGCCCTTTGCGCCGCGATGCCATAGTTTCGGCAAATCATGCGGGGAAACGGATTCCCGCAAGGATCAGCGCGCCGTGGCAGGAACCCATCCATGATTGACGAGAAGCCGGATAGCGAAAGCGTCTCGGCGCTGGCGCCGTTCCGGCATGGCATCTTCCGGGCCGTATGGGGCGCGAGCCTCGTCTCCAATTTCGGCGGCTTGATCCAGGGCGTCGGCGCCGCCTGGATGATGACCACCATAGCCACCTCGCCCTATCAGGTCGCCCTGGTCCAGGCCTCGACCACCTTGCCGATCATGCTGTTCGCGCTTGTCGCCGGCGCCATCGCCGACAGCTTCGATCGCCGCAAGGTGATGCTGGTCGCCCAGACCTTCATGCTGGTCGTTTCGGTGCTTTTGACCGCGTTCACCTATTTGGACCTGATCACGCCGTGGACGCTGCTGGCCTTTACCTTCCTGATCGACAGCGGCACGGCACTCAACAGCCCGTCATGGCAGGCCTCCGTCGGCGACATCGTTCCGCGCAACAAGGTGCCTGCCGCCGTGGCGCTGAATTCCATGGGCTTCAACCTGACACGCAGCGTCGGCCCGGCAATCGGTGGCATCATCGTCGCGGCCGCCGGCGCGGCCGCGGCCTTCGCGGCGAACGCGGTGAGCTATGTCGGGCTTATCGTCGTGCTGGCACGCTGGAAGCCGGATCTACCGGCCTCGACCTTGCCGCGCGAGTCATTGGGGGCCGCCATGGGCGCCGGCCTGCGCTACGTCGCCATGTCGCCCAATATCGGCAAGGTGCTGGTCAGGGGCGCCGCCTTTGGCTTCAGCGCCGGCGCGGTGCTGGCGCTGCTGCCGCTGGTGGCGCGCGATGTGGTCAAGGGCGGTGCGCTGACCTACGGCATCATGCTGGGCGCCTTCGGCATCGGCGCCGTCGGCGGGGCGCTGATCAGCGTGCGGCTGCGGCAGCTGCTCTCCAGCGAGACGATGGTGCGCTGTGCCTTCGCCGGCTTTGCGGCCTGCGCCTTCAACGCCGCCGTCAGCCAGCATGCCTGGCAGACCTCGCTCGGCCTGCTGGTCGGCGGTGCCTGCTGGGTGATCGCGCTCTCGCATTTCAACGTCACCGTGCAGATGGCGACACCGCGCTGGGTGGTCGGCCGGGTTCTGTCGGTCTACCAGACCGCAACCTTCGGCGGCATAGCACTGGGCAGCTGGATCTGGGGTGTCGTCGCCGACGCGCATGGCGCCGAGACGGCGCTGATCGCCGCGGCCATCGCCATGCTGGCCGGCGGCGCCATCGGCCTCGTGCTGCCGCTGCCGCAACAGCAGGTGCTCAACCTCGACCCGCTCAACCGCTTCAAGGAGCCCCACCTGGCACTCGACCTGAAGCCGCGCAGCGGTCCGATCGCCATTATGATCGAATACATCATCCGGCACGAGGACGAGGCGGAATTCCTCGCCACCATGGCCGAGCGCGGCCGCATCCGCCGCCGCGACGGCGCCCGCAACTGGACACTGGCGCGCGATCTCGAAAATCCGGAGATCTGGATCGAGCACTACCACACGCCGACCTGGCTCGAATATGTCAGGCATAACGGTCGCATCACCCAAGCCGACGCCATGGTCGGCGAACGCTTGCGGGCGCTGCACTCGGGCAACGAGCCGCCGCGCGTGCGCCGCGTCATCGAGCGTCCGACGACCGCCGGCACCGCGTTGGTGATGGCCAAGGGGCCGATCGAGCACTGACGAATTCAAAGGTTCGCGGCGCCTACCCCTCTCCCGACAGGTCCCGGCGGGCCTTTTCGAGTTCCTCGGCATAGCGCCGCATCAAATGGCCCTCGGTCAGCAGCCCGAGCACGATGTGGTCGGCGAAGTCCTCGACCACGGCCAGTTCCTCGGCGCCGGCGCGCTGGAAGGTCTCGGCGGCGGCCTGCACGTTCATGCTGGGCACCAGGACAGCATCCTTGTACTGGGCAAGGTCGCGCACCGGCACCTCGCCCCCGGAGGGATCGCTGTGCAGTTCGGCCACGATCAGCACGCCGACATACTCATCCCCCGGGTCGACGGCGATCACGCGCTGGGCCGAGCCCAGCGGGAATTCCTTGCGGAAGGCGGCCAGCGTCGTCGACGCATCGACGGTCTTGATGTCCTCGCGCATCATCGAGCCGACGGTCAGGCTGCGCATCCAGCCGACATCGTGGGCGCTGCGGATCGTCTCGCCGCGCAGGTGGAAGCGCCAGGTCGAGAACGAATAACCGAAGGTCTCGCGCACCAGGATCGCCGCCATGATCGAGGCGGCCAGCACCACGCCGGTGAGCGTCAGGTCGCGGGTCGATTCCAGCGCCAGGAAGGTCATGGTCAGAGGCCCGCCGACGACGCCGACGGCAAGCGACGTCATGCCGACAACGGCGGCGACGGCGGGGTCGATCCCGGTCGCCGGCGACACGAGCGCCATGACACCGGCGAACGACTTGCCGAGCAGCGCACCAAGGAACAGCGAGGCGAAGAACAATCCGCCGCGAAAGCCCGAACCCAGTGAGATCGCCGACGCCGCCAGCTTCAGCACGAAGACGCTGGCCACCACCGCCAGCCCATAATTCATGGCGAACTCGCGATGCAGCGCGCCGTGGCCGCTGGACAGGACCTGCGGCGTGATCAGGCCGAGGAGGCCGACCAGCACACCACCGATGACGGGGCGCAGCGAGGCGTCGACCGACAGGCGGTTGAACCCACGCTCGATCAACGTCACGAGTTGCATGATGGCGATCGAGGCAGCACCGCCAAGCAGGCCGAGCAACAGGAAAGGCACATATTGGCTGGCGGTGAGTTGCGGCAACCCTGAAAGCTCGAGCGGAAAGGGCACGCCGCCGAACACTTCCGCCGTCAGCGACGCCGAGATCGCGGCCGTCATGACAGGGGCGACATTGGCGACCGAGTAGATGCCGATGACCAGTTCGAAACCGTAGAAGGCGCCCGTCAGCGGCGCGTCGAAGGCGGCCGATATGGCGCCGGCGGCACCACAGCCAACCAGGATGCGGACGTCGTTGCGGCGCAACCGGAAAGCGCGCGCCAGCCGTGAGGCGACGCCTGAGCCGACCTGCGTGTAGCCCGCCTCCAGACCGACCGAAGCGCCGAAGCCGCTGGAAATCATCGTCTGCACGACGATGATGAAGGTATCGGTCAGAGACATGCGCCCGCCATAGAGCGCGTTGGCCTCGATCGGATCGACCGGCGTGCGGAATTTCCGGAGCCTCAGCCAGACCACCGATATCCCGAGCAGGATACCGCCGATCGCCGGGATCAGCGCCTGTATCGGATTGGCGAGCGAGAACATGCCCGACAGGCGCCCGCCGGGCTGGACGCCGAACAGCAGCCCGTGCAGGTCCTGTACGATCTGGCTCATCGCGGTGACCAGTATGCCGGCCATGACGCCGATAACGCCCGCCAGCATGACCACGGCGATGCCGCGCGCCTCCAGAAGAGGGACTGACCTCAAAAGAACCGCGCGCAGCCGGCGGGCGTAGACTTGGGGTTGGTTTCTGGAAAGCACCGGGGCGGCTCGCCGATATCAAGGCAAAGGAAGACCCGCCTGATACGCCGGGCGGCACGTCGTGACAACCACAATGCCGACATCAAAGGCGCCATTATGGCCGCGAAACCGCCCGATCCGGCCTTTCCCGCCTTGGGCGGGCGGGGCTGCCCGCCAGTTGCGAACTAACCGTGCCCTTTCAGCACAATGCGTACACCGAGCCGGAGCGCGGCAAGGATCCGGGCGCCGGACCGCTCAGGTCGGCATGGCTTCGCCGGCCTCGTAGAGCACGAGATTGCGCTCGCCGATGCCGAGCCCCGGCCAGCTCGCGCGCCAGTCGGCAAGATGCGGCGAGCGGAAATGCGCATCCAGGGCCGGTCTGGCGCGCCACACCTCGGTGATCCGGATCAAACCGGGATCAAGCACATCCTGCGCATAGGAATATTCAAGGCAGCCGTCCTCGGCGCGGCTGGCGCGAACCATGCGCTCCATCACCGGCCTTGCCTCGTCAAGCCTGTCGGGCGGCAGGCGGATCGTACCGATGATCAGCAGCATGAAGTGTCCTTCGCGAGAGAGTCGATCCCGTCACTCTCCCACCCTCGCGCAAGCTTGGCCAGCTACCCTCGCCGGGCTGTCGCATGCTCGGCAGCCCAGGGGTTCGAGGACGAGAATGGCGATCAGCGAAAGCATCCAGCCCGGCGCGGTGGCCAAGAACGGCCGCGACGTCTTCTTCGCGCTCGGCATCGTCGTCATCCTGGCCGTTCTGTTCCTGCCGATCCCGGCCTTTCTCATCGACATCGGGCTTGCCTTCTCGATCGCGCTTTCGGTGCTGATCCTGATGGTGGCGCTGTGGATCCAGCGGCCGCTCGATTTCTCGTCCTTCCCGACCGTGCTGCTCATTGCCACCATGCTGCGCCTGTCGCTCAACATCGCCACCACGCGCATGATCCTGTCGCACGGCAATGAGGGCACGCACGCCGCCGGCTATGTCATCGCCGGCTTCTCCAAGCTGGTGATGGCCAGCGATTTCGTCATCGGCCTGATCGTCTTCATGATCCTGATCGTGGTGAACTTCATCGTCATCACCAAAGGCGCCACCCGTATCGCCGAGGTCGGCGCGCGCTTCACCCTCGACGCCATCCCCGGCAAGCAGATGTCGATCGACGCCGACCTCTCCGCCGGCATGATCGACGACAAGACCGCGCAACTGCGCCGCCGCGAACTGGAAGAGGAATCCTCCTTCTTCGGCTCGATGGACGGCGCCTCGAAATTCGTCCGCGGCGACGCCATCGCCGGCCTCATCATCACCGCCATCAACATCGTCGGCGGCATCGCCATCGGCTACATCAGGCACGGCATGGGCATGGGCGAGGCCGCCGACGTGTTCATCAAGCTGTCGGTCGGCGACGGTCTCGTCACCCAGATCCCGGCGCTCATCGTCTCGCTCGCCGCCGGCCTGCTGGTCTCCAAGGGCGGCACGCGCGGCTCGACCAACCAGGCCGTGTTCGGCCAGCTCGGCGCCCATCCGCGCGCGCTCTACGTGGCGGCCGCACTGCTGGTGCTGCTCGGCCTGATGCCCGGCCTGCCACTGTTCCCGTTCTTCGCGCTCGCCGCCGGCATGGCCGGCCTCGGCTATGTCATTCCAATGCGCCACAACCGGGCCGTCGCCGAGGCCGAGGCGCTGAAGAGCCAGGAAAAAGCGAGCAAGGCCGAGGAAGAGAAGAACTCGGTCAAGGCCTCGCTCGCCACCGCCGAGATCGAACTCCTGATCGGCAAGCAGCTTTCGACCCGGCTCCTGGTCTCGCACCAGGAACTGGTCTTCCGCATGTCCAAGATGCGCAAGAAATTCGCCCAGCAATACGGCTTCGTCGTGCCGGAAGTCCGTGTCGCCGACGACTTCGCCATCCCACCGAAAAGCTATCAGATCAAGGTGCACGGCACCGTGGTCGCCGAATATTCGATGCGCGTCGGCGAGATCATGGTGCTGCTCGGCAACCGCGACATACCCGAAATCCCCGGCGAGGAGATTCGCGAGCCCGCCTTCGGCATGCGCGCCTACTCCGTCATGGAAACCTTCGCCGAGGATCTGAAGCGCGAGAACTTCACCTTCGCCGACAACATGTCGGTGCTGCTCACCCATCTCTCGGAAGTCATCCGCAACAACCTGCCGCAGCTCCTGTCCTACAAGGACATGAAGGCGCTACTCGAACGCCAGGACCAGGAATACCGCAAGCTCGCCGACGAGATCTGCACCACCCACATCTCCTATCCCGGCCTGCAGGCGGTGCTCAAGCTGCTGCTTGCCGAACGCGTCTCGATCCGCAACCTGCATCTCATCATCGAGGCCATCGCCGAGATCGCGCCGCATGTGCGCCGCACCGAGCAGATCGTCGAGCATGTGCGCATCCGCATGGCCCAGCAGATCTGCGGCGACCTCTCCGAAGGCGGCGTGCTCAAGGTGCTGCGCCTCGGCAACCGCTGGGACCTTGCCTTCCACCAGAGCCTCAAGCGCGACGCCAAGGGCGAGGTGCGCGAATTCGACATCGATCCGCGCCAGTTGGAGGAATTCGGCCAGGACGCCACCAAGGCGATCAAGAAACACCTCGAAGCCGGCGAGCGTTTTGTCCTCGTCACCGCGCCCGACGCCCGCCCCTATGTGCGCATGATCATCGAGCGCCTGTTCACCACGCTGCCGGTGCTCTCCCATGTCGAAATCGCCAAGGGCGTCGAGATCAGGGTGCTCGGGACCATATCGTGAGCGTTCTCTCGCAGGCCGTCGTCATCGCGGCGTTCCTCGCCTTCTGCCGCATCGGCGCCTGTTTCATGCTGATGCCTGGCCTGTCCAGCGCCCGCGTCCCGGTCCAGGTCAGGCTGTTCGTCGCGATCGCCGCCACCGGCGGCCTGCTTGCCTTCCTGTGGGACAAGATCTTTCCCTTCGTCGATCCACGTCCGCAGATCCTGGTGCCGATGATCATCTCGGAGTTGCTGGTCGGCGGGCTGATCGGCGCGATGACCAGGCTCTACATGGAGGCGCTTCGCTTCATGGGCTCGGCCATCGCCATGCTGATCGGCTATGGCGGTTCCGGCGGACCGGCGATCGAGGAACCGGAGCCGCAGGCAGCCCTTGCCGCCATCATTTCGTTCTCGGCGCTGCTGATGCTGTTCGTCTTCGACTTCGATCACGAGATCGTCCGCGCCCTCGTGGCGTCCTACACGGTCGCGCCGGTCAACGTCTTCTTCAACCCGCAGGCGGCGCTGGTCGACATCACCGACACCGTGTCGGACACTTTCTTCCTGGTCATCCGCCTCGGCAGCCCGTTCGTCGCCTACGCCATTCTCGTCAATCTGACGATCGGCTTCGTCAACAAGCTGACGCCGCAGATCCCGATTTATTTCATCTCGCAGCCCTTCGTCATGGCCGGCGGCATGCTGATCTTCTATTTCGCCGCCGGCACCATGCTGTCGCTGTTCGTCGACGGCTTCGTCGACCTCACGCTGGCGAGGTGACATGAGCACGCGCAAGGATCGTCTGAGGAAACTGGTCAAGGTGCAGGGACAGCTGAAAGCCCTGCACGAAACCCGCCACGCCACCTTCGTCACCGCGGCAAGCGCCGCCGAGACCGAGGCCCGCGAATTGATCAGCCATTTCGACCAGGACAATTCCCTCTCCAGCCTGTTCCCCGATCTCTATCATCGCCGCATCGCCCAAGCCGTCGTGCGCCAGGAGGAGAGCCTGGAAAGCGCCAGGCAGGAAGTCGGCCTCATCGCCGCGGCAACCGCCCGCACGAACATGGTCGAGCGCGCCTACAGGGACCTGCGCAACCGCGACGAGCGCGAGACATCAGACCGCGAGCGGCTTGACCTGATCGCGCAGAAGCGGGGACAGGAGTAATTGGCGGAGCCGGAACGTTGCCCGAACTCATCAATGTTGCGTAGAGAGTCCATCCGCCTGCCGGCTAACGTCCATGCTTACTTCCGTAACCAGCTTGCGGCGAAGGGCCATCACATAGTCACTCGGTCCCTTCGGCGTTATGACGAAGGCTTGGGAGCCGCCAATGACCGATTTGGCAAAATAGGATGCCAACGGTTGATCGGGATCCTCATCCTGCGTTGGAATGGCAATCGCGTTGATTGTATACCCCTTGGCAACGGCGTTCAGCCTGCTCGGCTGAACAGGAAGCCCATCATTATTCTCGCCGTTGGCTGAGATGTCGATTACTTTCTTTGCTGCCGTTCCCGGAAACTGGTCGAGCAGAAGGGCACCGACATCAATAGCCGACGATACGGACGTTCCGCTCCGCCCCCGACGGGCGAAGCCGGTATCTCCTTTCTTGCTGATCACCGATGCGGCCGCTCTGGCGTCTTCCAGCCCGCAGATGTTTGTCCACGGCAGCACGACGCGTGAGTGTCCGGGACTTGACCACTCAAAGTAGGCAACGCTGATGCAGCCGACGTAATTGCGCGTGATGGCGGCGATGATCTCTGGAGAAGTAAGTGCCGCAGCATGCCCTTCGCGCTGTAGATCGGCGACCTTTGGATCGACCGAGGATGAGAAATCGACAGCGAATACTACGGCAACATCGACGTTGGCCGCCCAGGCCTGCGGCGCCCAAACCATCGAAGCTCCAAGTGTCCCCACCAGCGCCAAAAATAGGCCGGCACGCTTTGCTGGCCCTTCGGCTGACCGCTCTGTCCCCGATATCAGGGTACCCCTGCATATCGCGCACGCCTGCTCGCGAAAAGAAGCCGCTACGGACAGGGCACCTACGCCCCGATGCATACTACCCAACATGTTATTCTCCACCTCAAGACGGGCATTCTCAAACAGTTATTTTTCAACATGTGGAAATCTCGCGAAGAACCTTGCTCCGCGCGCCGAGCAGCAGCAGATCCGCCTTGGTCCATAGAAGGTAACAGCCCAGCAAAGTCAGTTGCATGGCGAGCGCCGCGAAGGACTCGCCCAACCAGACCCGCGGGAAGGTCCCCCCGAGGGCTACGGTTGTCGCTAGCATTGCCGGCAACCGGCTGGCGAGCACTGCACCACGGAAGGGATCGGGCCAGGCGAGGCCCCATATAGCGGCTGCCAACAGCAGCAGCAAATTGGCTCTGATCTCAGACACCCGGCACCCCTCAAGCCAAGTTCTTGATGACTCGGCCCCCCTAGCTCGCCGGACCTAGACAATCCTGCATCACGGCAGCGCTTGAGGGTGGGGCGCTACTGTTTGCGAAGCGTTAGTTTTGAGTTAGAATTTCGTCAGGCGGGGAGAGCAAATGCAAAATGAAGATAAGGACGAGACAAATAGAATCTCACTCTTCGGTGGTTTCAGGATCGAAAATGCCATGGCGGATTCGCTCCGGCTGACAGGAAAACGAGGGCCTGCGATCATCGCTTATCTGTCCCGGTCTCCAGGCATGGCAGCGACACGGGAGAGGCTGGCTGATCTATTCTGGAGTGACAGCGATAGCGAACACTCCCGCAACAGTCTGAGGCAAACCCAGTATTCTGCGCCGGGATTTATCGCGGGCAGGCGTGAATCTTATCCATTCCCGCGGGGAATCGATTGGCCTCACGCCAGACGCGGTTCGGGTTGACGTGGACGAGTTCGAAGCAGGCCTCACGGCCCGTTCTGTGCCGGAACTCGAAAAGGCTCTGGCGAACTACAACGGGCCGTTCCTCGACGGGTTTTATCTGGGAAGCGATGGGTTCGATGGCTGGGTCACATCCGAACGCGACAGATTGCTGAACCGCGCACTTGAAGCTTTCGAAAAATTGGCCCGTCTCGTTGACACGGAAACCGGAATCATACTGGTCGATCGCGTTCTCGTCATGAAACCGACGCGGGAAGAGGCCTATCGGCTCAAGATGGAATTACTGCTTGCGTCGGGTCAACGCGACAGGGCGATCAGGACATACGAAGTTTGCAGAAGCATGTTGAAGAAAGAGTTCGGGGTCGAGGTCGGCCCGGAAACGCGAGCGCTTTGGCAATCCATGCTGTCTACTGATACGGCGTCGAATACACAGTCGGCAAATACTGTTCCAGCCAACCAGCGCCACGGGCGCCCATCGATCAGCGTTGCCGACTTCATCAATCTGACCGGAAAGCAAGGCGACGACTTTTTCTCCAAGGGGCTCATGCAGGATATCACCACGGCTCTTTCCGAGGTGGCCGATTATGTCGTGCTCTCCGCACAGCCGCCTGCGGAGAAAAGTGGTGCCGAAGGAACCAAGATCCCGGGAACGCTCCGTGCGCGATACGTGCTTAGCGGCAGCGTCCAGAGATCGGGCAATGGGCTGAGGGTGAACATCCAGCTTGTCGATGCCGCTGGCGGCCACAACGTGTGGGCCCAGAAATTCGACGGGCAGTCCGAGAATGCGCTCGAATTCCAGGACAGGATCGCACAGTCTGTTGTCTTGGCCGTGATCCTCGACCTTCAACTGACCAACTGGAAAGTCCGCGACAAGAGCCCGCCTGGCCCCCCCGAAGTGCGCAGGTTGGTGAACGAAGCTTTGATGAAGTATTTTGAGATGACCCGGGACTCGCTTTTGATCGGGCTAGAACTTGCCGAGAAAGCTGTCTCCATAGGCGCCGACAACGCGCGTGCGAAGCGGACGCTCTCGATTACAATTTCAATGGGCGTGGCGTTCGGCTCGTTACCCAGGGAGCCGGGCCAGATCGAGCGGGCGGTCGAGCTTGCGGCGGCGGCGGTACGGGCGGTGCCTGACGACGAAATTGCCCGCTGCATCCTGTCATTCGCGCTCGAAAGCTGTGGCCGCATCGACGAAGCGATCGCCGAATGCCAGCACGCGATCAGTCTCAATCCAAGCTATCCGACCGGCCACGGCGACATTTCGATGCTGTTGGCGTTGCGCGGAGAGGTAAACGAAGCAGTGCGTGAGGCGAACGAGGCAATCCGGCTCGGAACGCACGACGTCATCGATTTCTGGCGTCATCATGGCTTGGTTGTCGCACTGTTTGCGGGCGGCGACGATCGGCGGGCGCTCGAAGTCGCCCGCAGGGTGGTCAGGACAAAGCCGGGATTTGTTCGCGGCGCCCTTTACTGGGCCGCGTCCGCGTCGGCGACCGGAAACAACGAAGAAGCCTCTAGGGCCATACACCATTGCCTGTCACAACTTCCTCATCTCAACCTGGGCAATGTCTGCCCCGGCTTTGTGCCCCGCTATGTGAAGGATCATCATCACGCGAGATTCCTTGAAATGCTGTCGAGAGCTGGCCTTCCTGCTTCCTGACGGAAGGTGGCTAGGCGGCTTGGACCCGGAGAAACCAGATCAAGCCCGCCTCCCCGCAAGCCTGCCACAAGCTTGTTGAGGCATGGTCCGGGCTAAGGAAACCCGGCAAAAGGCGGACCTTCTTGGCGATTTCTCCACCCAGCGACATCGTGATGGATGTCGTCCGAGCTGCCGATCCGATGGATATCGAGGCCGCCCGCGCCGCGCTGACCAAGCGCGCCGGCAGCGTCGCCGGCACGTTTTCGGTCGACACCGCGGCTTCGGTCGATGCCGGCTCGATCCTGTCGCGCGCGACGGCGGACAAGGCCGCCGCAACAGCCGACCCGGCCAAGAAGTTCAAGAAGTTCGAGGCGATGGTCCTGCAGACCTTCATCCAGAACATGCTGCCCAAGGACACCGAGGGCGTCTATGGCACGGGTCTCGCAGGCGACATGTGGAAATCGCAGCTCGCCGAGCGTGTCGCCGACGTCATGGCTGACCGCGGCGGCATCGGCATCGCCAAGTCGCTGCTCGCCGACCACTACATGGACGGCAAGCGCAAGATTCCGATCGGCCCGATCTCAAATGGGCCGGAAAAAACCGAGATCGATCAGCAGACCCGTCTGTCCACGTCGCTCGTCCAGGAGCTGCAGCGCAAAGCCGCCAAGTCGATGACCGGCGACGAGACAACCAAAAAAACAGACATCAAGATCTAGGACTGGGAAACACATGGCCGACTCTTCGGAATTCACCGCCAAGCTGCCCGCGCGCACCACCGCGTCGGACGCACCGACTCCTTTCGCGCGGCCTGGAAACCTTGCCGCCATCATCGGCCGCATCGAGGAGGTGGTCGAGGAAGAGACCGCCGGCATCCGCAGCGATACAAGCTATGACCTCAAGGCGTCGAACGCCCGCAAGAGCCGCTATCTCTACGAACTGACCCGCGCCATGAAGGGCGGCAGCGAAGCCGAATTCCTCGAGCAGCACCGCGAGGGCCTGACCCGGCTGCGCCAGAAGCTGGCGAAGAACGAAGCCGCTATCCTGGCGCATCTGAGCGCCGTCAACGAGGTCGCCGGCTTGCTGCGCAGTGCCATCCAGCGCGCCGAGACCGACGGCACCTACTCCGCCGGCGAGTTCGGCAAGATGAAAGGTTAGAGCGCGGCAATGCCGGGCTCGGGTTCAAAATGATCAAGGTCATCGCCATAGCGGTCTGGATCTGCGCCGCCACGCTCGGCGCGGTGTTCTATTCGTTCCAGGCCGCCGGTGAACAGGGCGTCGGTGAGAAACCCAAGCCGATGCTGGGCGGGCTGGACTACGTCAAGACCGACATCATTTCGGTGCCGCTGATCCACGACTCCAAGATCGACGGCTATTTTCTGGCCAAGCTCGTCTACACCGTCGAGCCGGAGCAGATAAAGAAGCTGTCGATCCCGGCCGAGGCGCTCATCACCGACCAGGTCTACACCTACCTCTACGCCAACCCCCAGATCGACTTCACCAAGAAGGCGACGCTCGACCTCGATGCCTTTCGCGCCGCGATCCGCGACACGATCAACACCCGGGTCGGCGCAACCCTGGTCCATGAGGTCCTGATCGACCAGGTCAATTTCCTGAGCAAGGATGAGATCCGCGACAACTGGCTGCGTCGGCGGCAGGATGCCAGCACCCAGGCGACCGAGACTCCCAAGCCGGTCAGCGCGCACTAAGCCATCGGCCCGGTGCCGGTGGCCCTAGAGCAGTCGGCGTTGGGGCCAATCCCTGCAATTCGCGTTGACGTAAACGTCAATCCGAAGCTATATGCGGCAGCGATCATGATCGCCAGTGATGCCGCATGAACTTCGGCTGGACCGAAGTGCGTAGCGTGACAGATGCAACCAGACAGGGAGAACAGCGTGAGCGTTCAGGATATAGCCGAGAAGATCAAGTCGCGCGTGGCCAGCAGCGGCTTCGACCGTTCCGTGAAGTTCGACACCGGCAGCGACGGCGTCATCGTCATCGACGGCGCGGCCGTCTCGACCACGGACGCTCCCGCCGACTGCACCATCAAGCTGTCACTCGACGATCTGGATTCGCTGATCGCGGGCGACCTGAACCCGACCATGGCGTTCATGACCGGCAAGATAAAGGTCGAGGGCGACATGAGCGTCGCCATGGCGCTAAGCCAGTTGATCGGTTGACAGGCACGACTTCGAGATAAACGAAACGCCGCCTTTTCAGGCGGCGTTTCGTTTGAAGGGCAGTCGCGCTTAAGGCTTCATGCGGCCAAGGTCGGCGCCTGTGCCTTGAGCTTGCGGCCGGACGCCTTCAGCGTACCCCTGGCGCCGTCAAGCACGCCCTCCACCAGTTCCAAGGCCAGCAGACGGTGCCGTTCGTAAGGCCCCGGCATGGCGAGCGCCCCGGTCCTGGCAGCCGAAAAGCCGAAGCGGCCATAGTAAGGCTCGTCCCCAACCAGCAGGATCGCAGCGTGGCCGAGGCGCGCGGCTTCCGCGATGGCATGCCGCATCAGCGCCGAGCCGATGCCGGCACTCTTGAGCGACGGGTCGACGGCGAGCGGGCCAAGCAGCAGCGCTGCCGGACCGCTCTCGCCCAGCATGACATCCCATAGCCGCACCGTGCCGGCCACGCCGCCCGAGGCATCGCGCGCGACGAAGGCAAGCCCCTCCGAGGGCCGGCGGCCGCGGCGCAGCTTCTCCGATGATTTGGTCTTGCGCTTCGGCCCCATGGCGCGATCGAGCAAGGCTTCGCGCGCCGCCATGTCGGCAGCGGTTTCGGCGACCATGGCGAAGGCCGGCGCATGAGCTACGAATTCGACTGACATTTCCATTTCCGCGATCCCTTCACGAGCGGAGATATGTTCCACAGGCGAGCCCAAGTGGGCGACGGGCGCCCACCTGGGATGATCTGAACAGCTCTAATGAGCCGTCAGATCACGTAGGATCGGAGAGGCTCGAAGCCGTTGAAGGCGACCGCCGAGTAGGTGGTCGTGTAGGCGCCGGTGCCTTCAATCAGCACCTCGTCGCCGATGGTCAGCGACAAGGGCAGCGGATAGGGCGTCTTCTCGTACATCACGTCGGCCGAATCGCAGGTCGGGCCGGCGAGCACGCAAGGCGCGGTCTCGCTGCCGTCATGGCGGGTGACGAGGGGATAGCGGATCGCCTCGTCCATCGTCTCGGCCAGACCGCCGAACTTGCCGATGTCGAGGAACACCCATCGCACATTGTCGTTGTCGGCCTTCTTCGAGATCAGAACGACTTCCGACTTGATGACGCCGGCATTGCCGACCATGCCGCGGCCCGGCTCGATGATCGTCTCGGGAATGGCGTTGCCGAAGTGCTTGCGCAGCGCCGAGAAGATCGCCTGGCCATAGGCCTGGGCCGCCGGCACGTCACGCAAATAGCGCGTCGGGAAGCCGCCGCCCATATTGACCATCTTGAGCACGATGCCTTCTTCCGCGAGCGTCGCGAACACCTTCTTGGCGTCGGCCAGAGCACGGTCCCACGCGGTCAGGTCGGTCTGCTGCGAGCCGACATGGAACGACACGCCATGGGCGTCGAGGCCGAGGCCCCTGGCATGGCGCAGCACGTCGACGGCCATGTCGGGCACGCAGCCGAACTTGCGCGACAGCGGCCACTCGGCGCCCTCGCCATCGGTCAGCACGCGGCAGAACACGCGGGAGCCTGGAGCGGCGCGCGCGATCTTCTCGACTTCCTCGACGCAATCGACCGCGAACAGCCGGATGCCGAGCTGGTAGGCGCGTGCGATGTCACGCTCCTTCTTGATGGTGTTGCCGAAGGAGATTCGGTCCGCCGGCGCACCGGCGTCCATCGCCATCTCGACTTCGGCAACGGAAGCGGTGTCGAAGGACGAGCCCATCGCAGCAAGCAGGCGCAGGATTTCCGGCGCCGGATTTGCTTTCACCGCATAATAGATCTTGGAATCGGGCAGAGCCTTCTCGAAGGCGCGGAAATTGTCGCGCACGACGTCGAGGTCGACGACGAGGCAGGGGCCGGACGGACGTCGGGTGGCGAGGAAGTCGAGGATGCGCTGTGTGGCCATCGGGTTTCTCCATCGCGCCTTTCGGCGCGCACAAGGGTGCGGGCGCGGGCTGTCGGCCTCGCGAACACGCGGTCAAACAAAGGCGGGACGGAAAATCCATGGAACCAGCCGGTGGAGACCCCGGAACCATGAAACGCCGTCTCGCGGCGATGAACCTTAGCCTTGCCCGGCTTCGGTTCGCTTTGTCTGCCTTGGCTTGGATTGGGAGAACCCCGTTCCGCACTGCCGGCAATGAAGGTGTGCCTCTTCAGTAACCCCGGTCTTTGGACAACCGGCAGAGAACCAGAAAGGCCCGCACCGTCGTTGCTTCAAGGTGTCCTCGGTCTGGCGGTTGGCCGCTAAACCGACTGGAGGGGTTAGCTCCAGTTACCTTACCGATTTCCCTCACCATTCGAGGATCGGCGGACACCCACAGGCACGTGCGACTTTGGGCAAGCGCGATATAAGAGCGAAGCATTTCACAATCAATAAAAATCTTATCGCAGGTTGTAAAATTTCTGCCATCGAACAATGTTGGCCAACCGTATACGGATATCGAACGATGACAGGCACGCACGGCCCTTTCAACGCCTTTCTCGACCTTCGCCAGATGCCGGTGGCGCATGCCGAACTTGGACCCCTGGCCGGCCTGCGGCTGGCGGTCAAGGATATTTACGACGTTGCCGGCTACCGCACCGGTTGCGGCAATTTGCAGAAATTCGCCAATGGCCACGCCGCTTCGCGCACGGCGCCGGCCGTGCAGGCAATTCTCGACGCCGGTGCGCGCTTCATCGGCAAGACGCAGACCGACGAACTCGCCTTCGCTCTGTTCGGCCAGAACGCGCATTTTCCGTTTCCGGTGAACCCCGCGGCTCCCGACCGTGTCACCGGAGGCTCGTCGTCGGGGTCGGCGGCGGCGGTGGCGGGCAGGTTGGCCGACATCGCCACGGGGTCAGACACCGGGGGTTCGATCCGCGCGCCGGCGAGTTTCTGCGGGCTGATCGGGCTGCGCACCACGCATGGCCGCATTTCCCTCGACGGCACCATGCAACTGGCGCCGAGTTTCGACACGTTCGGCTGGTTCGCCGACGACATCGAAACCTATGAGACTGTCGGCAAGCTGTTGCTTGGCCGCGATCCGCACCAGCATTCCCTGGACCGCCCGCTGGCGCTCGGCTGGCTGGACGAGATGGTCGCCCGGCCGGCGGCCGCCGAATATGCCGGAATGAAGGCGCTGGTGGGCACGGTGTTCGGCACGCCGGCGACGCCAGCGACGCGCTTCAGCTCGTCCCCGGACGAACTCTACTGGTGCTTTCGCCGCCTGCAGGCCAAGGAGGCCTGGACAGTGCATGGCGAATGGATCACCAGCGGCGAGCGCGAGCTCGGGCCCGGCGTCGAGGAACGGTTCGGCTTTGGCCGTGCGGTCGACGACCGGACAGCACAGGCCGAGAAGGTGCGCCGGCTGACCTTTCGCGGCGAACTCAGCGCCTTGCTTGGCAAGGACGGCTTCCTTGTCCTGCCGACGGTGCCGGGTCCGGCACCCTATGTCGACAGCACACCGGAGCAATTCCAGGCCTACCGCGAACGCGCGCTCCATCTTCTATGCCTGGCCGGGCTCTCCGGCTTTCCGCAGATCACCTTGCCGATCGGCTCGGTCGCCGGCGCTCCGTTCGGCCTGTCGCTGCTTGGCCCTTCCGGCAGCGACATTGCCCTGATACGGCTCGGCCGAAAACTTCTCGACGCAGCACAAAGAGCCTGAACAATGGACACACTGACCCGCATGCGCGCCTTCATCGACGTCGTCGAGGCCGAAGGCTTTTCGGCGGCGGCGCGCAAGATCGGCCGCTCCAAGGCGCTGCTGTCGAAATATGTGCGCGAGCTGGAGGACGAGCTCGGCGCTCTGCTGCTGAACCGCACCACGCGCCAGTTCTCGATGACCGAGGCCGGCCACACCTACTACCGCCGCGCCTCGGAAATCGTGCGCGAAGTCGATAGCCTGGCCGACGCCGTGCGCGAATCCTCCGGCGACGTGCGCGGCCGCATCAAGCTGTCGGCGCCGCGCACCTTCGCCGACGCGCCGATCGGCCAGTCGCTGATCGACTTCGCCAAGCAGTATCCCGACATCGTGCTCGACATCCAGCTCGACGACCGCTTCGTCGATCTGGTCGAGGAAGGCTTCGACCTCGCCGTGCGCATCTCGCGGCTGGAGAACTCGTCGCTGATCGCCAGGCGGCTGGCGCCGTTTTCGATCAAGCTCTGCGGCTCTCCAGAACTGATCGCCAAGCATGGCATGCCGACACGACCGCAGGATCTCGGCCACATGCCCTGCATCGTCGACACCAATGGCCGCGGACTGAACAACTGGCCCTTCAAGGGCGACAGTGGCGATCCCGTCAGCATCGCCGTCTCCGGCCCGATCGAGGTCAACAGCCCCATGGCCGCGCGCGCCGCGGCCTTGTCGGGGCTTGGATTTTGCATCCTGCCGGATTTCATCGCCGCGCCAGACCTCAAGAGCGGCCAATTGGTGGCGGTGCTCGACGACCGCATCCTGTCGGGCGGCGGCATCTTCGCCGTCTATCCGCATCGCCGTTACCTCCCGGCGAAGGTGCGCGTTTTCGTCGATTTCCTGGTGCAGTGGTTCAGGACGCGCGAGAGCGCCTGACCTGCCCCAGCAGCCCGGATACCGCACGCTTTTGAGCTCTCCTGCATGCGTGGCGCTATCCAAAGCCTCGCGCACTTTTGGGTGACATGCGCCCGCAGTCCCAATTTCGCCCCCTTTCTGGTAACCTTCGACCACGCTCTCGAAAGCCAAGGGAATCGCGACCGCGAATGCATCTGAAACGGCACGCAATCATGCTGGCCTCGGCCTTGGCGGCGATCTTTGCCGCGACAGGACCGGCCGAGGTGCATCCGCACGTCTTCGCCGAGGCGCGCCTCGACGTGGTCCTGTCCCCGGATCACCAAAGTGTGAAAGCGTTGCGTCATCTGTGGCGCTTCGACGATCTGTTTTCGAGCACGGTGATGATGGAGTTCGACAAGAACTCCGACCTGAAGCTTGACGACAAGGAGCTGAAAGAGGTCGCCGACACCGTCCATGCCTCGCTGGCCGAGTTCAATTATTTCCAGCTCGTCACGCAGGACGGCAAGGACGTGGCGATGGTGCCGCCGCCGCATCTGATGGCCAATTTCGACAACGACCAGTTGATCATCCTGTTTGAATCCGAACCGAAGGCGCCGATCAAGCTGTCCGGCACGATCGACATCGGCGTCTACGATCCGACCTTCTACACGGCGATCGACTTCACCGAGGATTCCAACATCACCGTCGAGGGCCTGCCGTCGAACTGCACGAGCAAGGTCGTCCGACCGGACCCGGACGAAGCGATCAAGGAAAACCAGAAGACCCTGACGGATGCCTTCTTCAACGATCCGACAGGCACCGACATGAGCAAGATCTTTGCCACCAAACTCGAACTGACCTGTCAGCCAGAAGGATAGATCCGGTGAACCCGATCGGGAACTGTTCGAAACCGTCCCTGCGTTTGGCAGTCGGCCTGTTGGCCCTTGCCTTTGCCATGATGCATTTCGCCAATGCCGCGCACGCCCAGAGTTCGCTCGGCATCGGCGTCAATGACGGCATGGCACCCACCACCGGTCCGTTCGCCCATATCCTGATGTGGATCAATCTGAGGCAGCAGGAATTCTACCGCGCGCTGGCGACCGCCATGAAGGCAATGCGCCAGGACAACAGCAAGATCTGGATACTCATCGGCCTGTCCTTCGCCTATGGCATTTTCCACGCCGCCGGCCCCGGCCACGGCAAGGCGGTGATCTCGTCTTATATGGTGGCCAACGAAGTGGCGCTGAAGCGCGGCATCCTGTTGTCCTTCGTCTCGGCGCTGCTGCAGGGCCTGACGGCGATCCTGGTGATGCTGCTGGCCTATTTCGTCCTGCGCGGCACCACCATCTCGATGACCGATGCGGCCTGGTTCATGGAGATCATGAGCTTTGCCCTGGTCACCCTCTTTGGCGCCTGGCTTTTGTGGCGCAAGCTCGGCCCAGCCGTCCTGCGCCTGTTTGGCAAGGGCCCGGCCTACAGCCTGTCGGCGGCTCACGCCGGTCATTCCCATGCCGGCCATTCGCATGGCGCTCACGACCATGCGGCGCACGCTCATTCCCACGCACTGCACGGGCATGGCGATCACGACCATGGGCATGGCCATTCGCACGATCATCACGGCCACGGCGCGCATAATCATGCGCATCACGACCACGCCAGCGGCGAGGTCTGCGACACCTGTGGCCACTCGCATGCACCCGATCCGGCGCTGCTGTCGGGCGACCGATTCGATTGGCGCACCGCCTGGTCGGCGGTGGCCGCCGTCGGCATCCGCCCTTGCTCCGGTGCGTTGATCGTTCTCAGCTTCGCGCTGCTCAACGGGCTCTGGCTCGGCGGCCTGCTGTCGGTGCTGGCAATGTCGATCGGAACCGCGATCACCGTCTCGGCCCTGGCCACACTGGCGGTGACCGCCAAGAACTGGGCGGTGTATTTCGCCGGCGACGGCCGCATGGGCAACCGCATCCACTCGATCGTCGAGATCGGCGGCGCGGCCTTCGTCTTCCTGTTCGGACTGCTGCTGCTGTCCGCGAGCCTGACGGGCAGCGTTTAGACCCTACCATTCCGTCGGAATGGGATAGGCACCGTGCGCTACTGACCGGGAATGTTGCCGCCCAGCTCATCCTCGATATGCGCGCGGATGATCTCGTCAAAACTCTTTTCGGCACTGAAGCCAAGTTCCCTTGACCGCCGCGCCTCGAAGCGGGTCGGCCAGCCCTTGACGATTGCCCAGATCGTCTCGTCGGGCACCTCGCGGATCAGGCTTGTCGCCTGCGATCCAGCCACCCGTTCCAGCGCCTCGATCTGCTCGCCAACGGTGACGGCGACACCCGGCATCGTCAGGTTGCGGCGCGGCCCCACGGCTGCGCCCTCGATCTCCGCGCCATGGATCAGGAAACTCACCGCCGAGCGCGGGCTGGCATGGGTGTGCACGACCGAGCGCGGCACCGGCAGGATCGCCTCCTGCCCGCTCAAGGGTTCACGAATGATACCGGAGAAGAAGCCGGACGCCGCCTTGTTGGGCTTGCCGGGCCGCACGCAGATCGTCGGCAGCCGGATGCCGATGCCGTCGAAGAAGCCGCGCCTGGAATAGTCTGCCAGCAGCGCTTCGCTCATTTGCTTCTGCGTGCCGTAGGAGGTCAGCGGCGTCGGGTGGAATTCGTCCGGTATGACATCCGGGAACGGCGCGCCGAAAACGGCGATTGACGACGTGAAGACGACGCGCGGCGCAAACCCTGCCAGGCGGATGGCGTCGAACAGCGCACGCGTGCCGTCGAGGTTGACGCGGTAGCCGAGGTCGAAATTCGCTTCCGCCTCACCCGACACGATGCCGGCGAGGTGGAAGACGACATCGGGGCGCGACACAACCAGGCTTTCCGCGGCGCCTGCTTCGGCAAGGTCCCCCGTGTGCAGCGCGACGCTGACGCCGTCCATGGCTGGCGCCTGCGGCGGCACGATGTCGTGGAGGTCGAGCGCCGTGATCTTCTCGCCGCGCAGCGTGCCGTCCTTGGCCAGCCGGGCGATGAGTTTGCGGCCGACCATGCCCGCGGCGCCAGTGATCAGAATGCGCATGTCCGATATCCCTTACTTCCGATTTTTGCGCTGGGTGCGCGCGCGCAACCAGAACACCAGGAAAAACGCCAGCACGAAGACGGTGCCGAAGATACCCGCCAGCACGGTCGAATAACTGCCGAGTGCCAACATCACGGTCGGCAGGTAGAAAGCGGCAATGCCGAACAGAAGCATGATCCAGACCGCCGCAATGGCCGCATTGCGCGTGTCACGGTCCATCATGCCGCACCGGAACGGCGGTCGTTCATCGAGCTGAGTTGCAAAGCTGGAGGACTCCTGAGGCAGGTCCGATCAATGGTCATCGATCGATCCTAGTGATAGTGGCCGTGATGCGCGGCCGCATCGTGCTCATGCTCGTGATGATGGTCGTCGCCATCGTCGGCGCACCGGCCGAATTCCGGTTCCACGGTGGCATGGCTGATGCCGTGCTCGCTGGCAAGCCGCTTCTTGATGGCGCTGACCGCCTGATGGGCATCGACGCCCTCGTTGAGGCAGGCATGCAGCGTCGCCATGCTGCTCGACCCGTCGAGCGACCAGATGTGCATATGGTGCACCTCGCGCACGCCCTGGACCGTTGCCTGAATGTCCCCGGCGATCAGGTCGCGATCGAGGCTTGGCGGCACGCCTTCGAGCAGGACGTGGGCGGCGGCGCGCATCAGCGACCACGCGGTGGACAGGATCAGCAGCGATACCAGCACGGACAGGATCGGGTCGATCGGCGTCCAGCCGGTCGCCAGGATGACCAGTGCCGCGACGATCGCGGCTGCCGAGCCGAGCAGATCGCCGAGCACATGCAGGATGGCGCCGCGCATGTTGAGGTTGTCTCGATCGCCGCCATGCAGCACCAGGAAGGAGCCGATATTGACCAGCAGGCCGAGGATCGCCACCACCAGCATCGGCCCGCCCAGCACCGGCGCCGGTGTCAGCAAGCGATTCCACGCTTCGTAGACGATCCACAGCGCGATGACGAAAATGGCGATGCCATTGGTGTAGGCCACCAGCGTCTTGACGCGGCCGAAGCCGTAGGTGAGCTGGCCGGTTGCCGGCCGGCCCGCCAGATGGAAGGCATACCAGGCCAGGCCGAGCGCAATGGCGTCGGCGAGCATGTGGCCGGCATCGGCCAGCAGCGCCAGCGACCCGGTAAACAGGCCGCCGAGCGCCTCGGCCACCATGAAGCCGGCGGTCAGGCAGGCCGCGATCAGGACGCGCTTCTGGTCCGTCGACCCATGCACATGGCCGCCGCCGTGATCGTGCCCGCTGTGATCGTGGATATGCGCCAAATGGCAAACTCCCGTTAGGCGCCGAATTCCGCGCGAAAATCCTCGAGCCGGCGGTTCTGCTGGCCATTGGCGTCGAAGTTGGCCGGATCGAGCCAGGCTTCATAAGCCTTGCGCAGAGCCGGCCATTCCTTGTCGATGATCGAATACCACGCGGTGTCGCGGTTTTCACCCTTGACGATGAGATGCTGGCGGAAAATACCCTCGAACTTGAAGCCGAACCGTTCCGCCGCGCGCTTCGACGGCCCGTTGCGGTTGTTGCACTTCCATTCGTAGCGGCGATAGCCGAGTTCGTCGAAGATGTATTTCATGAACAGGAACTGTGCTTCCGTCGCCGCCGGCTTGCGCGAGATGAGGGGTCCCCAGTAGATGTTGCCGATCTCGATGACGCCATGGGTCGGATCGATGCGCATCAGCGTCTGGCGGCCGGCGACCTTGCCGCTTGCCTTGTCGACAATAGCGAAGAACAGCGGATCCTCGCTCGCCTCCACCTTGTCCAGCCAGGGCTGGAAGGCGGCGCGGGTTTCCGGCGGATAGTCGGGCAGCCACGCGAAGCGGCCGTCGACGTCGGCCACGGACGATGCTTCATAGAGGCCGTCGCCATGTGTTGCGGCCCTCAATGGCTCGAGCCTGACATAGCGGCCCTCCAGAACCTTGCGCTCCGGGCGCGGACGCGGCTGCCAGTCTTTGAGATTTTCCGACACCGAAAACTCCAATCCGTTTGACTTTTGCGGGCGGACGCTCACAAAAACGCTCGCCAACAGTAAGAACCACAGGGACGGGAAAAATGCTCCACACGATTTCGGCCTTCGACCGTCTCGGCGAGGAAAACGCTTTTGCCGTGCTGGCCCGGGCGACGGCGCTGGCGAGCCAGGGCCGCGACATCGTCAATCTCGGCATCGGCCAGCCCGACTTCAAGACGCCGCAACACATCGTCGAGGCGGCGATCAAGGCGCTGCGTGACGGCCACCATGGCTACACGCCGGCCAATGGCTTGCTGGCGACCCGCGAGGCGGTGGTGCGACGCACGCTGACGACCACCGGCGTCGAGGTCTCGCCGGAGGCGGTGATGATCCTGCCCGGCGGCAAGCCGACCATGTTCGCCGCCATCCTGATGTTCGGCGAGCCCGGCGCCGAGATCCTCTATCCCGACCCCGGCTTTCCCATCTACCGCTCGATGATCGAGTTCACCGGTGCAACCCCCATTCCCGTGCCGATGCGCGAGGAGAACGGCTTCGCCTTCTCGGCCGAAGAGACGCTGGGGCTGATCACGCCGAAGACCAGGCTCTTGATCCTCAACTCGCCGGCCAACCCGACCGGCGGCGTCACCCCGCGCGCCGAGATCGAGAAGCTGGTCAAGGGGCTTGAGAAGCATCCAGACGTCGCCATTCTCTCCGACGAAATCTACGATGTCATGACTTATGACGGCGAGACGCATTGCTCGCTGCTTGGCTTTCCCGAGATCCGTGACCGGCTGATCGTGCTCAACGGCTGGTCCAAGACCTGGGCGATGACCGGCTGGCGCATGGGCTGGTCGATCTGGCCGAACGGCGACAAGGGCGCCCACCTCTACGACAAGGTGCGCAAGCTGGCGGTCAATTGCTGGTCCTGCGTCAACGCGCCAAGCCAGTTCGCCGGCATCGCGGCGATCGACGGCCCGCAGGACGACGTCGACACCATGATGCGCGACTTCGACCGCCGCAGGAAAATCGTGGTCGAGGGCCTGAATGCCCTGCCAAACATCTCCTGCATCACGCCCAAGGGCGCGTTCTATGCCTTCCCCAATGTCTCGAAGACCGGCTGGAAGGCCAAGAAGCTCGCCTCGGCCCTGCTCGACGAGGCCGGTGTGGCGCTGATCGGCGGCCCCGATTTCGGCATTCTCGGCGAAGGCTACATCAGGCTCTCCTACGCCAATTCCGAGGAGAACATCCTGCGCGCGCTGGAGCGGATCGGGGCGTTTCTGGCCAAGTGAGCATCAGCGTCGCCGCGCGAGCCGGATAGCTTGCCACCGCATTCCATGACGGTGTCATGAGCCGTCCGGAGGCGCGTAGCCAAGGCTGTGCGGGCATACCGAAAACGGCTACGAATTCCCGTATCAGGACCAATGGGGGAATCTCGCATGTTCTATGCAATCCTTGCCTATCACGTGGAAGATGCGATCGAGGCGCTGACGCCGCAGGAAGATGCGGCGCTGATGGCCGAGTTGCTCAAGATCAACGGCAGGCTTCATGCGGAAGGCACGCTTGGGCCGTCAGCGCGTCTGGGAACGACACGGGATGCCTGCACCTTGCGCGGCCCGGGCGACGGTATGATCATCGATGGGCCCTTCGCCGAGACCAAGGAACAGTTGCTCGGCCTCTATGTCGTCGACTGCGTCACCAGGGACGACGCCATCGCGATCGCGCGCGATCTTCGTCGTGTCAATCCGACCGCCGTTTACGAGATCAGGCCCATTCTACTCTTCAAGCCCGGCGTGCCGCTGGCGGAAAAATGAGGCACGGGCAAAAGCGCCGCCAGCGCCCGCTGCTCACCCACGCCCCACGAACGGCATCTTGGTCGCCATCACGGTCATGAACAGCACGTTGGCGTCGAGCGGCAGGCTGGCCATGTGCACGACCGCGTCGGCGACGCGTTGGACATCCATCACCGCTTCGGCTGATATCGAGCCATTGGCCTGCGGCACGCCGACGGTCATCGGCTGCGCCATGTCGGTCAATGCATTGCCGATGTCGATCTGTCCGCAGGCGATGTCATAGGGGCGGCCATCGAGCGCCAGCGTCTTGGTCAGCCCGGTGATGGCGTGCTTGGTCGCCGTATAGGGCACCGAGCCCGGGCGCGGCGCATAGGCCGACACCGAACCATTGTTGATGATGCGGCCGCCCATCGGCTTCTGCTTGCGCATGGCGCCGAAGGCCGCGCGCGCGCACAAGAAAGATCCGGTGAGGTTGACGCCGACGATATCGTTCCAGACCTCGACCGGGATCTCGTCGATCGGCGTCGACTTGTAGCCCATGCCTGCATTGTTGAAGAGCAGATCGACCCGCCCGAAAGCCTCCGCCACGGTCTCGAACAGATCGTCGACCTCACCGGCCTTGCTGATGTCGCAGGCAACCGCCAACGCTCTGGCCTCGGTCGGCCCGATCTCGGCGATCGCGGCATCCAGCACCGGCTTGCGGCGCCCGCAGAACACCGTATTCCAGCCGGCCTTGAGCAATGCCGTGGCTACGCTCTTGCCGATCCCGGTGCCGGCCCCGGTGACGATGGCGGTCTTTTGCTCGGTCATGGCTGATGTCCTCCGGCAGCGATGTGCGTGCTCGCCTGATCTACAAATTTGGTTCGGGTGGAGAAGGCATCGCAAATGATGGCAGCGATGGCAAGCGCGGCCACTGGGACATGGCCTCGAAAAGTGAACCCATTTACTTGGAGGGCAGCCGGCGAGGACGGACAAAAAGGGCGGTCATTGGCGACCGCCCTGATCTGAACCGGGCTTGGGAGGAGGAAAAGCCGATCCGACTGTGTAGAATCATGCGCTTCCTGAGTTAACGAAAGGTTAACGCCTCCACGGCCTTGTGCCAATCCGGGTTACCACTGCGGATTGGGTGGCGTACCCTCGGCCGTGGGCACTTTCGCCGCCGAAACCGTCGCCTCGACATGGTCGATCAGCGAGTCCGGCAGGCCGAGCCGCCCCGCAAGCAGGTCGAGGTAACCGCGCTCGGCGCGCGTGTCGGGGTCGATCGTGAGGCGCGACGCCGTGTAGAGTTCGAGCTTCTGCGCATCAGTATGAGCACCCGCCACCAGCGTGTCGAGGTCGAGTGGGCTCTCCAGTTCCGCCATCAGGAATTTTTCCGCATCGGTGCCGATCCCGGCGAGGCTGAGCTTGCCGGCGATCTTCCGCCGTTCTTCGTCGTCGACATGGCCGTCGGCCTTGGCCGCCGAGATCATCGCCCGCACCAAGGTCAGCGTGAACTCATCCTCGCCTTGCGGCGCCTGCGACGGGTGGAAGGCGGTGTCCTTGGGCGGCGGCAGCAATTCCGGCTCGCCGGCGGCGGGCACCTGTTCCGGTGCGTTGCCGGCCTTGTAGTTCTGGTAGGCCTTGTAGGCGAGACCACCGATGGCGGCCAGTCCGCCGAGCTTCACCGCGGCACCCGTCACCTGCCGGCCGGCGCCGGTCCCAAGCAGCACGGCGGCCAGCGCACCGGCGGCCAGCGGATTGTCCTTGGCCATCTGCACCGCTTGGCCGGCCTTGTCGCGGACCGTGCCGCTAGCACCGGGAACTTGCGAGCCGAGCAGATCGTCGAGAAGCTTCTTGGGATCGAACATCGATGCCTCCAGGATTTGCCCAGCCGAACGGGCAGGTTTCGAACGCCGAAGACGTAGGTCCCGAAGTTTGACATTGCAATGACAGTGCCCCGGTTTGCCCGGCCCCGGCGCCCTCGATCAGGACCCGATGTGCGGTCCCCTGCCCCGCGCTTGCGCGAACTCGACCTGTCGCTGCCGCTCCGCGTAGCGCTTCCGGTCTTCGTCCGAGCGGGCGTCAAAACAATGCGGGCAAGAAACGCCGGCGGCATATCGAGGCGAAGCCAGCTCGCTTGCCGTCAGCGGATGGCGGCAGGCACGGCAAAGCTCCGCATCACCCTCGGTGAGGCCGTGCGACACCGAAACCCGCTCGTCGAAGACGAAGCACTCGCCTTGCCACAGGCTCTGCTCCGCTGGAACCTCCTCAAGGTATTTGAGGATGCCCCCCTTGAGGTGGAACACGTCCTCGAAGCCGAGTGACTTCACATAGGCGGTCGCCTTTTCGCAGCGAATGCCGCCGGTGCAGAACATCGCCACCTTGCGTCCTTCGAGATCCGCCCGATGCGCTTCCACCCAGGCCGGGAATTCGCGAAAGCTCGCCGTCGCCGGGTCGACGGCGCCCTTGAAGCTGCCGATCGAGACCTCATAGGCGTTGCGCGTATCGATGACGATCGTGTCGGCTTGCGAGATCAGCGCATTCCAGTCGCCCGCCTCCACATAGGTGCCCGCACTTGCCGCCGGGTCGATGGTCTCGACGCCCATGGTGACGATCTCGCGCTTCAGCCGCACCTTCATGCGGTGGAAAGGCATGGCCGCGGCACTGCTGTACTTGACCTCGAGACCCGACAGGCCGTCGATCGCTTCGATGTGTTCGATCAGCGCGGCGATCGCTTCGTCGCTGCCGGCGACGGTGCCGTTGATGCCCTCATGCGCCAGGAGCAGCGTGCCCTTGATGCCGCGCCCGCAGCAGAAGGCCGCAAGCGGAGCGCGCAACGCTTCGAAAGCATCGAGCCGGGCAAAACGGTAGAGCGCGGCGACGCGGGCTGGCTGGGATGGCGCGGGCAGTGTTGTCATTGCCAGAGCAACTAGACGCTAGTAGAAGCCGATTCAAGTGAAACGGGTTCGATCCGTCTGTCATGGCCCTGTCGGGAAAGAACCTTTAAGCTGAGCGGCAACGCGTGACATCGCGCCGCGATGGGTTCCGTGGACAGGGCAATACCTGTCTGCTAATCGGTTGAAATTCCCTTCGATACGCCCCCGACAAGGAGAGACCGAATGTCCAGCAAGACCGAGAACCTCCTGTCGCTCCTCAATGGCCAGCCGGTCATTCCGGTGTTGAAGATCGCCAACGTTGCCGATGCGGTGCCGCTGGCCCGTGCCCTGGCGCGTGGCGGTCTGCCGGCGATCGAGATCACGCTGAGGACCGCGGATGCGCTCGAAGCGATCCGTCGCGTGGCGGGCGAAGTCGAGGAAGCCATCGTCGGCGCCGGCACCATTCTGGATGCCAGCCAGTTCGACGAAGCGGCCGCGGCCGGTTCGCGCTTCATCGTCAGCCCCGGCATCACCCGCGAACTTCTGGCTGCCGCCTCCGACAGCGAGGTTCCGCTGCTGCCCGGCGCCATCACGCCCGGCGAGATCATGGCCGCGCGCGAAGCCGGCCTGCGCTTCCTGAAATTCTTCCCGGCCGAACAGTCCGGCGGCATCGCTTCGCTTAAGGCTTTTGCCTCGCCGCTGGCGGACGTCAAGTTCTGCCCGACCGGCGGCATCACCGGCAAGAACGCGGCCGATTATCTCAGCCTGTCCAATGTCATCTGCGTCGGCGGCTCATGGGTGGCGCCCGACGACATGGTCAAGGCCGGCAAGTGGGACGAGATCGAAGCGCTAGCGCGCGCTGCCAGCGAACTCGGGAAATAGCGTCTTTCCGCACGGCATGAACCCGGCCGACGAGCGTCGACCGGGCCTTTTTGACTGGCTAGTCCAGACTGCGATCAGTTGCAGACCTTGACCGTCTCCGTCACCTTGTGATGGTGCCGCCAGTGCGTCACCACCCTGGTGCGGCAGTGCTTCTTCATCATGTGCATATGATTGTCGGTCTTGACGACAACGGTCTCCGCCTGTGATGGCGCGATCGCGGCCGATGCTGCCGCCAGCGCCATAACTGATGCCAGTAGAATCTTTTTCATGAATATCCTCGGGTTGAGCGTACCCACACTAAACCGGAAATGAGCGGGCCGTTCCCGCTTCACGAGAAGTTCAGCCGCGCGTGATCCTCAGGGGTCGGAGGCCGCATGCATCGCACCCTGGGACAGCAAAAAGCCGCGCGGGTCGCCCGGCGCGGCCTCATACTGCGGCCTGTTCGTTACTTCGTCTGGAAGCGGGCGACAGACAGGAACTTGACGGCGTTGCCGGTAAAGCGATTGGCGTCGGCCACCTGATTGTCCTGCTGGAAGCCGGCCGTATAGACCTCGCTAGGCGGCGTATGCACGATGTTGTAGGCGTAACCCGGCGCGGTCGTCGCACTCGAAACGGTGGCGACGTTCTCGCCGCTGGTCAGTGCCCAGCGGGCGGCCTGCGGCGCTGCGGCAACCACCACGGCCCTGGGGCCAGGCTTCTGATCGCGGGCGGTGGCCCTGGCCTCCTTGCGGGTCGTCTTCACACCGGCGCCGATCGCGGCGGCCGGATCCGAACCGGCCGGCCGGCCGGCAACAGCCTGGCGCGGCGACGCCGCATCGACGCCAGACGGATCGTTGAAGGCTGAACGCGGTTCTACGGCCAGCGAGGCGAGCTGATATTCGTCGGCCGTGCCGGCCTTGGCATTGGCCTCGTCGAGCACGGCCTTGACGGCATCCGGCTTGGCCGGCTCGGGACGCGCCGTCGGCAGCACGGAGAACGCATCCGTCGCGGTCTTGCCCTGGTCAGCCGTTTCGGCCAGCGCCATCAGCACATCCTTGCTGGGCGGCGGCGCGAGATCCGCCGGCAGCGTGCGTTCGGGACGCCATGTCGGCAAGGGGATATTGTTGACGGCGACCTGCGCCGGATCGGCCGCCGCTGCCAGCGCCGCCGGATCGGCCTTGCCGAAAGGCATGTTCGCCGGCGCCTGCGCGGTCGCCACGGCCTGTTCCGTGGTGGTCGTCGCATCCGCCGTGGCGAAGGGAACGTTTTCAGGCGTCTGTGCGCCGACATCGGCCTTCGGCCGAGGCGCGAAATCGGGCAGCGGGATTTCCTTGGCCGGCAGCGCCGCGATGATTGTCTCCGGCGTGTCCTTCTCCGGTTCCGGAGCCTGCTCGTCGGCAATCTGCGGAATGTCGGCGCGCTGGGCATTCTCGGGGGCCACGATGGCGATGCCAGGCAGGTTGCCGCTCTTGGCTGTCGCGGCCGGCTTCAGATTTCTAGCCTTGGGCGCGGGTGCGGCCGAAGCGGTCTCGACGTCTGCGCTGTCGTCGGCCTCGTCATCGCCACCGCCGCCGAAGAAGGCAGCGAGGAACCCGCCGGATTTCTTGCCGCTGCCGCCGGCGCTGGCCACTTCGATATTCGGTGTGCCCGAACCCTTGCGCGACTTGTAGGAGGCCAGCGCCTGTTCATAGCCGGGCAGCGGCCGGCCATCGCTCGGCACATGCAGCGTCTTGCCATTGGGGAACAGGCTGACCAGTTCCTGGCGGCTGATGCCGGGCCAGTGGCGCACATTGCCGACATCCATGTGGACGAATGGCGAACCGGAGGTCGGGTAATAGCCGACACCACCGCCCTGCATCTTGAGGCCGATGTTGCGCAGCTTCTTCAGCGGTACGCCGGGAATGTAGAAATCCATCGCCTTGCCAAGCATATGCTGGCTCTTCTCGGCGACACCGCGGCTGCGGCTGCGCAGCATCGAATTGGTGGACGGCGAACGGTAGCCGCAGACGACCTGGATATAATCGGTGGCGCCACTTTCCCGATACGCCTCCCAGACCAGATCCAGCAGACGCGGGTCCATCTTGGTCGGCTCGTTGCGACGCCAGTCGCGCAAAATGATGTTGATCTTCCTCAGGCCTTCGGGAACGTAGCGGCCATTGCGCTTGTAGACGATCTCCGCCTTCTCATGCGTGTGAAGATGGTAGAGCTTCAGTGAACGAACTTCGGCCTGGGCGCCCGTGGCGGCCGCGGCAACAAAACCAAATGCGACAATCACCGCCGCCAACCATCTCGGCCAGACGCTCAAATGATAGTGCCGCCCGTTTGTGAGTCGTTCGATTCTGTTCAAATCAAAAGGCCTTGCAGGCTGCCGTTTGTCCCCGGATTTGCCCAAACGGACGTGTCGTTTTCACATCCGAATATCGATCCTAATGGTTAATCATCGCTTATTGAAGCCAAAATGCGGTAAGACCATGGCGATATCCCGTCAAAAATTGTCCGCAAGGTTTCTTGGTAAACCGCTGGTTTAGATCAGGATTCCGGCTTGGGCCGAACACGATCTGTTACCGCCGGCCTCAATGCGTGAACAATACCCCGTCGAGCGCCGCCATTATCCGGCGACGGCGCTCTGTCGAACCATATAATGACGAGGGAAACTGGTGCCTGCCTTGCGGCTCAGGAAGCAAGCCTGTCGACGCGGCCGGTTTCCGGGTCGATGCCATATTCCTTGAGCTTGCGGTAAAGCGTCGAGCGACCGATGCCGAGCCGGCGGGCGACCTCGCTCATCTGGCCATTGTAGTGATCGATGGCGAGCTTGATCATTTCGAGCTCGACGTCGGCCAGCGCACGCACATTGCCGCGCTCGTCGAGCGCCCGCAGCGTGCCGAAGCGGGCCTGGACCCCGGCCGGCAGCACAGCCGCCGGAGCGGTCTCGTCGGGCACAACGTCCTCGTCGCGCGGCTCCAGCGACGGCGGCGGCGCAACGCTGCTTGCTTCCAATGTGTCGTCCGCGTCGAGATTGAGGGTGCCTTCCACCTGCGCGCGGATCTGCGGGAAGTCATCGGCGGTCAACACATCGCCTTCGCACAGCACCGAGGCGCGGAAGACGGCGTTTTCGAGCTGCCGGATGTTGCCGGGCCAGTCATAAGCCTGCAGCACCGCAAGTGCTGCCGCCGAAATGCCTTTCAGCCGGTGGCGCGGGTCGGCCGGCGCCACCTTCTCCATGAAATGCGTGACCAGATGAGGAATGTCGTCGCGGCGGTCGCGCAAAGGCGGCACGAAGATCGGGTAGACGTTCAGCCGGTAGAACAGATCCTCGCGGAATTTGCCGTCCTTGACCTGTTGCAGGAGGTTGCGGTGCGTCGCCGAAATCAGCCGGATGTCGACCTTGACGGTCGAGCGGCCGCCGACCGGATCGACCTCGCCTTCCTGGACGGCGCGCAGCAGCTTGACCTGGACGTCGAGCGGCAGGTCGCCGATCTCGTCGAGGAACAGCGTGCCGGAATGCGCCTCGACGAATTTGCCGGTGTGCCTGTCGGTGGCGCCGGTGAATGAGCCTTTCTCATGGCCGAACAGGATGGATTCCACCAGATTGTCGGGAATGGCGCCGCAATTGACGGTGACGAAGGGTTTCGAGCGGCGGTCGCCGCTGCCCTGGATGGCACGCGCCACCAGTTCCTTGCCGACGCCCGACTCGCCCTCGATCAGGATCGGGATGTGAGAGGCCGCCGCTTTCTGGCCGAGACGTATCACCCGGTCCATGGCCGGACTGTGGGTGATCATGTCCCTGAAGGTCAGCAGCCCGCCGCGTTTGCGCGACGTGCGCTTGACCTCGCCCTCTACCGCCTCGACCTTGAGCGCATTGGAGATCGAGGCCTGCAGCCTGTCGGGCGAAGCCGGCTTGACGACGAAATCGAAAGCGCCGTGGCGCATCGCCGAAACCACGGTTTCGATGCCGCCCTGCGCGGTCTGCACGATGACCGGCACGCTGATGTCGCGCTCGCGCATCGCCTTCAGCACGCCGATGCCGTCGAGACCGGGCATGACAAGGTCGAGGATCACGACCGAGACATCGCGGGCGCCAGGCCCGTCGAGAACTTCGAGGCCGGCGGTACCGCCATCCACAACGATGGCGGTATGGCCGAACCGCGTCACCGCGGCCTCGAGCAGCCGGCGCTGCACGGGATCGTCATCGACTATGAGTATGGAACCTGTCATGACTGTCTTGCTTCGCCCGCGCCCGAAAACCCCATGGATCATCTTGGCACAGGGTTCTAAATAAGGTTTCAAAAAACCCGGTGAACGAATTCCTTAGGATTTGACCGGCTTCTCCATTCCCGTTGAGTCCGGCTCCGTGATTGCGGCCACGTGATTCAACCCAGGCCATTTGATTCAAAGAAGGTATCTCGATGCGCATGATGTTTGATCGGCGGATTGCAGCGCCAGCGTCCGGTCAGGGCGCTGCCGGGCTTGGCGATCTGCCGGAATGGAACCTCGCCGACCTTTATGCCGGCATGGACGCGCCGGAACTGAAGCGTGACATTGCCAAGGCGGCGGCCGACACCGTCGCATTCGAGGCCCGCTGGAAAGGCACGCTCGCCGCCGAGGCCGGGCGCGGAACTACCGGCAGGCTGGGCGAGGCACTGGCCGCGTACGAGGCGCTCGAGGAACTGATCGGCCGCATCGTCTCCTATGCCGGCCTCGTCTATGCCGGCAATACCGCCGATCCGCAGCGCGCCAAGCTCTATGGCGACATCCAGGAGAAGATGACCGACGCCAGCGCGCATCTGTTGTTCTTCGCGCTCGAGCTGAACCTGATCGACGATGCGGCGATCGAGGGCGCGCTGGCCGCCGATCCCGCCTTCGGGCATTACCGCCCGTGGGTGCTCGATCTCAGAATGGACAAGCCCTATCAGCTCGAGGACCGCGTCGAGCAGCTTTTCCACGAGAAATCGATAACCGGGCGCGGCGCCTGGAACCGCCTGTTCGACGAGACGATGACCGATCTTCGCTTCGATATCGACGGCGAGGAACTGACCCTGGAGCCGGCCCTCAATCGCTTGCAGGATGCCGACGGCGAGGTCCGCCGCCGCGCCTCGGAGGCGTTGGCCACGACCTTCCGCAAGAACCTGCGCACCTTCACGCTGATCACCAACACGCTTGCCAAGGACAAGGAAATTTCGGACCGCTGGCGCGGCTTCGAGGACATTGCCGATTCACGCCACCTCGCCAACCGCGTCGAACGCGGCGTGGTCGATGCGCTCGCCACCGCCGTGCGCGAGGCCTATCCGCGCCTGTCGCACCGCTATTATGCGATGAAGGCGCGCTGGCTCGGCATGGAGGTGATGAACCACTGGGACCGCAACGCGCCCTTGCCGGAGACGCCGCAGGCGGTGATCGGCTGGGGTGAGGCCAGGAACACGGTCCTGTCGGCCTATCACCGCTTCTCGCCCGAGATGGCCGAGATCGCGCGCACCTTCTTCGACCGCAACTGGATCGACGCGCCGGTGCGTCCGGGCAAGTCGCCGGGTGCCTTCGCACATCCGACCGTACCCTCGGCTCACCCCTATGTGCTGCTCAACTACATGGGCAAGCCGCGCGACGTGATGACGCTGGCGCATGAACTTGGGCACGGCGTGCATCAGGTGCTGGCCGCCGGCCAGGGCGCGCTGATGGCCTCGACGCCGCTGACGCTGGCCGAGACGGCATCCGTCTTCGGCGAGATGCTGACCTTCCGCTCGCTGCTCGAGCGGACCACCGACCGGCGCGAACGCAAAGCCATGCTCGCCCAGAAGGTCGAGGACATGATCAACACCGTGGTGCGCCAGGTCGCCTTCTATGAATTCGAGCGCAAGGTGCATGCCGAGCGCCGCAACGGCGAGTTGACATCCGACAGGCTGGGCGAGTTCTGGCTGGAGGTGCAGGCCGAAAGCCTGGGGCCGGCGATCAAGTTGCGCGAGGGCTACGAGGTGTTCTGGACCTACATTCCGCACTTCATTCACTCGCCCTTCTACGTCTATGCCTATGCGTTCGGCGACTGCCTGGTGAATTCGCTCTACGCCGTCTACCAGAATGCCGAACGCGGCTTTCAGGACAAATATTTCGAGATGCTGCGTGCCGGCGGCACCAAGCATCATTCGCAGCTTCTGGCGCCCTTCGGCCTCGACGCCACCGATCCGGCCTTCTGGCAGATCGGGCTCGGCGTCATCGGCGGTCTGATTGACGAACTGGAAACGCTCGACGATTGAGACGCCTCTCGCCCGGCAAGAACAGTTTAGCCGGAATGCATGTTCGGGCCGCACTTTTCTTGCCCTAAATATTTGTTCTTGAAGAACTCTACATCGACGTTTTCCCATAGCTTTCCGCAAGCTCTATGGTAGCTTTCCGTTTAAGCTCAGCCGGAGCGCATGCGGATCGGCGAGGGAAATCTCAGCCGGCGGTGGCGATCAGGCGAACGCGACAACGGCCGTTGGCCATGGGCAGGCAAAGCCGATCGCCGACAGCTTGACCGAAGCCGGCTGTTCCGCGAACCGCGGAACCATCATCGAGTAGTCCTGCGCCGAAGGCCATGACCCACGGCAGACGGATCTGACTGGAGAGAGACAATGGGCACTTTTTTCTACGTGGTCCTGGCGTTGTTGGTAGGCGTGTTGGTCGGCTGGTTCATCTGGGGGCGCCTGCGCGGTGAGCTCGACAGTCTTCGCGGCGACCTCGATCGCACCCGCAGCGAGCGCGACAAGCTGCGCGCCGACAGCGACCGCCTGACCGGCGAACTCAGTGCATGCGGCAAGAGCCGCTCCGACCTCGAGCGTCAGCTGCGCGAGGCCCAGGCCTCGTCGGGCACCGGCGGAGCAAAGGCGTCAAGTCAGCCACCGGCAGCCCTGATGTCGACGTCAGCCGTTGCAAAATCCGCTGCGGCGGCAGCCAAGCCAGCCGCCGCGAAGGCGGCCCCGGCAAAGGCAGCACCGAAGCCCGCGGCCGCCAAACCCGCAACTGCTTCGGCACCGGCAGCCATGGCTTCGCAGAGCAAGGCTCCGGCGACCAAGGCTCCGGCGAAGACTTCGACCGTGCCCAAGGCAGCACCCGCTGCAAAGAAGACCGCACCGGCAGCGGCCAAGCCGGCGTCGGGCAAGCCCGACAATCTGCGCCGGTTGATCGGCATCGGCCCAGTCAACGAAAAGCTGCTCAAGGCGCAAGGCGTCACCACATACGCCCAGATCGCCGGCTGGACACCAGCCGACATCAAGCGGATCGAGGAGGTGATGAACTTCGACGGCCGCATCGCGCGCGAGCGCTGGATCGAGCAGGCCAAGCTGCTCGCCGCTGGCAACGAGGCCGAATTCGCCAAGCAGTTTCCGACGGCCGGAACCGCCAGCAATACCTGAACGACGGATACAGAGGCCATGCGACCGGCGGCGCCAAGGGCGCCGCCGCTTTCTTTTGTCGGCAAGGTTCGATCCGGCAAAGGTCGGCTTTGAGGGACAGGGTGCCGTTCCCTCGATTGCGCGCGCCCGGCCCCCTATATAGAGCGATCGTCAGCTCCATCGATCCCGGTTCCCATGTCCCTGCCCGCAGCAATTTTCCGCAACGACGAAAGCGCGCGCCAGCTCGTTTTCAAGCGGCCGGCCGATGTCATCGTTGCGCATGAGCCCAAAGACTTCCCGGCGGCGTTGCAAGCGGCGCAGGCCGCGCACGATGCCGGCAAATGGCTGGCCGGCTATTTCTCCTACGAGGCCGGTTACCTGCTCGAACCGAAACTCGTTCCCTTGCTGCCGGGCCGGCGCCGGGCCCCGCTGGTCTGCCTCGGGGTCTTCGATGCTCCTGATGAAGAAGCGGTGCCGCCGCCAGGCACGCCGACCAACGGCCCGATCTTCGACGCAAGGGCAACGTGGTCGTTCGAGGACTACGAGAAGCGGTTCTCGCGGTTGCATCGGCACATCAGGCAAGGCGATTGCTACCAGGGCAACCTGACCTTTCCGGTGCACGCGCAATGGTCCGGCGATCCGCTCGCCGCCTTCGACGCGCTGACCGAACGCCAGCCCGTGAAATATGGCGCCCTGATCGCGCTGGGCGACCCGATCGTCCTGTCGCGCTCGCCCGAACTGTTCTTCGAGATCGATGCGGCGGGGATGATCGAGACGCATCCGATGAAGGGTACCGCACCGCGCGGCGCAACCGGGGACGAGGACGAGCGGCAGAAGAATTTCCTTCGCAATGACGAGAAGAACCAGGCCGAGAACCGGATGATCGTCGACCTCCTGCGCAACGACATATCGCTGATCAGCGAGGTCGGCACGCTGGAGGTGCCGGAACTGTTCCGCATCGAGACCTACCCGACCGTGCACCAGATGGTGAGCGACGTCAGGGCCAAGCTGCTGCCCGGCCTCTCGATACGACAGGTATTCGCGGCGCTGTTTCCCTGCGGCTCGATCACCGGCGCGCCGAAGATCCGCGCCATGGAGATCCTGCACGATCTGGAGGCCACGCCGCGCGATGTCTATTGCGGCGCCATTGGCTGGATCGCGCCCGGCGGCACGATGCGCTTTTCCGTGGCGATCCGCACCATCTCGCTCTTTGCCAGCGGCGAGGCCGTTTACAATGTCGGCGGCGGCATCGTCTTCGATTCGGTCGCGGAAGAGGAGTATCAGGAGTGTCTGCTCAAAGCCCGTTTCGCGACGGGGACACCGCCGGTTTCGAGCTGATCGAGACCATGCGCTGGGAGCCCGCCTCGGGCTTCCTGCGCCTCGATCGCCATCTTGCGCGCCTTTATGGCTCGGCGGCGGAACTGGGCTTCAGCTATGATCCGCAAAGGGTTGGCGAGGCCCTGAGCGACGCGGTCGATCGATCGCCCGTCGCCATGCGCACGCGGCTCGCCCTGTCGCGCAATGGCCAGGCCAACGCCTCGGCGCAGCCCTATGAACCGCTTGCCGCCGACAAGGTGTGGGCACTGCGGCTGGCGCGGACGAGGCTCGATTCGAGCAACATGCTGCTGCGCCACAAGACCAGCCGGCGGCAGCTCTATACCCATGCCCGCTCCGAATACCTCGTCACCCAGGCCGATGAGGTGCTGCTGGCCAATGAGCGCGGCGAGATCTGCGAAGGCACGATCACCAATGTCTTCGCCGATTTCGGCGACGGCGTGCTGGCAACGCCCCGGCTCGATTGCGGCCTGCTGCCTGGCGTACTGCGCGGCGCGCTTCTGGATGAAGGCCGCGCCGGTGAAGCGATCTACAGCTTGAATGACCTGAAATCCGCCAAGGCGCTGTTCGTCGGCAATTCGCTGCGCGGGCTGATCCCGGCCAAACTAATCTGAAGTCAACTGATCTGAGGCATGACGTCCCTACCCGCCCACACGCCGTATGACGGCTCGTCGAAACTCTTCACCATCGGGCTGAAGCCGCTCGACCCCGCGAACTGGATCGAGGTAGACGGCCATTTGCTGCCCTACCTCGCTAAAAAGCGCCGGCTCTATGCCGAAATCCCTGAACGCGTCTTCGTCGAGCAGGACGGTACGCGTGACGCCCAGCAGGAAGTGCTCGAATTGCTCGGCGCTTACCTGCCGGAAAGATTTCCCGACACCCACCGGCGCAGCGATGCGGGCGTTGCGGTCGTGGGTGCGACGAGCCGTCCCACGATCCCCTCCAGCCTCGCCGGCGCCCCCCTCGTCGCGGCCTCGCTGCTGGTCCAGGAAGACCTGATCCTCATGCGGCGGGGCGAAGATGGCTGGCGGCTCACCGCGGGTTCGCTGTGCTTTCCCTCGTCCTGGTCGCTTGTCGAAAAATTCGGCAAGCCGCTGCAGCAGATCCACGAGCCGGTGCCGGGCTTCGGCCCAGGCACAAGGCCGGCCGATCTGATCAACCGGATGTTCGATGGCCTGCAGGGCCAGGCTGTCGAACGTTACAATTGGTCGATCCAATCAGGCGATGCACTCTACCATCCACTGTCCAATATCGAGCGCATCGACCGCGCCACCAGCCGGCCGACGCGTTTCCCCGACGGTGACGTGAAGACGCACGCCTTCATCCGGGTCGAGCGCCAGACGCTGCGCAAACTGCCCGCCTCACGCGACATCCTGTTCACCATCCGCATCCATCTCGACCCGCTCGCCGTGCTGGCGCGGCACCCGGACCGGGCGACGCTGGCAGCGTCCTTTGCCGCGCAGCTCGAAGCGCTCGATGTCGCCCAGCTCGACTACAAGGGCCTGACATCGGATCGCGATCGGCTGATCGCTGTCCTTAACCAAATGGCCAAGGACGCGTAGTCGCTGGTTGGCGCTTTTCGCTGGTTTATGACAATGATCTGTGATGTAGCGCATGGCCGTTGCGCGAAAATGCCGGGCTTTTGCACGCAGTTGCCCAGCTTTTGAACGCAGTTGCCCAGCTTTTTGAACGCAGTTGAAGGAGTGCCCGATAAAATGGCGAATGAAAACTGGCCCGTTTACGGTGAGATCACCGGCCCCGTGGTGATGATCGGCTTCGGCTCGATCGGACGCGGAACGCTGCCGCTCATCGAGCGCCATTTCAAGTTCGACAAGTCGCGCATGACAGTCCTCGACCCGCGCGATACCGATCGCAAGCTGCTCGACGAGCGCGGCATCGCCTTCGTCCAGGAAGCGGTGACCGAGAAGAACTACAAGAAGCTTTTGACGCCGCTTCTGACCAATGGCGGTGGCCAGGGCTTCTGCGTCAACCTGTCGGTCGATACCGGCTCGGTGGACCTGATGCGGCTCTGCCGCAAGCTCGGCGTGCTCTATATCGACACCGTCGTCGAGCCTTGGCTTGGCTTCTATTTCGACGCCAAGGCCGACAACGCCAGCCGTACCAACTATGCGTTGCGCGAGGCGCTGATCAAGGAAAAGCACGACAAGCCGGGCGGCGCCACTGCGATATCCACCTGCGGTGCCAATCCCGGCATGGTGTCGTGGTTCGTCAAGCAGGCGCTGGTCAACCTCGCCACCGATCTTGGCATGGAATTCTCCGAGCCATCGCAGGACGACCGCGAGGGCTGGGCGAAACTCATGAAGAAGGCCGGCGTCAAGGGCATCCACATCGCCGAGCGCGACACCCAGCGGACCAAGAAGCCCAAGCCGATGGATGTGTTCTGGAACACCTGGTCGGTCGAGGGCTTCATCTCCGAGGGGTTGCAGCCAGCCGAGCTCGGCTGGGGCACGCATGAGACCTGGATGCCCAAGAACGGCAAGAAGCACAAGCATGGTTCAAAGGCCGCGATCTACCTGGAGCAGCCCGGCGCCAACACCCGCGTACGCTCCTGGTGCCCGACGCCGGGACCGCAATATGGCCTGCTGGTAACGCACAACGAGGCGATCTCGATCGCCGATTTCTTCACAGTGCGCTCCAAGAAGGGCAAGGTTCAATACCGCCCGACCTGCCACTACGCCTACCATCCCTGCAACGATGCGATGCTGTCGCTGGACGAGATGTTCGGTGCCGCCGGCAAGCCGCAGCCGGTGCACCACGTGCTCGACGAGAACGAACTGGTCGACGGTGTCGACGAACTCGGCGTCCTGCTCTACGGCCATGACAAGAATGCCTACTGGTATGGTTCGCAGCTGTCACTCGCCGAAGCGCGCAAGCTGGCCCCCTACCAGAACGCCACCGGCATGCAGGTCACCTCGGCTGTCCTGGCCGGCATGGTCTGGGCACTGGAGAATCCCGCCGCCGGCATCGTCGAGGCCGACGAGATGGATTACAAACGCTGCCTGGACGTGCAGTCGCCCTATCTCGGGCCGGTCAAGGGCTATTATACCGACTGGACGCCGCTCGACAGACGCCCGGGTCTCTTCCCGGAGGACCTCGACCGCAGCGACCCGTGGCAATTCCGCAACATCCTCGTCCGATAGCACCACCCGGACTATGCGCCATTGCCTTGCAATCGCCCGGAAATCGGGCGATTGAAGGGAGGCGGCCTGGGGTGGCGATGTGCGTCCGTTGAACGCCTAAAGCATACCCCGGCACTTTGGACGTTCGCGTCAATTCCCAGAAATCGGCCCGATTTCTGGGACGACGCGTTTGGAGAGGATTTCATATGACGATTGCGCGCAAAGTTCTTTCGACGGGCCTGGCGGGCGCCCTTGCCTCGATGCTTGCTGCCTGTGCCACCAGCGGCCCAGATACGCCGCCCATGGCCGCCGCCCCGAAAGGGGTCGAAGGTTCCTGGATCGATGCCAAGGGCACCGGCCTGTCGACCTTCACCGGCGGCACCTTCACGACCGTCGCCACCGACACGGGACAGAAGCTTGCCGATGGCAGCTACACGATGACCGGCGCCACGTCGGTACAGATCAACGGCACCTCGCTGATCCGCCAAACCCCGGTAAGCTTCAATTGCCTGATGGTGTCGACCAGCCAGCTCAACTGCACCAGCTCCGCCGGCCAGAATTTCGTGCTGACGCGGCGCACCTGAACTCGGCGAACATTCCAGTCACAAAGAACGACGGCGGCCCCTCGGCCGCCGTTTTTTTGTGCCGGCAAATACCCCAGGTTTCGCGCCTGGAGATACCGCCGCATTTCCGCTTGCGTCGGCCCGAACGCGATGGGAACATGATCGAAAGGCTGGCTGTAATACCCAGTCAAGCAAGGGCGCCAGACGCCTCTGATCAGCCTACCGGGAGACGAAGATGAAGAAGCTTGCCGCCATTACCGCCCTTTCCGCTTCGACGCTTGGCCTGTCGGCCGGCACATCCTTTGCCGACTACACACTGAACATCCTGCACATCAATGACTGGCACAGCCGCATCGAAGGCAACAACAAATACGAATCGACCTGCTCGGCCGAGGAGGAGACCAAGGGCGAATGCATCGGCGGCGCCGGCCGGCTGATCACCGCCATTGCCCAGGAACGCAAGAAGCTGGAAGGCCAGAACGTGTTGCTGCTCAGCGCCGGCGACAATTTCCAGGGTTCGCTGTTCTACACGACATACAAGGGCAAGGTCGAAGGCGAGTTCCTCAATGACATGAAGTTCGACGCCATGGCACTCGGCAACCATGAATTCGACGACGGCGAGGCGGCGCTGGCGCCGTTCCTCGACATGATCAAGTTCCCGGTGCTCGGCGCCAACGTCAAGGCCAACGCGCAGTCCAAGCTCGGCGACCGCGTCAAGCCGTCTGTTGTCGTCGAGGTCGGTGGACAGAAGATCGGCATCATCGGCGCCGTCACCAACGACACGCCCGAACTCGCCTCCCCCGGCCCCAACATCAAAATCGAGGACGACGTCAAGTCGATCACGGCCGAGGTCGAGAAACTCAAGGGAGAAGGCGTCGACAAGATCATCGCCGTGACCCATATCGGCTACAACAGGGAGCGCGACGTTATCGCCAAGATCCCTGGCATCGACATCGTGGTCGGCGGCCACAGCCACACGCTTCTGTCCAATACCGATCCGAAGGCGGCTGGCCCCTACCCGACCATGGTCGACAACCCCGGCGGCTACAAGGTGCCGGTGGTGCAGGCGGCGTCCTATTCGAAATATCTCGGCGAGTTCAAGGTGGTGTTCGACGACAACGGCGTCGTCAAATCGGCAAGCGGCGACCCGATCTATCTCGACAAATCGATCACGCCGGACCCGGCCGTGCTCGCCCGCATCAAGGAGCTTGGCGCGCCGATCGAGGCCTTGAAGAACAAGGAAGTGGCCGAGACCACCGACGTCATCGACGGCAGCCGCGAAAGCTGCCGCGCCAAGGAATGCGCGATGGGCAATCTCGTCTCCGACGCCATCCTCGATCGGGTCAAGGGACAGGGCGTCGAGATCGTCATTTCCAACGGTGGCGGCCTGCGCGCCTCCATCGATAAGGGCACCGTCACCATGGGCGAGGTGCTGACCGTGCTGCCGTTTCAGAACACGCTGGCGACCTTCCAGATTTCCGGCAAGGACCTTGTCGCAGGCCTCGAAGGCGGGCTTAGCCAGATCGAGGACGGCGCCGGCCGCTTCCCGCAGGTGGCGGGCCTCAAATATTCCTTCGACAGATCGGTCGCACCCAATGCCGGCCGCGTCAAGTCGGTGGAGGTGATGGAAAATGGCGCCTGGACGCCGATAAATCCGACCAAGGACTATTTGGTCGCCACCAACAACTATGTCCGCCAGGGCGGCGACGGCTACAAGGTCTTCGCCGAAAAGGCCAAGAACGCTTACGACTACGGCCCTGGCCTCGAACAGGTCGTGGCCGACTATCTCGGCGCGCACCGGCCCTATACGCCGAAGCTCGACGGCCGCATCACCGAGATCGCCGCGACGACAGCGGCAGCTCCCGCCGCCGAACCAGCAAAGCCGGCGGAGGCCGCACCGGCAGCGCCGGCACCGGCCGAGGCTGCCAAACCGGCTGCACCGGCAATGCCGGAATTGCCTGCCAACTCAGGCGATATCGCCAACACGCCGCCAGCCATATCGACGGAAAACGCGCCTGCATCACCGGCCCCGCCGGCACCTGCCGAACCGGCGAAGCCTGCCGAGACCACTCCCGCGCCGGCCACTGCGCCGGCGACGCCCGCGCCCGCCGAGCCGGCAAAGCCCGCTGAAGCCACACCAGCCACCGGCAATCATGTCGTCGTGACCGGCGATACCTACTGGGATCTGGCGAAGAAGGCCTATGGCGATGCGACCAAGTGGAAGCTCATCTATGAGGCGAACAAGGGCCAAAGGCCGCATCGGCTTATGCCGGGCGCGACACTGACCATCCCGGCGAAGTAATTTCGTCCAGCTCCGCCACATCGCCCGCCCGGGGAACCGGGCGGGTTTATATCTCCATGGCCTGATGCATGTCGCCCGGAGGTGTCCTCGGTTATCAGAAGCTTACGGCAGGTCGGGCGAATCCTATCCGCCGCGACATGCTGCAAGGTGCGGCCAGACGCAGCATTGAAAGCTCCTGCAGGATGGTTAGGTTCACGTCTCGGAGACCCATATGCCGCTTTCCACTATTGTCGATCCCAAAGCCGCGAAAGCCCCTGGCCCACGACCGGTCGAGCATCCCCCCGTCAAGACCGGCAAGATAGGGGTCATGCTGGTCAACCTTGGAACACCCGACGGCACCGAGTTCAGGCCGATGTGGCGTTATCTCAGGGAGTTCCTGTCTGATCCACGCGTTATCGAACTCAACAAGGCGATCTGGTATCCCATCCTCTATGGACTGGTGCTGACCACGCGACCGAAGAAGTCGGGCGCCAACTACGCCAGGATCTGGAACCGGGAGAAGAACGAGTCGCCTTTGCGAACCTATACCCGCGCACAAGGTGAAAAATTGGCCGGGGCGTTACGCGATCTGCCCAACGTGGTCGTCGACTGGGCGATGCGCTACGGCAACCCTTCGACGTCGAGCGTCGCCGAAAGGCTGGTCGCACAAGGCTGCGATCGCATCCTGAGCTTTCCACTCTATCCGCAATATTCGGCGACGACGACCGCCACCGCCAACGACCAGCTGTTTCGCGCCTTGATGAAGATGCGGGCAGCACCTGCCGTCCGCAGCGTGCCGCCCTATTATGATGAGCCAGTCTACATCGAGGCCCTAGCCAGTTCGATCGAACGGCACCTGGCGACCCTGGATTTCCAGCCCGAGGTGGTCATCGCCTCCTATCACGGCATTCCAAAACCCTACTTTGAGAAGGGCGATCCCTATCATTGCCATTGCCTGAAGACGACGCGGCTGCTGCGCGACAGGCTCGGCTGGGACGAAAGAAAACTGATCACCACCTTCCAATCACGCTTCGGGGCGCAAGAATGGCTGCAGCCCTACACCGACAAGACTGTGGAGAAACTGGCCAAGGACGGCGTCAAGTCGATCGCCATCGTCAATCCGGGGTTTTCAGTCGACTGCATCGAGACGCTGGATGAGATTGGCCGCGAAGCGGCCGAGACCTTCCACCATGCCGGCGGCAAGAACTTCGCCCACATACCATGCCTGAATGACAGCCCTGAAGGCATGGCGGTGATCGAAGCGATGGTACGGCGCGAGCTGTCAGGCTGGGCTTGATGCCGGAACAACACCAGCTCCGGAGCGTTGAGCAGCGCCTCCGGAGAACTCAATGCTCCGCAAACTTGACCTCAGCACTGGCCGGCCCGTCTGGTCTGCCTATCGGGCGCCCGCGGTACCGACTGGCAGTCTGACCCGGGACGTCAAGACCGATGTGCTGATCGTCGGCATGGGCATCAGCGGCGCCATGATGGCCGAGGCGCTGACAGCCGGCGCTCACGCCGTGATCTGCATCGACCGGCGTGGCCCGCTGAAAGGATCGACGGCGGCAACAACCGCGCTTGTGCAATTCGAGATCGACCAGCCGCTTTCAACGCTCTCGAGGATGATCGGCAAGGGCCAGGCACGGCAGGCCTGGCGACGCTCCCGGCTAGCCGTTTCCAACCTTGCCGCCCGCATCGCCGAACTCGGCATCAACTGCGGCATAAGCCGCACCCAATCGCTTTATCTGGCTGGCACCGTGCTCGGCCCATCGGAACTCCGGGACGAAGCCGAGGCGCGGCAGATGGCCGGCATCGGCGCGACCTATCTTACATCGGCGCCATTGGCCGGAGCATTCGGCATCGATCGGGGTGGCGCCATCCTGAGCCATGGCAACATCGCGCTCGACCCTCGCAAGCTGACGGCAGGGCTGCTGCTCAAGGCGCTGGAGCGCAAGGCACGTTTATACGCTCCCGTCGAAGCGACGGCGATCGAGGACAGCGCCGATGAGGTGGTGGTGGCAACCACGGACGGCCTCACCATCACGGCACGGCATGTTGTCCTGGCCACCGGTTACGAGCTGATCGACATCGTGCCGGCGGCCGCTCACCGGGTCATCTCGACATGGGCGATTGCGACATGTCCGCAACCACGGAAGCTCTGGCCGGGCGCGGCGTTCATCTGGGAGGCGTCGGATCCCTACCTCTATGTCAGGGCAACCGCCGATGGCCGGGTCATCTGCGGCGGCGAGGACGAGGAATTCCTTGACGAGACGCGGCGCGATAAGCTGATAGCCGACAAAAGCGCCCGCATTGCCGCAAAACTCGACCTGATGTTTCCGCACCTCGACACCCGGCCCGACTTTGCCTGGACCGGCTCCTTCGGCACCACGACCACTGGCCTCCCCTACATCGGCGCCATTCCCAGGCACCCGCGCATCCATGCCGTGATGGGTTATGGCGGCAACGGCATTACCTTCTCGCGCATCGCCGCCGAGATCATCTCTGCTTCGATCGGCGGGCTTGAAGACACGGATGCAAGCCTGTTTGCCTTCAACCGCTGAGTGCATACCCACAAACAATCCCTCATCACCTGATTGTAACGTTCCTGAAACACACTTAAGTCTTTGGTGAAGCCGGTTGCGCGGGAATGGCTCGCGCGGCCTGCCCATGAGGGAGGGCCAAATGGATTTCAGTGGTTTCGATATTGCGGTCGTTGTTCTGGTGGCGCTTGTCGTACTGGTGCTGTTCAAGGGCATCAAGACAATCCCACAAGGATACAACTATACCGTCGAACGCTTTGGTCGTTACACCAAGACACTGAGCCCCGGCCTGAACCTCATCTTTCCGTTCGTCGACCGCATCGGCGCCAAGATGAACATGATGGAACAGGTGCTCGACGTTCCGAGCCAGGAGATCATCACCCGCGACAATGCCATCGTCGGTGTCGACGGCATCGCTTTCTACCAGATCCTCAATGCGGCACAGGCCGCCTATCAGGTTGCCGGCCTGCAGAACGCCATCCTCAACCTGACGATGACCAACATCCGCACCGTCATGGGTTCGATGGACCTCGATGAGCTGTTGTCGAACCGCGACGCCATCAACGAGCGCCTGCTGCGCGTCGTCGACGAGGCCGCGCATCCTTGGGGCATCAAGATCACCCGCGTCGAGATCAAGGATATCAACCCGCCCGCCAACCTGATCGAATCGATGGGCCGCCAGATGACCGCCGAGCGCAACAAGCGCGCACAGATCCTGGCCGCCGAGGGCCTCAAGCAGTCGCAGATCCTCGAAGCGGAGGGCCGCAAGGAAGCCGCCTTCCGCGACGCCGAGGCGCGCGAACGCTCCGCCGAAGCGGAAGCCCGCGCCACCCAGGTGGTGTCGGAAGCGATCTCCAAGGGCGACGTCCAGGCACTGAACTACTTCGTCGCCCAGAAATACACCGAGGCGCTGGGCAAGATCGGCACCGCCACCAACAGCAAGATCGTGCTGATGCCTTTCGAGGCATCGTCGCTGATCGGCTCGCTCGGGGGTATCGGCGAAATCGCCAAGGAAGTCTTTCGCAGCGAAGGCACGACCGGTGCGCAAAGGCAGGCGGCACGTCCGCCTGTCGTCAGGCCCTCCGACAACTGAGATAGGCCACTCTCATGATCGACCGCATCGTTTCTGAACTCGGGCCGTGGAACTGGATGGTTCTGGGCTTCGTGCTGCTGGTGGTAGAGGTCATCGCACCGGGTTTCTTCATGCTTTGGATCGGCATCGCCGCTCTGATCGTCGGCGCGGTGTCGCTGCTGATCTGGGATGTCGCCATCTGGACATGGCAGGTCCAGGTGCTGCTATTCCTCGTGCTGTCGCTGGTTTCAGCCTTTGTCGGCAAGAAACTCATGGGCGGACACGACCAGCCAACCGATCAGCCGCTGCTCAATCGCCGTGGCGCCCAGATGGTCGGCAGGATGGCGACGCTCGCCGAACCGATCCGCGACGGCCGTGGCCGCATCAAGCTCGGCGACACGCTGTGGCGTGTCTCCGGCCCCGATCTGCCCGCCGGCACTCAGGTGCGTGTGACAAGCGCCGCGGACACGGATCTGGAACTGACGGTGGAGCGGGTCTGAATTCCAGCGAGTGCCAACGTGCTAAAGTATTTGAGATTCAAGTCGTGAACGATGGGTTTCGGGGTCGCTCTTGCGACGAGCAGGGCGGACATTAAGTCCGTGCGCTCCGGCCTACGCCGGAAGCGCAGGAAGCCTTCGCTCGCAGGCCGGCCTCACCTGAAGATCAATATCTTAGGCGGCGCCGATGCGCAGCAGGTCGTGGAAATGCACCACGCCCAGCGGCATGTTGTTCCTGGTCACCACCAGCGCACCGACATTGTGCTCGTTGAGCAGCGCGATCGCAGTGCCTGCAAGCGTCTGCGGGTCGACCGTCTTGGGTGTGCGGGTCATCACCTCGTCGACGATGACGTCGGCCAGGTTGCGGTGCAGGTTGCGCGCGACATCGCCATCGGTGATGATCCCGGCCAACTCGCCATTGGCGTCGACGATCAGCACGCAGCCGACCTTCTTCTGCGACAGCGTCATCACCGCTTCCGGCATCTTGGTGCCGAGCGAAGCCAGCGGCATCTGCTCGCCGACCCGCATGATCTCGGAGACCATGGTCAGGTTGGCGCCGAGCTGGCCGCCGGGATGGAAGGTGCGGAAATGGTCCGGCGTGAAGCCGCGCGCCTCGAGCAGCGCGATCGCCAGCGCATCGCCGATGACCAGTTGCAGCAGCGTCGACGTCGTCGGCGCCAGGCCGTGCGGGCAGGCTTCCGGGGTGCGCGGCAAAAGCAGCACGACGTCGGCCGCGCGCGCCAGCGCCGAGGTTTCTCCGGAGGTGATGGCGATGAGTGGAATGGAGAAGCGCCTGGAATAGGCGACGATGCCCATCATCTCCTTGCTCTCGCCCGACCATGAGATCGCGATGATGGCGTCGTCCCTGGCGATCATGCCTAGATCGCCGTGATTTGCCTCGACGGGATGGACGAAGAAGGCCGGCGTGCCGGTCGAGGCCAGCGTCGCGGCGATCTTCGAACCGATATGGCCGCTTTTGCCGACACCGGTGACGATGAGCCGGCCCTCGATCTTCGAGATCGTCTCGACGGCCTGGGCAAAGGGTGCCGCCAGTCCGTTCTCAAGCGCCTCGGCAAGGGCCGCGATTCCCGCCTGTTCGGTTGTTACCGTTCTCAGCGCCGATTCGATCGACGCTTGCCTGTCCAGAGGCTTCTTATCGAGAGATCTCGCATGCATGGGTGATGCGATTAGCGCTTTGCCGCCCGCCTGTCCAACAGAAATGGCCTCTGCATGACGGCCGGATGTGTGCGGTCGTTGGGGACGACGACAAGGATCAAATGGAAGGCACGACGCAGACCCGCATTGTCGCCCGCGGAAATCCGCGTTTGGAGCCAGTGGCGCGCGCGACCTCAACCCTCCGTTAACCATCCCCATTTACGGTTCGGTAAGTATGGCGCGCGTGCGCCGCGCAGGCAGTGGTGGCGATGTCCGGGGTCCAGCCAGAAAAATTGAGAGGACGACAGGGCAAGGCGATCTGCGCCTTGCTGCTGGCGACCAGCATCCTTGCCTTGCTGCGTTCCACGCCACTCCATGCCCAGGAAACGGAATTGCGCGGAGAAGTGTCGGAATCGGCGATCCTGTCCGACCAGCAGCGCAAGGCGAGAAACCTGGTTCTTGCACAGCAAGCGGCGGCCAACGCGGCCGCGCAGGACAATGCGTCGGCGCGAACCTATCTGCCGGCCAGCGCCGGCGCCGTGCCTGACGACGCGGACGCCGCGAACTCGACCACCAGCGTCTTCGACCCGCCCCAGGCCGGCGACGATGCCTCTGCCGACGCGCCCACGCCGCCCAAGCCACGCCGCGCTTCGACCGCCAGGCAGAATGCGGCCGACAAGGCAAAGGACAAGGTCGCCGACAAAAAGAAGAAAAAAAAGAACACCATGGCGGCTACGGATCCAACCACCACCGCCACGACGGCCGCGACGGACGACACCGCCGATATCGCGGCGGATCAGGAAGCGGCCAATCGCCGTGCACTCACCATCGACAGTGCGGACAAGCAGAAACTCGACCCCGGCGCCGAGCGCACCGCTGCAATCGAGGGCCAGAACAAGAAACCCGAGGACGATCCGTTCGCCGCAACCGGCGTCAAATGGGGCTCCTTCATCATCCGGCCGACCATCGAACAGGGGCTGACGGCGACGACGAACGGCGATTCGAGCAGTGCCGGCACATCAGCGCTGCTGTCCGAGACGGCGCTTCGCTTTACCGCCGCTTCCGACTGGCGTGAAAACGCCGCGACCATCGACGGCTACGGAATTTTCCGTGAAACCGTGTCGGGCTACCCGGTTCACGACGCGCAGGGCCGCATCGAAGGCCAGCTCAATGTCGACCTCGACAATGACTTGCGCGCCATCGCCAAGCTCGGCTACGAAGCCGTGCCGGAATCCGCGTCCTCGCCCGATGCCATCGCCGGCGTCAGCACCCAGCCGCTGCGGCAGACCATCGACGGCAGCATCGGCGTCGAAAAGGCCGTCGGCAAGATGCAGTATACGTTGACCGGGGCGGTCTCGCACGACTTCTATGGTGACGCCAAGCTCTCGGACGGCACCTCGCTGTCGCAGAAAGATCAGGACAATACGCTCTACACTGCAACCTTGCGCACCGGCTACGAGATTTCCCCCGCGCTCACGCCCTTCACCGAGATCGAGGTCGGCCGCCGGGCCTACGACCAGCGCATCGACAATGAAGGCTTCGAGCGCTCCTCGACGCGTCTTGGCGCCCGCGCCGGCTTGCAACTCGACATGGGCGAGAAGCTGTCGGGCGAATTCTCGGCCGGTTGGCTCAGAGAGGCGATCGACGACAACAGCCTGGAAGCGATTTCGGGGGCCACCCTCAATGCCGACCTCAAATGGTCGCCGCAGCGCGGCACCACCATCGGCTTGACCGGCAAGACCACCGTCGAGACCACGACCACATCGGGCGAAAGCGGCGATATCCTCTACTCCGGACGCCTGACGGGCGAGCGCGTGATCCGATCCAATCTTACCGCGAATGCGGCGTTGGGCCTGGATTGGCGCGATTATGTCGGCATTGACGGCCATGACAGGATCTTGAGCGCCGAGGCCGGGCTGACCTGGTGGCTGAACCGCTATGCGGGCCTCACCAGCAGGGTAAGGACCGAAAAGCTGACCAGTAACCTGCCCGGCCGCGACTACACCGCCAACAGCATCTTCGTCGGCGTGAAGGTGCAGCGCTGAAGGCGTGTGCGCCAAGGTATGGCGAGAGTCAGGGTCGGGCCGAGTCGAGAATGGCTGATACCGAGAGCCTTTATTTACGTGAGCACAGTTCTACTGCGGCGCAGTAGAATGGGGAAAGCGTAGGAAGCGGCCATTCGCAGGCCGGCATCACCTGAATATCGGCATGCCCTAAAAGGCTGCCCCGCGCCGTTCTGATGGCTTCATCTCGTCGAGCAGTGTGCGGATAACGCCGGCCATGCTCTGGTTCATGTCGTTGCGCCACAGCGCGAAGGCGACATTGGCCTCGACGAAACCTTCCGGCGAGCCGCAATCGAAGGTGCGGCCCTTATAATGGTAGCCGTAGAAGGCCTGCTGCTTCTCCAGCTTCAGCATCGCGTCGGTCAGCTGGATCTCGTTCCCGGCGCCCTTTTCCTGGCCTTCCAGAATCCTAAAGATCTCGGGCTGCAGGATGTAGCGGCCGTTGATGTAGAGGTTGGACGGCGCGGTGCCCGACTTCGGCTTCTCGACCATCTCGGTGATGCGGAAGCCGTGATGCGTGTCTTCGCCGCGCCCGACGATGCCGTATTTATGAGCCTCCGCCGGGTCGCATTCCTGCACCGCGATGATGTTGTTGCCGGTCTCCTCGTAGAGCTCGACCATCGCCTTCGTGCAGCTCTTTTCCGACTGCATGATCATGTCGGGCAACAACAGGGCGAACGGCTCGTCGCCGACCAGTTCGCGCGCACACCAGACGGCATGGCCAAGACCCATCGGCACCTGCTGGCGGGTGAAGCTGGTCTGCCCCGGTGCCGGCTGCAGCCGCTGCAGGCGGGCAAGCTGCTCGTCCTTGCCGCGTTGTGCCAGCGTATCATAGAGTTCGAACTGGATATCGAAATGGTCCTCGATGACCGCCTTGTTGCGGCCCGTGACGAAGATGAAATGCTCGATGCCCGCCTCGCGCGCCTCGTCGACGACATACTGGATGACTGGCCTGTCGACGACGGTCAGCATCTCCTTGGGAACAGCCTTGGTGGCCGGGAGAAACCGCGTGCCGAGACCGGCGACCGGGAAAACTGCCTTGCGAACTCTCTTCATAGTTTAAATTATCCGTTTGCTGGCCAGCTCCGCAATCCCCGTCCCCCGACATTTTCGCGCCGGAATTGAAGATTAGTGGGACGGCTGAGGGAAACTCCCGCCGGTTAAAGCATCGAGGTGTCTTTTCGTTCCAGGCGACGCCTATGGTAAACTAATTCCTAACCCGGTTCGGCGAAGAATGGTCTTTCCTGGGACAGAGAAGGAGGAAAAGATGTCCGTTCGCAATGCCGCAAAACGTTTCGCCAGCGTCATGACGGCGGCCAGCCTCTCGCTCGCTTTGCTTGTCCCCACCGGGCCGGCCTTCGCCGACGCCGGTTTCCGGCAATGGGTCGCCGGCTTCCGCGCCACCGCCGTGGCGGGTGGCGTTTCCGGCGCCGTTTACGACCAGGCTTTCCGGGGCATCAACGAGCCCGATCCGGTGGTGCTGGAAAAGGCCCGCACCCAGCCCGAATTCACCGCGCCCGCCTGGGATTATTTCGACAACCGCGTCCATGACCAGTCCGTCGCCGTCGGGCAGCAGATGGCGAAGAAATGGAAGCCTTGGCTGGACAGGATCGAGGCGAGATTCGGCGTCGACCGCTACGTTCTCCTGGCCATCTGGTCGATGGAATCGAACTATGGCGAAATTCTCAAGCGCGACGACATCATGCGCAACGTCATCCGTTCGCTGGCGACTTTGGGTTATGGCGACGCGAAACGGTCGAAATACGCCCGCACCCAGCTGGTAGCGGCGCTGAAGATCCTGCAGACCGGCGATATCGACGAAAGCCACCTGATGGGCTCCTGGGCGGGCGCCATGGGCCAGACCCAGTTCATCCCGACCAGCTACCAGCACTATGCCGTCGACATGGACGGCAATGGCAAGCGCGACATCTGGAATTCCATTCCCGATGCGCTGGCGACATCAGCCAATTTGCTCAAGAAGAATGGCTGGCAGGCCGGCAAGACCTGGGGCTACGAGGTCGCGTTGCCGGCCGGCAAACTTCCCGCCGGGTCGAAGACCCTGGCGCAATGGCAGGCGCTCGGCGTGGGCCGCGCCAGCGGCAAGCCGTTCAAGAACCTCACCGACAAGGCAACGCTGAAAGTGCCGGACGGCCGTGGCGGGCCGGCCTTCCTGATGGTCAGGAATTTTTCGGTCATCAAGGCCTACAACAATGCCGACAAATACGCGCTCGCCGTCGGTCTGCTTGCCGATGAGATCGCGGGTGGCAGCGGCCTGGTCCAGGATTGGAACCGGCCTTTTACCAAGCTCAGCTTCGAGGAACGGCAGGAGTTGCAGAAGCGACTTTCCCAGCACGGCCTTTACGACGGCAAATTCGACGGCAAGATCGGCGACGGCTCGAAGACGGCCATCATGGCTTATCAGGCCAAGGTTGGCTTGACCCAGGATGGCTATCCGAGCTTGGAAGTGCTGAAATGGCTCAGGCAGAAATAGAGCCTGACGAAGTTGAGTAGGGAGGGAGCGATTGGTTTGGCCTACGCGCATCGGGACGTTCGTCCGTCGCATGCCGGTGCTGATCCTGGCCTTCGCCGTGCTCGCCATTGCCGTGGCCGGAGCTGTCCATGCCCCAGCCATGGCGCAGGAACAGCCGCAGCAAAGCCGGGGCTGGTCATTGCGCGACCTTCTGTTTCCGCGCCGCAGCGAGCGGGTCGAGCCGCCGCAGGACATCCAGAAGGCGAGACCTAAGCCGAAGAAGAAACCGCGTGCGCCTCGCCCACCAGAGGAGCCGGCAACGCCCGTGGTCGAAAAAGCGCCGGACGCCCGCACCGTCCTGGTGGTCGGCGACTTCATGGCGGCCGGCCTCGCCGAGGGTCTGGACGAAGCCTTCGCCGAGAATACCGGCGTCAGGATCGTGGTCCGCAGCAATGGCTCGTCAGGCTTCGTGCGCGATGATTTCTACAACTGGCCCGAACAGATCAAATCGCTGATCGACACCGAAAAACCCGCCGCGGTGGTCGTCATGCTCGGGTCGAACGACCGCCAGCAGATGAAGGTCGGCGACGTACGCGAACAGCCCCGCTCCGAAAACTGGACGAAGGAATACGAGCGCCGCACCGATGAGCTCGGCAAGGCAATCGCCACCGCCAAGGTGCCTTTCCTGTGGGTCGGCATGCCTGCCTTCCGGGTGCCGAAGATGACCTCCGACATGCTGGCCTTCAACGACATCTACCACAAGGCCGCCGAAAGCCACGGCGGCGAATTCGTCGATGTCTGGGACGGCTTCGTCGACGAGAACGGCGCCTTCGTCACCTCTGGCCCCGACATGAACGGTCAGCCGGTGCGACTGCGCGCCGATGACGGCATCAACGTGTCCAAAGCCGGCAAGCGCAAGCTCGCCTTCTACACCGAAAAGCCGCTGCTTAAGATCCTTGGACTGGCCGCGCCGGGAAGCGTGGCACCGACGACGGCGCCGGCGGGCGCACCGGTCGAGACCCCCGCTCCGGCGGCCGCGCCTATCGTCATCGATCGCACCCAACCCATGCTGCTCAGCGATCCCGCGCTCGACGGCGGCACAGAATTGCTCGGCGCCGCCCCACCGCCGAAGGCCAATCCGGCTCTTCCTGGCGAAAGGCTGGTGATCGAGGGCAAGGCGCCGGAGGCTTCCCCAGGCCGCGCCGACGACTTTTCCCGGCCGCCGAAGGCAAGTCCGGCGACAGCGGCAGCGTCCGACACCACCACGGCGATCAGCCCTTAACGCGGCAGGACGGTCGTCCCCATCAGCGCCTCGTCGATCGAGCGTGCCGCCTGGCGGCCTTCGCGGATCGCCCAGACGACCAGCGACTGGCCACGGCGTACGTCGCCCGCCGCGTAGAGCCGGTCGACGCTCGTCCTGTAATCGCGGTCATTGGCCTCGACATTCCTGGAACGGCGGCTGTCGGTGGTGATCTTCATCTCCCCCTCGAGTTCCGCCGCAACGCCCGCCATCGCCGGGCCAGCAAAGCCGATGGCGATGAAGGCGAGATCGGCGCGGATGACAAATTCAGTGCCGGCGATCGGCTTGCGCTTGTCGTCGACCTCGCAGCACTTCACGCCTGTAAGCTGGCCTTCCTCGCCGATGAATTCGAGCGTCGCCACCTGGAATTCGCGTTCGGCGCCCTCGGCCTGCGAGGACGAGGTGCGCATCTTGGTCGCCCAGTAGGGCCAGACGGAGAGCTTGTCTTCCTTCTCGGGCGGCTGCGGACGGATGTCGAGCTGGGTGACGCGCACCGCACCCTGGCGGAAGGCGGTGCCGACGCAGTCGGACGCGGTGTCGCCGCCGCCGACGACGACGACGTGCTGGCCACCGGCGATGATTGGATGCGACGGCCATGCCACCGACTGGATCGGTTCGCCGCCGACGCGGCGGTTCTGCTGCACCAGATAGGGCATCGCGTCATGCACGCCGCCGAGATCGTCGCCGGGAATACCGGCAGCGCGCGGCGTTTCCGAACCACCGCAATAGAGCACGGCGTCATGTTCGGCGAGGAGTTCAGCCACCGGCATGTCGATGCCGACATTGACGCCGCAATGGAAGGTGACGCCCTCGCCCTGCATCTGTTCGATGCGCCGGTCGATATAATGCTTCTCGATCTTGAAGTCGGGGATGCCGTAGCGCATCAGCCCGCCGGGGCGGCTCTCGCGCTCATAGACATGCACGTCGTGACCGGCGCGGCCAAGCTGCTGGGCGGCCGCCATGCCGGCTGGGCCGGAGCCGATGATGGCGACCCGCTTGCCGGTCTTCTTCTCCGGCGGATAGGGCCTGATGTGGCCGGTCTCGTAAGCCTTGTCCGCGATCGCCTGCTCCACCGTCTTGATGGCGACCGGAATGTCTTCGAGGTTCAGCGTGCAGGCTTCCTCGCAAGGCGCGGGGCAGATGCGGCCGGTGAACTCCGGGAAATTGTTGGTCGAGTGCAGGTTGCGGATCGCGTTGTCCCAGTCTCTGTTGTAGACGAGGTCGTTCCAGTCGGGGATCTGGTTGTGGATCGGACAGCCCGTTGGCCCATGGCAGAACGGAATGCCGCAATCCATGCAGCGCGCGGCCTGTTTCTCGACTTCCTTGTCCGACATCGGCAGCGTGAATTCGCGGAAATGCCGGATGCGGTCGGAGGCCGGCTGGTACTTGTGCACCTGCCGGTCGATTTCGAGAAAGCCTGTTACCTTGCCCATAGTCCAGTTCCTGCTGTCCAGATGGTGCGGTTTCGCCGCACCCGTTAACCTCTTGAGGCAGCCGTGGCAACCTTGAGCCCGAGGTCAAACTGTCGATGAAGGGGCCGGGAAGCCTGGGCCCCCCGGCAATTATCAAATCTATTCGGCCGCGACGCCCATGCGCATGCGTTCCATCTCGATCAGCGCGCGGCGGTATTCGACCGGCATGATCTTGCGGAATTTCGGCCGGAAAATAGCCCAGTCGTCGAGTATCTCGCGGCCGCGCACCGAACCCGTATAGTGCACGTGGTTCGAGATCAGCTGGTAAAGCCGTTCTTCGTCATGACTGGTCATGTCGCCGGACACGTCGACGCGGCCCTTGTGGTCGAGATCGCCGCCATGGTGCAGCAGCTTTTCCATCAGATCGTCTTCTTCCGGCACCGGCTCCAGCTCGACCATGGCCATGTTGCAGCGCTCGGCGAAATCACCTGCTTCGTCCAGCACATAGGCGACACCGCCCGACATGCCGGCGGCAAAGTTGCGGCCGGTTTTGCCGATGACGACGACGACGCCGCCGGTCATGTATTCGCAGCCATGGTCGCCGACGCCCTCGACGACCGCGGCGACGCCCGAATTGCGCACCGCGAAGCGCTCGCCGGCGACGCCGGCGAAATAGGCCTCGCCCTCGGTCGCGCCATAGAGCACCGTATTGCCGACGATGATGGAGTCGGCCGCGACGATCCTTGCCTCTTCCGGTGGCCGGATGACGATGCGCCCGCCCGACAGGCCCTTGCCGACATAGTCATTGGCGGCGCCGACGAGTTCGAACGAAATGCCACGTGCCAGGAAGGCGGCGAAGGACTGGCCGGCCGTGCCGGTGAGTTTTACCTGGATCGTATCCTCGCGCAGGCCCTTGTGCTTGAAGCGCTTGGCGACCTCGCCCGACAGCATGGCGCCCGTCGAACGGTCGACATTGCGGATGTCGACCTCGATCTTGACCGGTTGCTTGGCCTCAAGCGCGGGCTTGGCCAATTCGATCAGCTTGCGGTCGAGCACATCGTCGATCGGATGCTTCTGCCGCTCGGTCCAGTGCACCGCTTCATGCGGCGCATCGGGCTTGTAGAACATCTTCGAGAAATCGAGCCCGCGCGCCTTCCAGTGCTGGATCACGTCACGCTTTTCCAGAAGGTCGGCGTCACCGATGATCTGGTCGATATGGGTGAAGCCCATTTCGGCGAGCAGCGCCCGCACCTCTTCCGCCACGTAGAAGAAGAAGTTGATGACGTGCTCGGGCGTACCCTTGAAGCGCTTGCGCAGCACCGGATCCTGCGTCGCGACGCCGACCGGGCAGGTGTTGAGATGGCATTTGCGCATCATGATGCAGCCGGCCGCGATCAAAGGCGCGGTCGAGAAGCCGAACTCGTCGGCGCCGAGCAGCGCGCCGATGATGACGTCGCGCCCGGTGCGCAGGCCGCCGTCGACCTGCAGCGCCACGCGCGAGCGCAGGCCGTTCAGCACCAGCGTCTGGTGCGTTTCGGCAAGACCCATTTCCCACGGGCTGCCGGCATGCTTGAGCGAGGTCAGCGGCGACGCACCGGTGCCGCCATCATAGCCAGAGATGGTGATGTGGTCGGCGCGCGCCTTTGCAACGCCGGCCGCGACCGTGCCTACACCAACCTCCGACACCAGCTTGACCGAGACGTCGGCCGCCGGATTGACGTTCTTCAGATCGTAGATCAGCTGCGCCAGATCCTCGATCGAATAGATGTCGTGGTGCGGCGGCGGCGAGATCAGGCCGACGCCCGGCGTCGAATGCCGAACCTTGGCGATGGTTGCGTCGACCTTGTGGCCGGGCAACTGGCCGCCCTCGCCGGGCTTGGCGCCCTGCGCCACCTTGATCTGCATCATGTCGGAGTTGACGAGATATTCCGCCGTCACGCCGAAACGCCCCGACGCGACCTGCTTGATCGCCGAACGTTCGGGGTTCTTGCCGCCACCTGGCAGCGGCAGATAGCGATCGGCCTCTTCGCCACCCTCGCCGGTGTTCGACTTGCCGCCGATCTGGTTCATGGCACGCGCCAGCGTGGTGTGCGCTTCCCTGGAAATCGAGCCGAACGACATCGCCCCGGTCGAGAAGCGCTTGACGATGTCGGCCGCCGGCATGACGTCGTCGAGTGCGACCTTCGTGCGGCCGGTCTCATCCGCCAGCTTGATCTTGAACAGGCCGCGTATGGTCTGTGCGCGGGCCGTCTCGCTGTCGATCTGCGCCGAATAGTCCTTGAACGTCTCCCACGATCCCTGGCGCACGGCGTGCTGCAAGGTGGCGACCGCGTCGGGCGACCACATATGCGCCTCACCGCGCATGCGGAACAGGTATTCGCCACCGACCTCCAGGCTGTTGCGCAGCACCGGATCGCTGCCGAAACCGTCCGTGTGACGGCTGACGGTTTCGCCTGCGACCTCATCCAGTCCGACGCCTTCGATCAGTGTCGCGGTGCCGGTGAAGTATTGCTGCACGAAATCGGTCTTCAGCCCGATGGCATCGAAGATCTGCGCGCCGCAATAGGACTGATAGGTCGAGATGCCCATTTTGGACATCACCTTGAGGATGCCCTTGCCGATCGACTTGATGTAGCGCGACACCACTTCGTAGGCGTCGACCTCCTCGGGCAGTTCGCCGCGCTTGTGCATGTCGAGCAAGGTGTCGAAGGCGAGATAGGGATTGACCGCTTCCGCGCCGTAGCCGGCAAGGCAGCAGAAATGATGCACCTCGCGCGGCTCGCCCGATTCGACGACCAGGCCGACCGCGGTGCGCAGCCCCTTGCGGATCAGATGGTGGTGCACGGCGGCCGTGGCCAGCAACGCCGGAATGGCGATGCGGTCCGGTCCGAGCTGGCGATCGGACAGGATGATGATGTTGTAGCCGCCGGCGACTGCCGCCTCCGCCCGCTCGCACAGCCGGTCGATGGCCCCCTGCATGCCGGCAGCACCCTCGCTCGACCCATAGGTGATGTCGATCGTCTTGGTGTCGAAACGGTCCTCGGTGTGGCCAATCGAGCGGATCTTCTCGAGATCGCCATTGGTCAGGATCGGCTGGCGCACTTCGAGCCGCTTGCGGCGCGAATTGCCGACCAGGTCGAAGATGTTCGGCCGCGGTCCGATGAACGACACCAGGCTCATCACCAGCTCCTCGCGGATCGGGTCGATCGGCGGGTTGGTGACCTGGGCAAAATTCTGCTTGAAGTAGGTGTAAAGCAGCTTCGACTTGTCCGACATCGCCGAGATCGGCGTGTCGGTGCCCATCGAGCCCACGGCTTCCTGGCCGGTGGTCGCCATCGGCGACATCAATAGCTTGGTGTCTTCCTGGGTGTAGCCGAACGCCTGCTGGCGATCGAGCAGGCTGACATCCTTGCGCAGCGCGCGTGGCTCGACCGGCTTTAAATCTTCCAGGATGAGCTGCGTATTGGCAAGCCAGGTCTTGTAGGGGTGTTTGGTCGCGATCTCCGACTTGATTTCCTCGTCGGGGACGATGCGGCCCTTGGCAAGGTCGATCAAAAGCATGCGGCCGGGCTGCAGCCGCCACTTCTGGACGATCTTCTCCTCCGGCACCGGCAGCACGCCGGCCTCGGAAGCCATGATGACGCGGTCGTCATCGGTGACGATGTAGCGTGCCGGGCGCAAGCCGTTGCGGTCCAGCGTGGCGCCGATCTGGCGTCCGTCGGTGAAGGCGACCGCCGCCGGCCCGTCCCAAGGCTCCATCAACGCGGCGTGGTATTCGTAGAAGGCCTTGCGATCGGCATCCATGAGCTTGTTGCCGGCCCAGGCTTCCGGGATCAGCATCATCATGGCGTGGCTGAGGCTGTAGCCGCCCTGGAACAGAAACTCGAGCGCATTGTCGAAGCAGGCGGTATCGGACTGGCCGTCATAGGAGATCGGCCAGAGCTTCGAGATGTTGTTGCCGAACAGTTCGGAATCGACCGAGGCCTGGCGCGCCGCCATCCAGTTGTTGTTGCCGCGCACCGTGTTGATCTCGCCATTATGCGCCACCATGCGGTAGGGATGCGCCAGCTTCCACGACGGGAAGGTGTTGGTCGAGAAGCGCTGGTGGACGAGGATCAGCGCGGTCTCAAAACGCGGGTCCTTGAGGTCCTTGTAGTAGGCCCCGACCTGATAAGCCAGGAACATGCCCTTGTAGACGATGGTGCGCGCCGACAGCGACACGCAGTAGGCGCCGATGTCCTTGTTGTCGTTCTCCGCGTAGATGCGGCCCGATATGACCTTGCGCAGCAGATAAAGTCTTGCCTCGTATTCCTCGTCATCGGTGATGTCGGCCGTGCGGCCGATGAAGACCTGGCGGTGGAACGGCTCGGACGCGACGATGTCAGGCGCCTTCGATAGCGACGAATTGTCGACCGGCACGTCGCGGAAACCGAGCAGCGGCAGCCCTTCGGACTGCGCCGATTCGGCGATGATCTCCTCGATATGTGCACGAAGGGCAGCATCCTGCGGCATGAACCAGTGTCCGACGCCGTACTGGCCTACCGGTGGCAGTTCGATACCTTGGGCCGCCATCTCCTCACGGAAGAAAAGATCCGGAAGCTGCACCAGCACTCCGGCGCCATCGCCGACCAGCGGATCGGCGCCGACGGCACCGCGATGCGTCAGGTTCTCGAGCACGGCAAGCCCGTCCTTGACGATCTGATGCGACTTTACGCCCTTCATGTTGACGATGAAGCCGACGCCGCAGGCGTCATGCTCGTTGCGCGGATCGTAGAGGCCCTGGGCGGTCAAGCCGCCGGCAGTCGCGCGATTTTTGGTGGAGGTATTTTTGACGGCGGCCGCTTTCGTCTGCGCGGCCTGGCCGTTCGTCGCAGAGAGCGTCAATTCCGTCATTGTCCTGTCCTCCATTCCAGCCCTTCAGGCGCTGGTTTGCCTCGGCAAGCGCTTGGCTCACCCTGATCCTTGCGGCACGTCTTGCGAAATCCTTTTCGAACCATGCGGCTTTTCGCATGCTTCGCATCTGGTATCGTACAGGCCAGCGTCCGGCCGTCCACCTGTCGCTCGCGGCAACAGCCGGAGAGGCCAATATGTTACGCCAATCCGGCCTGTTTTGTGCGACAAAATAAGACAGCACTACTGTCCTAAATTTTTATGGCAGAATTCCCAAACGCGCACAAGACCGATTCACAAAAAACTTGGAGCTTTAGCGACACAAAATTACGCGGAGTTGAGGAAAAACGTAAGCTTAAATCGGCTAGGCTTGCCGCCACGTTGGCTGGCTTCAACGGTTTTCCGGCGCCTGGCCCTTGCGGTCGGCGCGTTAAACCGGTCAACTCCGGCTGATTTCCCCAACACAGGCAGATACATGTTCTTCGCTTCCGACAATTGGGCAGGCGCCCATCCCAATATCGTTGCCGGCCTGTCGGCCGCGGCTGGCGGCTTTGCCACCGCCTATGGTGACAGCGCCCTCGACGAGGCGGTTTATCAGCGCTTCAGTGAAATATTCGAACGCGAGGTCGCGGTGTTCTTCGTGGCAACCGGCACCGCCGCCAATTCGCTGTCGTTGACCACCTTCAACAAACCGGGCGGCATTTCCTTCGCTCACCGAGAATCGCATGTCATCGAGGATGAATGTGGCGCGCCGGAGTATTTTTCCGGCGGCTCGCGGCTGCACGCCGTCGACGGTCCCCTGGGCAAGATCGACCCGCCCAATCTGGGCAGGGCGATCGGCCGTTTCGCAAGCGAGGTCGTTCATTGGGGCCGGCCGATGGCGGTCTCGATCACCCAGTCGACCGAGGTCGGCACCGTCTATGGTCTGGACGACATTGACGCGATCTCGGCCATCGCCAAACAGCATTCCGTGCCACTGCACATGGATGGCGCCCGCTTTGCCAATGCGCTGGCCGCGCTCGACACCACGCCGGCCGAAATGACCTGGAAACGCGGGGTCGATGTCCTGTCCTTCGGCGGTACCAAGAACGGTTGCTGGTGCGCGGAGGCGATCGTGCTGTTCGACCTCGACCGTGCCAAGGAACTGGCCTTCCTGCGCAAGCGTGCCGCACAGCTGCTTTCGAAGTCGCGTTTCGTCGCGGCGCAGTTCGAAGCCTATTTCAAGGACGGGCTGTGGCTCGACACCGCCAGGCATGCCAATGCCATGGCCGCGCGCCTGGCGGCGGCGATCGAGGATTCGGCCACGGCAAAGCTCGCTTGGCTGCCGCAGGCTAATGAGGTGTTCGCGGTGATCGAGAAAACCGAAGCAGACAGGCTGCAGGCGGCAGGCGCGGCCTTCTATGACTGGCACAGGCCGCATGGTTTTGACGGCCATATCGGCGAGGACGAACTGCTCTATCGCTTCGTCACCAGCTTTGCCACGACGACTGAGGAAGTCGACCGCTTTGGCCAGCTGATCGCCGGATAACAGTCAATCTTCGGACAAAAAAGCGGCGCCTCGCGGCGCCGCCAGACTGCTGACAAACCCCTGGCAATTGCCGGGGGTTTTTGATTCACTGGGTCATGTTGAAGCGACCCGCCCCTGAACAGACCGCGCTCGAGATGGTAACGTTGGATCAGCTTGTTCCGGCTGATCATCTGTTGCGCAAGATCGACCGCGCGATCGACTTCTCCTTCATCCACGATCTGACCGCGCCGCTGTACTGCGCCGACAATGGCCGCCCGCCTTTGGATCCGACCTTGATGTTCAAGGCGCTGTTCGTGGGCTACCTGTTCGGGGTTCGCTCGGAGCGGCAGCTGGTGCGCGAGATTGAGGTCAATGTCGCCTATCGCTGGTTCTTGCGGCTGAAGCTGACTGATAAGGTGTTCGACGCCTCGACGCTGTCGCAGAACCGGCGCCGGCGCTATCAGGATGAGAGCATCGCCCAAGGCATCTTCGACCGCATTGTCGAGCAGGCGATCGGGCATGGGCTTGTCGACGGCACGGTGCTCTACACCGACAGCACGCATCTGAAGGCCAATGCCAACAAGGGCAAATACGACCTGGCCATGGTGGCCAAGTCACGGGCCGACTACTGGGCCGATCTCGACCGGGCGATCGAGGCCGAGCGGGCGCTGCATGG
>NZ_JAIUGR010000015.1:0-189024 GCF_020164695.1 Mesorhizobium sp. ESP6-5
TGAGCATACCTCGGTCGTTGGGTGCAGCAAGCTCCTCAGCTAACTTTCAATACCTGCGGTGTTCGCCGGACGGGTACGAAGAGGCTGCGGAATCAGCCGTGAGGTTTTGGCCGCACTCTCCTGGCCTCCGGCCGGTCAGAAAGCCCGTCGTACAGGCGGGCTTTTTGCTGTGTGGAGTGTTGACACTTGTTTGATCACCAAGGCAAATCGGGCCCTTTGTTGGAGCTCCTCCTTTGGCCTCGTACGTCCGGCAACGCCTTGCGGAAATCAAAGCGGATCCCGCCCTTCGCACCCGCCCCGTTCAGGGAAAACCGTCGCGAGAGCAGCTGTCCGTTGCCTCGCGGCTATTCGCAGCCCTAGGCTTCAGCAAGCGATTGCTGATCGTCGTTCACCTGATGGATGGTGAGAAATCCGTGTCGGACCTACTTTCTCTGGTGGGCGGGACACAGTCCGCCCTTTCACAGCATTTGAGCGGGATGGCCAAACTCGGAATCGTCCGATCCCGTACCGAAGGTAAACGGCGCTTCTATTCCTGTACATCCGAACAGGCGAAGATGGTGGTTGGCTTTCTTAGCGATATCGCCGAAAGCGACCAACTTCCGCTGGGATAGGATCGAGAAAGGGGTCATCTTCTTGGCGCCCCGGCTATGCGAGTCTACCTCTTAGCCAAGCTCTGAAGAGTCGCATCGATCTATGAGACGCCACCTTGGTTTGCTGGGCATGACACCTGACCAGTACAGAACTAAATGGAGTCTCGCAAAAGACTATCCCATGGTGGCGCCGAGCTACGCGGCTCAGCGGTCCATTCTCGCGAAATCCATTGGCCTTGGCCTCAAGAGGATGCCCACCAAAACCGCGCCCAAAAAGGCACGGGCGAAGCGCAAAGCTAAGGCGTAAACACGGGCTGCGACCTGCTCTTCTAGACATCCGCCCCTGACGGACGCATTCTCCCTCGCGGGAGAGGGTTATGGGCAGAGCAGTTCATCCCAAATTGAAGGGACGGCGAATGACATGGTGGCGCTCGCTTCTTGCCGCTCGCCTTCCGCTGGTCCTAGTGCTGCTTGGATTTACCTCCGTCGCCTATGTTGCGACCAACGATCAGCACCAACTCCCGCGGGTTCATACAGGAGGAGGTTCATCAAGTAAGATGGCTTTTCGGAAGGCGGGCTGCGATATCAAGGGGAATATCAATGAGCGCGGCGAGCATATCTATCACATGCCCGGCCAAGCATATTATCTGGCGACGCGCGTGAACCCGGCCCGAGGCGAGCGCTGGTTCTGTTCCCAATGGGAAGCTTGGTGGGCCGGTTGGCGGAAGGCTAAGGTGTGACGGTGGCAACCCCGTTGGAATCTCTTCTTTGTCATTGGCTTGCCTATGCATCAGGAATGATCACGCCGCTTCAGCCATGCATGAGGTCGAAGAGACGCCGAGTACTGCCAGCGCGATTTCAGTTTCGGCGTCGTTGACATGCGCCGTCACCAAGACGATCCCCTCGACAGGATCCGCACCATCTTGCCTCAACGCGGCAGCTGCCATTGATCCGATCAGCCCGCCAGCAATGCTGGCGCAAGCGAGCCCCGCCAGTGCTGTCGGCGAGAACCATGCACCGTGAGGGTCGATCACAAAAGCCACAACCGCGCTTCCGCTGAATACCGTGGCAAGAATGGCAGCTGGAGCGGTCCCAAAGCCAGCGCACTCGTTGCGGTAGGGTCCGATAGCGGCGATTCGTACGCGGCCAATCCCTGCTGCCACGAGGTCGGCTGCGGCTTTGGCTGCTTCGGTCCGGGAGTCAAACAGTCTGCTGAGTGTCGGCATGGTCGGCGACGTTGTCCGGCGATAGATGGTTGACGAAGGTGGCAGCGATAAGATCGTCACCATCGATACGACCTAGTCCGTCCTCCATGATCGCAGCGACCTTCTGGAAGGTCATCAATTCGCGTTCGGTGATCTCGGCCGCCTGCATTCTGGCTCGAAGGCTGGCGACGCGCATCCCCAAGGCAGGGGATGTGACAGTTCCATTTAGTATCATTCGAAAATCCTGTGGATTGGCGGCGGTGTGGGGTGCCGAGGTTGTGATCTGGAATGCCGTAACTTGCGCGGGGATCACTCCGATGAAAACCAGGAATTAGCGCTGCTGGGCCTCAAGCACTGAATCCTGCTCATGCTTGGCGAAGAGTGTGAGCTTGTTGCTATAGGTGATCCGAAACTGGCGTTGACATCTCTCGCAGCGGTGCGAGGAAACGACCTGAAACCAACTGCCTGCCCTCTTCAAAGCGAAACCGAAATGGGGACATTCGAGCGTCATTTTGCACATTAGTAGTCGTCGGGAGAGTGCCATTCGACCACCATCACACGTGAGAAAGTTCCGAGCCGCAACCCAACTTCGCGCAAAGTCGGTGGTTCCGGGTGCTGGGCTTCAGTCGGAAGCAACCGAGACCTAGGTCCGATCACAAGGAGAAGGCATAAAGCCATAGGCCTTCCAACACATCCGATGGTTTAATCGGGAAGAACTTCGCATTTCGGGCCATCTGGACCCGTGCGCTCGGCTTCCCCTTTGCACAAATGATGACGGCTGCGGGCAAGCAGTTCCCGTGGACGCTGAACATTGCGCCGCCTCCCTTTGACGTGAGCACCACGAGCGCGCGTGGCAGGACGCTCCTCTTCGGACGCGTTGGCCGCGCACGTCCGACAGGTCTCAAGCAGGACTCTGATCATTGTCTCGTCTGCCTCGATGCCGGAAAAGGTTTTCGCGAGGTTGCGAGCTTGCTTGTCCCATTCGCATTCGGGGATGTCGCCCTCTGCGATTATGGCTTTCAGAGCGTTTTTCATGACGTCGAAATCAAAGGCTGAGATCACGGGGCGCTTGTGTCTCATATGCTTCTCTCCGTGTGTCCGACGAAGCTGCCGAAGAGCGGATCGGAAGCACCAACTACAAACTCTAATCCGTCACCAACTTGGCGCATTAAACTGCGTTAATGGCTACTCGTAAATTCTGCTCGTGACGAGGAGCAGCGAGGTCGAAACTTAGCTACAGTTCGACCTGCCCGAAGAGTAGGCGACCGACGCCGGGTTGGGGGCGGGTACACCCCGGTCGCCTTTAGGGATGGGGGACCATGGATTCAGCAAACTGCGTTGCGATGTTCCTTGGAAGAGGAAGGAGAGGCGTTTCGCGCAGGAATAGCAATTGCCCTGTCCGGTCTCAGATCTCTCACGGGTGTGCAGCCGTTGCGGTCTAATGGATGGTTTCGCTGGCGCTGCTACTGCTGGGTCGCCACGGCAGTCTGTGCAACGCAGGAACACATTGCACATCTGTCGATTGCCCGATGAAGCACTGGAGGGGAGATAGCTCGTCTCGGCTGACGCCGGGGCGGGCTTTTCCAGCATGGTCACGACGGTCATTCCGATCCAGCGCGCATATCGATCACTTGGGCTCTCTGTTCAGCGCATCGGACACTGTTTGACGCAATTGCCAGCCGTCGATGGACTTCTGCACGTCGAGCGAAATGGCTTGCGCGGTGATCGGCGCGGCCCATGAAACGAGGGCAACGCTGACCGAGAACGAGATCAGCAAAGCGAAGGCGGTCGCGAACAAGACGTGGTCCTCTTTGGAAGCACGAGCTTAACCGCCGCCTATCCGGTTCGTTCATTCACGATCCGCGAGCCTGTGTGTCGTGGTTAATCCATGCTTAACGAGGCCATTGGCAATTTGGCGCGCAGCCTTTTGCCAAACGCGCCAATGGGGCGTAGGCTCGCTCATCGGCCGCCAGATTCGTCGGATGCCGCCGACAGTGAGAGATACATGCTCTTGCCCGATAGGGAGAAGAGCCATGCCTCAATCCACGCTTCGCAACGACGTCTTGAATACCCTCACGCCTGAGGATTTTGGCTTTTGTGGCCATCGACACTGATGCCAGCATGCAGGACTACCGACCGCGAGTTGGAGGAGTTGCTGGCGACCGCATCCCTCGTTCACGGCGTACCAATGGCCTTCGACACAAACTCAGCCGATGGCTAGCCCCCCAGCTCCATCCATAGGTGGCCGGATGCTTGCGTCCGCCCAGAAGGCTGCTTCTTCAGACATTCGCCAAGCGATCATTCGCCAGCTGATCGGTGACATCGGGAGGCCGTGCATCTCGATAGCAGAGGTTATTCAAGCAACCAGACGAGCTTTTCCGGTTTGCGAACTGACGGATTGGGAACTCGGCAACTTCGTTGCGCGAAGCGCGATTGATGCGGGATTTGCAATTGAGTTCGACGCGGCCGTTCCTTGATCGCGAGCTCGGCCGCGCGATTCCCCGACGCATCTGCCAAGAAGCACTCGTACGCTTCGCTCCGTTCCGAAATCGTTCCGGGCGGCAGCGGCAAGTCCGCTGGGGCGGGCGGCCCGTGTACGTGTCTGCTTTCCAGCTTCTCCTAGGCATCAGTCAGGGGTGGCTCAAACGCCGATTCGTTTTTGCTTTGCGTCGAATCTCGAACTGAGATTAGTTTTGCGGCGGTGCAGTGAGGGAAGTTCCATGCCGATCTACCAAAAAGCAACAGAAGCTGGCGTGTTCGAGTCATCCGAAGTGGCCTTGATTGGCCGAGTGTTCGAGAAGTTGAAAACCGAGGGCCAGTCGCCAGAGCATCGTCGAGCGCTCGCTTCTCGTATCATAGCAAACTATCAGGCCGGGATTAGAGACGAGGAAGAACTGATGGCGGTGTCCAAACTACCGCTGGGACGGTGAGATCGGCCCCCGCTTCATGGCTGCGTCGATGCCTATTCTCCGGGCCCGGCATGAGCGAAGCCGAAACGAGCCGCCCAACTTTACGATCCCGACGACCGAAACAGACTCGGCGCCAGTTCTGCGATGGAACCCGACCTGCTCGTCAAGGTGACACGAGACTTCGCAGGCCGGGGGCCATACACCGGCTTGAGGGGACCGGGGCTAGTGGAGCATGCGCCTTCTAGAGCGACAGCGCAAATCGCATGAGCGGAAGCTCAAGCGAAGGCTGCGTCCGTTCCGACAGCAATTTAGCTGGGAACTGTCTTTCCGCATGGGAGGGTGCTCGTTTGGAGAATCCGGTAGACCTGCATCCTTGAGCAGCCGACCGCATTCGCGATCTCCGAGGGACGTTTTCCATCGGAGTGCATCTGCAAAACGCGGTTATAATCGAGCCGCTGTTTGCCGCCCTTGTGCACGCCTTCGCGCTTGGCCTGCTCGATGCCTTCACGCTGCCGGCGCTCCATTTGCGCGACCATGCCCAGCACGGTCAGAACGACATGGCCCATCTCACCCCGGGTCGAAACGTGCGGCTCGAGTACCGTAACGAAGGCGCCCTTCTGCTCGCACTCGTAAATTAAGTTGAGCACGTCACGGGTGTCGCGCCCGAGCCGGTCAAGGCGCGTCACGACCAGTTCGTCGCCCGGGCGAAGGAAATCCAAAATGGTTGCCAGCTCGGCGCGACCGTCGCGGCTGCCGCCCGCTCCGAGCGAATGACCTCGCATCCCTCGGCTTTTAGCTTTGCGAGCTGCGTCTCTAAGTCCTGGTCTACTGTGCTGACGCGAGCGTATCCAATGCGAGCCATTTGGTGTCACCTCAACGTTTTGAGGCTCGATGCTACCTTGCCGCAAATAGTTGAAGTCAAGCTGATCCGCACCACAGGTGAGGGCACAATGCGAATGGCAGTTTTGCGCCCATTCCGGTCGTTCAGACGCCGCGCGCCATGTCCTGAAAGCCGACTGTCCAGCCTTGTCTGGGGCAGAGTCCCGAATGGGGTAGTTGCGGACTGGCGGCTATCGGGCGCGCGCTGCAGAATCGGACGCTTATGCCGCTCATGGATGGGGCGGAGATCTCGATCAAACCCGGCCGATAGGTTCCGGCTGGGCGTTTGGAACTGACTTGTCTCGATCGAGCGAAATCGATTTTGCCATGACCAGCAATCCAACGACCGCGAGCGCCGAGAAGGCTGCTGGGAGCAGAAAAACATGGGGGAGCCCAATCACAGCGACGCCCAATCCGCCAGCCACGCCTCCCAGCGCACTGCTAAGGGCGGTGGAGCTCATGAAGATTGCAGATGCAGTCGCCACGGCCTGAGGCAGTAGCCGCTGGGCGACGATAATGCCCAAGGCGGCAAAAATACCCCAGACGACACCCATGAGAATCTGTCCAGCGAACATCCCGACGACATCCGGCCAGAGAGCGAAGCAAACGTTGGCCAGGACTGCACAGCCGGCGGCAACGGCCATGAGGCGCATGAAGGCGACCCGACGCCCAAGGAGGATGCTGAACGGCATTATGAGTAGTTCGACAAGAGGCTGAATGCCGATAACCGCGCCGCGTATCCCTGCCTCGATGTGAAGGCTCTCCTCCATATAGAGCAGCAGAAAACCGTATTTGATCGATTCCCCCGCATAGACCAGGATGAACAGACCCGTGAAGGCGAGGAGCGGCAGCATGGCTCGCCAATCCGCCGACGTGGCGGCCTGCTTGAGCGGGTCCACGGCGGCCTTGGGATTGGCAATAACCTTCATAGTTCCGAGTGGAAGGATCTGAAGCAAGAAGCAGGCCGCCGTCACCCAGAGCATAGTGCGCAGGCCATATTGTGCCGCGAGCCAGGCCCCCAATACAGGTCCGACTACCCAGCCCGCCGTCAGCGCCATTCGCACGATCGCCACCACGCTGTCGTCATTGCCGCCCGGATTGCGGCTGATGTCGTCATGAAGAGCCGCGAAGACCTGCGAGGCCGCGGCGCCCGAAAAGCCGAGGACGACGGCGCTGATCACGAAGGGCATCCATGCGTCGCTGGCCATGGCGATCGCCGCCCAGCCTGCGAAGCCTGCCAAGGCGCATATGCGGAATAGGCCCAGCCGATTGCCAGTCCGGTCCGAATAGCTGCCGACCAGGTAGCCAGCGATGGGGGCCATGAGGTTCGTAAGATAGAACAGGCCCGCTGCAGGCAACGACACTTGCAGTTCCTTGACGAGAAACAGCACGATCTGCGGGGCCGCAGCTGACGTTCCAAGGCCGGACAGGAACATTGCGATCGTCGCGCCAAGGCAGAGCGGTGAACGCATTACCCGTTCAATGGCAGTTTGAGAGGCTTTGGCTTGCACGACGGACGTCCATCAAGTAACCGGTTACTTAGCCTTATTTCGGCGCCATCGTGTCGTCAACAGTGGAGACCTCTCTTGGGCGGGACAGGGACTGGCGCGAGCAGCATACGAGATGTGGCCGCAGCGGCCGGGGTATCGGTGGCAACAGCTTCGCGGGTCTTATCCAAGTCGGGCTACAAGGTACTGGAAGACACTCGGCTCAAAGTGGAAGAGGCGGCCCGCATGCTCGGCTATGTTCCCAACGCACTGGCTCGTAGCCTTTCCAACGCAAGAAGCGACGTCATCGGCGTCGTGGCGCCAGTTCTGCGCAACCCCTACTATGCCGCAATGGTCGAAGGCATCGACGAGGCCGCCAAGCATCATGGCCTTCTGATGCAGCTTGGCTTGACCGATGGCGATGAGGCCACGCGTGAACGGGTTATCGATCGTCTTCTCGCCCAGCAAGTGGATGGCCTGATCGTCTGTGCTGGTGCGGATGACCATGTTGTCGGTCGAACGCCCGAGACGTCGCCAGTGCCAATAGTCCTCATCGGAACACAGGCCAATCCTGGCTTCCCGTTTATTTTCACAGACAACCGCGCCGCAGGCTGGGCCGCCGGAGAACATCTCTGGTCGTTCGGTCACCGCCACTTCGCTTATCTGACGGCGCATGACACCTGGCATGACTTCCGAGAACGTGGCCAGGGGCTGAAGGAATTCCTTGAGGGCACCAGCGAGCGTTTCGAATTCCAGGTGACTGAGGGATTGTTGGGCGAGGACGATGCCTATCATGCCACCCATGAGCTGGTAAAAGGGACGCGCCCGACCGCGCTGGTGGCCTCGACGGATCGACATGCACTCGGTGCAATGGCCGCACTGGCAGACGCTGGAATCGCGGTGCCGTCCGAGATGTCCGTCATCGGCTTCGACGACTACGTCACGAGCAGCTTTCTGCGGCCTGCCCTCACCACGATGCGGATGCCCGCGGCCGAGATGGGCCGCGAAGCCGTCGGTGTCCTGACCAAACTCCTCGGTGGCAAGCCGGTCGAACAATTGATAGCGATGAAGGCGACCCTGATTGTTCGTTCTTCGACTGGACCGAGGCTGTAAGCCAGACCCTGCCCGTCGGTGGGACTGGTGGCAGCTTCTGGCCTGAGTGAACCGAGCCGCGAATGTCCGATCCAGGATCGGTAGCACCCAGACCGCCTTGCGCCTGATGTCGGCCATTCATCGGTTCTCGGCGCAGTTCTGAAACCAGACATTCGTCAGGTGTCGATGCGCCACTGCCGGAGGCGGCGGTGCTGTTTGATCAGGCTTCCGGTGTCTCCACGCCCGGGGTCGCCCGCATGAGCGCGGTGACGACGTCTGCCGCGCTTGTCCTCCCCTTCAGCACATCGCGATCCTCTTCGGGAAAATCGATCCAGCCTTCGTTGAAGCCGTCGAGCATCCGGATGCGCGGCAGCGGATTGCGCATACCTTGCGCGCGGAATAGTGCGTCCCAGGTCTCGCGCGGCACCGGCGCAGCATGGACCGGCCGGCCCAGTGCGCTCGAGAAGGCGGCGGCGAGATCATTGGGCGAGACGCGGGCTGGCCCCTCCAGCCGGATCACGCGCGCACTGCTCCAGCGTTCGCGGATCAGCGCGGCCGCGGTACGGCCGACATCCTTCGCAGCCACCATCGCGAAACGCTTGTCGAGCGGCATCAGGAAGCTGCGGATGATGCCCTCGTCCCGCGCCGAGGCGAGGTCCCAGGCAGCGTTGTCTAGAAACCAACCCGGACGCAGGAAGGTGACGGGGATCGCCAGCGTGGCGAGCGAGTGCTCCATCAAGGTGCGCTGGGTGAGCAGATTGTCCTGCTCGGCATCGGCGCCGATCGTAGACAGGCAGACGATGCGGCCGGGCCGTGCCCTTTCAAGCGCCGTGCGCACGGCCTCGATGACGCGGCGGGCACCCGGATAGCCCGGTTCCGGGTCGAAGTCGGACGGCGGCAGGATGAACACACCCTCCGCGCCCTGGAAGGCGGCGGCAAGCGCGTTGGCATCTTCCATCTCGGCGATCGCAACCTCGCAACCCCGTTTTTTCCATTCCTTGCCCTTGGCCGCGTCCCGCACGACCGCGCGAACGGGCAGGCCGGCAACGAGCAGCGCCGTCGCCAGCGCGCCGCCGACCTTGCCCGTGATTCCGGTGATTGCATACATGATGATGTCCTCCTCTTGTTGTTCAAGGGTTCGGGTTGTTCAAAGGTTCGGGGCGGCGCGACGCCAGGTGATGCGCGCGGTCTTCATGCCGCCGGCGAACAGGGTCGGCCGATCAGTGGCGAGCACCAGCGTGTCGCCGTCGAGTTCGGGAATGCGCAGCTGGTGCTGGCCCTGCCAATTGGGGAATAGGCTCACGGCCATGCCGTGCTCGACCGTGCGGCTCGCCTCGTCGACCCAATAGGGCCCGGAATAGGCGAGATAAGAAGTGCCCGCCGCGACATAATCCTCGGGCGTGCCCCGATACATGTCGCCGCTGGCGAAATGGGCGCGGTCCGGGCTGCTGAGTTGCGCCGACATCTAGCCGTCCGGCGTATAGAGGATGAAGCCCATCGGATTTGGGCCCATCGGCAGGAAGACCTCGCCGGTCTCGACGTCGGTCTCGACACAGGAGACGAGCCGCCACGCTCCGACGAGCGCCTCGCGCAGCGAGCCGGCCAGGGCTGGGCTGCCCGCGGTGACGACGGTGCTGGAATCTTTGGTCATGATGACGAACTCCTGGGGTTCGGCGCCCGGAAAGGCCGGGCCATCGCTTGGATGCCAGCGCGGCCGAGCTGGAATGTCCGGGCGCGCTCAGCGGCCCTGGGACACCCATTCGAGCGTGGTGAGCCAGAGCGCGTGACCGCGATGCATGCGGCCCTCATCGGCCTTGCGGAAGGCGGCCGCACCGGAGCCGACACCGGCCTCGTCCATCACCACGTGACAGCCATCGCCGTCGGGCCTCAGCAGCCAGGTATGGTAGAAGGCCGGCGCCTCGCCGGGCGCGCTGCCGAACCAGCCCAGGCGGCGGCCGGGGACGAACTCATGCACCCGGCTCTCGATCGTCAAGCCGAAGGTCGTCCAGGTCCACCGGACATCGGGGCCGAGCAATGGCGCACCGTCGAGCAGGGTCACGTCCTGCGCGTTGGGATACCAGGTCGGCCATGCCCGTGCATCGACGATCTGCTGCCACACCGTGTTGCACGAAACCTTCAGCCGGGCCTCGTTGTGAGCGAACAGATCCGCGCGATCCGGCTCGAATCCCGCCGGCCAGTGGATATCCGGGTCACGGGTGGCGAGATCGCTGGTCATGCGGCCTTTCATGTCGATTGGCGTCTTCATTTTCATTCTCCTTTGTCAAGCTGGGTGGAGGAATTTGTCAGGCGGGGTGGAGGAAGCTGCCCGCTCAGGCGCGGCGCAGCCCCCGGTAGAGGCCGCGCTCGAAAGCGCCGTAGAGCGCCACGACGCGCTCGTCGTAAAAGGGCAGTATCTGGGTAAAGAGCGCACCGGTGACCCTGCTTGCCGGATCGAGCCAGAAATAGCAGTTGAGCAGCCCCGCCCAGCTGATACTCCCCGCCGCGCGGCCATTGATGCCAGGCTCGGTGTTGATGTCGAAGGAGAGGCCCCATTTGTGCGGCTGGCCCGGAAACTGGTCGAAGCTGTTCGAATAGGCCGGCTGCGCCGACCGCATCTGGCGCACGTTCAAGTCGCCGATCTGGTTGGTCATCATCTGCGCGACCGTTTCTGGCTTGAGCAGCCGGGCGCCGTTGAAGCTGCCGCCATTCAGCAGCATCTGCAGGAAATTGAGATAATCGCGCGGCGTGCTGAAGGCGCCGCCGCCGCCCGAAAAGAATTCCGGGCGTTGCGGCATTTCGAACGGTGCTGGCTTGAGATCACCGTCCGGCTGGCGATTGGCGAAGGTCGCGAGGCGCCGCTTCTGCGCGCTGCCGATCAGGAAGCCCGAATCCTTCATACCCAACGGCTCGAAGATATTCTCGCGGAAATAGACCTCGAGCGACTGGTCGGTTACTTGTTCGACGAGCTTGCCGACCCAGTCCATGGAGATCCCGTATTGCCAGCGCTCGCCGGGCTCGAACTCGAGCGGCGCGGTGAAGGCGGCGTTCTGGGACGTGGCGATGTCCGCCATGCCCGTCGCCTTCTCGTACCGGGTGAGCGCATCGCTCCAGACGGAATAAGTGTAGCCGGACGTATGGGTGAGCAGGTGGCGCACCGTGATCGGCCGTTTTGCCGGGCGCAGGATTGGTTGGCCGGCACCATCGAAGCCAGTGAGGACCTTCGGCGCAGCCAGTTCGGGCAGGATCTCGGCGGCGGGCTGGTCGAGCCGTATCCGGCCCTGCTCGACCAGCTGCATCGCCGCGGTCGCGGTGAAGGCCTTGGTCATCGACAGCAGCCAGAAGACCGTATCGTTGCGCATCGGCGCGCCGGTCGCAACATTGGCATCGCCGAATGCGCCATCATAGACGATCCCATCGGGTGTCGCGGCCATGGCGGCAACGCCCAGCACGTTGCGGTTCGCCACGGCCTCGCCCAGCGCCGCATCGATGGCGCCAAACCTGCCAGTGTCCCGCGCGTGTGCCGCTACGGGCCGCAAGGCTGTGGTGCCAAGCGCCGCGCCGGCGGCAATCAAGCCCCCACGGGCCAGGAACACACGACGATCCATGTTCTGCATCGGAATTCTCCATTTGGTTGGTCACGACGGGCCTTCCCGGCTCGCTGCCGTTCCCATTTAGCCCATGGCCAACGATGAGTGGAGCGCATAAAGATCAGTGCTATAGTGCCTCAAAATCATCATGGAGGCATGGCGTTGAGCTTCGACGCGCGTATCCTGACAGGTGTTGGGGTCCTGGTCGCGGTGGCCGAGGCCGGCAATTTCGCGCGGGCCGCCGAGGCGTTGGGCCTGACGCCCTCCGGCGTCAGCCGGGCCGTTGCGCGGCTGGAGGCGCGCGTGGGCGTGCGGTTGTTCGACCGCACGCCACGTTCCGTGACGCTTACGCAGGAGGGCCGGCATTTCCATGCCCAGGTGCTGCCGCTTCTCGCCGGGATAGAGGAAGCGGCGGGTGAAGCCGCCGGCGCTGCCGCGACTGTGAGCGGCAAGCTCAGGGTCAATGTCGACCCTTGGTTCGCGCGCACGGTACTGGCGCCCAACCTGCAGCTCTTTCTCGGCCGGTATCCATTGCTCTCGCTCGACCTGATCGTCAGCAATCATCGCGAGGAGATGATGACGGGGGTGGACGTGGCGGTGCGTTTCGGTCCCGCAGACGGCGCCTCACTGGTCGCGCGCAAGATATTGGAGACGCGGGTGCTCACATGCGCGGCGCCGGCCTATCTCGATCGGCACGGAGTGCCCGCGACACCGCACGAGTTGGTCGATCATGAAACGATCCTGTTTCGCGATCCCCGGACCGGCCTGCCCTTTCCGTGGGGTTTCGATCGGAGCGGCGGCCAGTTCGAGGTCGATGTCCGGGGACGGGTGGCGACCGACGACCCATCCACGGCTGTCGAGGCCTGCCTTACCGGACAGGGTATCTTTCAGAGTCTCGAGCTTGGCCTGGGCCGCTGGCTAGAGAGCGGCGAACTCGTCTCGATCCTCACCGACTGGTCGGAGGAGCGCTATCCGCTCTATGCCTATCACCCCTCGCGCCACCTGCCGCCCGCGAAGGTCCGAGCGTTCCTGGATTTCGTTCAGGAGGTCTGTCGCTCCGGGACGGGGCACGGATGACCGCCGCTTTATCCCGAACCGGGCTGATAGCGGTAGAAGCCGGCCTATGGCGGTGTTGCCGCGTCGAGCTAAGGAGTCCATGCGCTCGCTTCAGCGCCGCTGCCATGACGTGATGGAGAGCCGCCACTCGCATGCTTCCAAGATCTGCGCGTTGAATGTGCGCAGACCCTCTTCACGGCAGTGGCATGGATGTCGATGCGATCCCGCCCAGGTGAGCTATGTGAAGGGGGCAGCTCCTGACACTTCTGCCGGGGCGCCTGAAGCGGTGTGCGCGAACTCCGGGCCTACCTCTTAATAGCGGGCCTAAGTCATGCAGGAACCTCCTGGCATGCATCGAGTTGAATGACGTAGCCAAACGGAGCAACTGATGAACGTCGCCAACCTGCAACTCGAGGGGCTGATGATGGCAGTAGCGGCCGTCAACAACGCGCTCGTCCACAATGGGGTGTTGTCGATAGATGCCATCGACGATGCGTTGCGCAAGGCTGAAGCTTCAGTTACAGGCGAAGAGCGGGTCTACGAGGACATGTCGCCGGCCAACAGGGATGCGATCTGCTTCCCGTTGAGGCTGCTGCAGCTCGCCAATCTCTCGCAGGACGAGACCGGGGTGCCGCCCTTCTCGGAGCTGGCGCGGCAGGTCGGGCAGACCAAGGAACCGTACAACGACCAGAGGTAGTTTGTAGGGCCGGCCAACCAAAGCATTGCGCCGCAACAGTGCTTTGTGGGCTGTGTGGTGTCTGTGTAGTTACGTTGGGGCAACCACGTCTTAGGCAGCCACCTTAGCGGGCCGCGACGGGTTGTGAGGCTTGCCACAGGTAACGGCCTAGGCCCGCCAGGTAGGTTGCAGAGGTACCCGGCGGGCATCTTTGCAACGCTCCGAGAAAGAACCGCTCATCCCCTGAACCTTTCGGTGTACCAGGTGATCTTGCCGTCCACCTTCATCGGCTTGTGGATCATCAGACGCTTCGGAAGGTGCTCCGGATGGACTTCAAGGAGCGTGATCTTGATCGATGGCTTGCACCGGTTGCAGTCGAATTTCAGCTTCAAAGGATCAACACCGCCGCCATAGTTGCCGCAGCTGCATTCCACCTTCACAAGCATATTGTGCCGGGTCGCCTTCCCCAGCGTGTCGATCGGATCGTGCGCCATGAGAACAGAAAAGGAACAAATTCCTTGCCCGTCAAGTGGTCTTATGGAATCTTTCCGCGGATGAGCGACGAACCGATCAGGCTTCCCTACGGCATAACGCCCGCGCCGCGCGAGCGCGCCAGAGTGCTAGGACGTAGACTCATTATCGCGTAGCCAGATGCGGACTGAGACGAGCTTGAGGGCAGCGAGGTAGTTTTCCGCCAGTTTGTCGTATCGGGTTGCGATCCGGCGGAACTGCTTGGCCTTGTTGAAGAAGCGCTCGACGAGGTTGCGTGCCTTGTAGAGGAAGGCGCTGAAGCAGATCGGGTCCTTGCGGTTGGCCTTGGGAGGGATGTTGGCCCAAGCCCTTCGCTCGGTGACGGCATTGCTCAGCAAGATCGAGACGCACCTCACGAACGGCAAAATCTCGGACGTGGATTAGCCGGTGAAACTATTTTATGCCCCTGACGTTTTTGCCGTCTCAGGTAGGTGGGCAGGTGGTACTTGGCAGAGTTTAGGAAGTTCGGGTGTCGGCAATGTCTCGGCGCCGGCAAGGTTTTTCAATGCGCAAAGTGGCTGAGCTCAAACAGCACTTGTTGCCCGAAGGGGGTGCACCGAGCCGAGTGCAAAGGAGCGACGATCCGATGCCCCATGTGTCGTGGCAGCGGACTGCAAAACCCAGAACCTAGACGTCAAACAGATCAGTAGGCCCGCGACCGATCTCATCGATGATGTCGGGCGTGTTGTTGCGCGGCAAACCGACCTTGCTGTCGATCGGCCACATCTTCATCAGATCGGACGGAAAGGGCTTCATGAGGTCGCGAGGATCCGGCTCCGGGCCAAGCCAGCGCATGTAGTCGGCCGGCGCCAGGATCACCGGCATGCGGTCGTGGATCGTCGCCATCAGATCGTTCGGCTCGCAAGTGGCGATAGCAAAGGTCCGCACGAGCTCGCCGGTTATCTTGTCGGCATACTCTTCCCAGATGCCCGCCATGGCGAAAGGCTCATCAGATTTCATGGCGACGGCGTAAGGCTGTTTCTTCTTCCCCGAGGCGTCGAGCTTCTGCCATTCGAAATAGCCGTCGACGGGGACCAGGCAGCGGCGCGAATTGTAAGCCTTGCGGAACAAGCCATTGCTGGCGATGGTCTCACACCGGGGGTTGACAGGTGGCGGGCGGCCGCCGCCGTCCCGAGCCCAACCGGGGACCAAGCCCCAGCGCGCCGACACGAAGCCGGCCATGCTGGTCGAGAGCTATTCGCGGATGATGATCGGATAGGTCAGGCTTGGCGCGCCGTTCCAGAGAGGAAAGCTGTTGCCAAGCCGCTCGACCTCGCCAGGGTGGGCGAACTCGACCGACGAACCATGTCGGGGATTGTGGTCTTGACGAAAACGCGTCCGCACATTTTGGAGCCGGCAATTACCTAAGGGAAGACCAAAATGGGAACGCATTGTGAACGAGTCAAGCTGACATAGTCACTCCGGCAGGCCGGGATCGAAGTGCATAATCGCGTCGATGATGGTGCGATAGAGGCTGTTAACCTCCTCGTCGATTTCGCCCCGCTTGATGCCAACCGCCTTGGCATCGGCGAGATGGTCAAGGGCGGCGCTGGCGTGAGGCTGAAAGCGGGTGCCTCGGGAGAGACAGTGGCGAAACCCGCTGCCTACCGGTGAGCGGGCAGCGGGCCTTTAGTTTTGGCGGGTGGAGGCCCACCGAGCTGCAAAGGTGCCGTTCACAGCCGGCCCCGATGGTTAGTCGCCTTTGCATGGATCAACGACTTACTGATTCGTAAGGAACATCCCGACGTCAGCGTAGTTTGCGCGGATGGCTCTTGTTACCGGGTTCGCATCCGCAGTGGTGGTTCTGTTTGTCGTCCTGCTATTCACGCACGCAGCCCGTGACCTTCATAGCTCGCCAATCTATCACAGGATATGTCGCCGACTGCGCCGAGCCCGTTAGCGCTTCTTCGGCTTAGGGGTGATCTCCTAGGTTGCCGGCCCCAAGCCAAGCACCCCCCGGCAACTGGGCCGCCCACATCAGTTGCTTGAGGAAGGCGCAGGCCGCACCGGCCCCGTGGTATTCCACTGGATGAACTCGACTTCCTTCCCCGTCACTTCCCGCACAGACTTCAACAGCGCCTCATGCAGGATCCGCGTGGCACGGTAGTGCTCGCAGTGTGGCGATATAAACGGCTTCACGATGCTTTTGTGCAGCGCTTCCGCCGCCACTAGAAAGCGCTCGATTTCAGCCTGCGAAAGCTGTTTTGATGGTTTGGACCGGGCCATTGGCGATCTCCGTTTCGTTGAAGGGTCGCCGCAACAGAAAGGATTATATTCCTCGTCCCGACACGGTTGGCAAGTCCTTTTCGTCAATCGGCCAAGCTGCCATCGCGGTGCTGCATCGCCTTCGCGATCACTTCGAAGACGCTGCCGACTCATATAGCGATTCTGCCATCCGTGGCTGGAACATACCCGTCCGTTCATTGTTGGAAAGGATTCGCGCGCCAACGCTCAACGGACGGTCCACGATGCATGGCTGCAAAGTCCTGGTTGCCGAAGACGAGCCGGTCATATTGCTTGACCTTGAATTCGCACTCGCCTCAGCCGGCTTCGAAGTGTTCCTCGCCAGCAATGCCGAAATTGCAATGATGGTTTTCGACGGCCAACCATCGCAAATCAGCGCTCTCGTCACCGATATTCATCTCGGGCCAGGAAAACAGCGGGGCTGGGAAGTTGCCCGATACGCTCGGCTGGGAAATCCCACGATTGCAGTCGTCTACGTCACCGCCGACCCCGCTGCTTCACGTGGGGGAGTGTCGAATAGCATCATGATCCACAAACCCTTTTTCATGGCTCAGGTGGTCACAGCGCTGACGACGTTACTCAAGGCCCCTGTGTGACATGAGCAAGGCAAGGAACGGGTGGCGCGTAGTAACGCCGACGTCAGACTCCCGGACAGATTTTAAGGGAGAATTCGCCAATCTTTGGACTGTGGGAGTTCCATAAGATTTCGGCGACACGAGGTGACGGCTTACGTCCAGAGTTCCTCAGACTGTTTCCGGGACAGCCCGTGAGCGAAGGGCTGACATGCATCCAAGGTGGGATAGCCGACACTAAGCGGCTGTCGCCTGCTGCTGATGCGAACCGCGAGCGGTCGGCTTCATGTCGCCGATCCAATCCGAATTCCAACTGACCTGCCGATGTGAGCGGGCCATCAGTCGGCCAACCCGGCATTGTGGTGGACGATCGCATCAAGGACCGTCTCATAGACGCTGCCGGTGTCTTCCTCAATCTCAGTGCTGCTGATGCCGAGCGTTCTGGCGTCGGCGAAAAGCTTTTGTATCAGCTCGGCGACTGAGATGACGTCCGCACCGAGTCGTCGGAACGTTGGACCGGATCCACTGGTCGAGGAAGTTCGTGCCGCGCGTACTCATGCAGCGATAAAGCTCACACTGACGTTAGGTTCCGCTAATTGACAGTCCGCGAGGCCGTACCAGTTCAGCCAAGGACCATTCCAGCGAATACCACAGTGAGGAGCAGTGACACTGGCACGGCTAGAAGACAGCACATCTCGATGGTTCTCGTATCTTGCCGCTTGTCCTAGTCGGACGGCTATTCGATCGCGTCGCCCTCGCCGACAGCCTCCGCCTTCTATTGCCTATCCCGGAAATCGAGCAGCTTGGCGTGACGCAGTTTCTCCTCGCCCTTCAGGAACCTCACGCGGCCGACCAGGCCGGGCTTCAGCCATTCTGCCTTTGCCTTGGCCAAGCCTATCGGAACAGGTCCGCCGACCTTTCCTTGCACGCGGTCCCATAGCGCTTGCCGATTGTGAGCCTTAAACGTGACGAAGGCTCCACCGGCATAGCGGCCCTTGTCCGCCATCAGCACCATCGCGGGTTTGCCCACCTCACGCTGCACGCCAATGATGTCCATTTCCTTTTCGGCATAGCACTTGATCTTGCGCCAGTTCATCGTCGGGCCGCTGCGATAGGTGCTGTCCTTGCGCTTTGAAACCATGCCCTCCAGGCCGGCCTGGTCGACAAGGTGATAGACGGCATCGCCGGTTCCCGGCATTGCTTCGCTGAACTGGATGCGGCCACCGGTCGGGATCAGTGCCTGAAGGATGTCGCGGCGGTCTTCCACCGGCATGTCGCGTAAATCGTGGCCGTTGAGGTGCAGGAGATCGAACGCCACCAGATGCAGGTCGCGCGACGGATTGCGGCTGGTGACGGCTGATTGCAGTGCATGGAAGTCAGACAGGCCAGCTTCATTGATGGTGATCGCCTCACCGTCGATGATGAAGTCTTTCGCTTCGATCGCCGCGGCTTCGCCGGCGAGTTGGATGTAGCGCCCGGTCCAGTCATAGCCGTTCTTGGTGATCAACCGAATCCCGTCGTCATCCTTGATGACCTGGGTCCTGTACCCATCGAACTTGATCTCGTGGATCCACTCATCGCCTTGGGGCGGGGTGTCGACCAGTTCGGGCTCCATCGGCTTAATGAACTTCAGACGCATAAACTCACTCACGACACCGTCCGATTCAATAAGCTTTAGCTAAAATAGTTCCGAAACCGCAAACTGGATGCGCGATGCAACAAAGCTAGGACAGCCACGTTGCCCCGTCGGAATGAGGCGACGATGACGAAGTATCAGAAGAGATCGAAGGCGACACGGTAGTGTCATCGGGCGTCGTTGTTGAGAACGATCCCATGAAGGCCGCCGAAGTGACCGCGGGTCAAAGAAGGGTCTCACCGAGGGTACGGAAGGACCACTTTTCCGAGTGGTCGACGAAGAGCAGGCCGCCGTTTACGAGTACAGCTTGGCCGGGCCTGATGATCGACCAGACACCGCAGAATGGACGAAGCTGTCGGACCTTGGCCAGCCCATACCAGGCAAGGTGCGCGGACCTGATCTCCCCAATGAGGGTGATCGTTTCTACGACTGCCCCGCGTGTGGGCAACGAGTCGACTTGCGCGATTTGCACCAGGTCATGTGGCATGAGGTGCCTGGTCACGAGCAGCTAAAGCCGGAGCCCGAGGCGGAGGTGATCGAATTCCCAAAGCGGAAATAACCAATTTTTCGCGAGCGCATGGCCGGCTCACAAACGGATGGGCAGCTGACGAACACGCAGCACTTCCGCCTACCCGGCATTGAGCGTCACTCTGGAAAACCAGCGTCGTGATGCACTATGGCCATCGGACTGCAATTACGAATCCCACTTGATCAGACGATTTCGGTGGTCTTATAAAAGTCGACGTTACCCTTGCTCTCTGGGGAGGCATACGATGGATAACGTGGTCCCGCTCCGCAGTGCTGTGGCCTGTGTCGAGTTGGCGGAAGCTTGTGGCGAATGTGTCGTCCGCATCACCGAACAAGACCAAGAACTTACCCGAGCATTTGAGCTGGAAAAATATGCCCTGTCCTATGCGGAGGGCCAGCGGATACGGCTAGGATTGCCTACGATCACCCGGGTGTGAGCCCTTCACTGGGCCACTTCGGGCCGTTGGCTGCTTCGATGATCCGCAAGGCTTCTTCCGGGGTAATTCCGCACAGGCGAGCATAGTAGGCGGCTTCCGTTTGCACCTCGTCATCCAACGGTAGTGCAATAATCGCCTGCTTTGCTTTGTGCTTCGCCTTCTTGCCCATGTCACGAATCATACCACAAGAGAGGTGTGACGTAGCTTGTCCTCGTCCTTCAGGAACCGCACGCGACCGACCAGACCGGGGCCACTTGTCCAAAAAGTTGACGGCCGCGAGTGGTCTCCGCCGCCCTCATCCGACAAACGTAAGCGAAGGTTCGCTTTCGGCCCGTTATTTGGGTGACACGCAGCCAGTTTTCTTCTTGGTGCCTCAATGTGACCGGCCGGCCGACGTGTGCCTCTGCCGCTTTGAATGGCGCCTGGGCCATGACCACCCGCGAAGACACAACAGACCCGCCGGCCATCATCTCAACTCGATACTCAAACATTTACGCCCTCGCGATTGTTACCAACCGCCATTTAATTAGTTCGAGCTAAAATAGTTCCGGACCTTTGACCGTTGCCAGGACGTGCGTATGAAAACGACATATGGAAGACCAATCAGTCGGCCAACCCGGCATCGTGGTGGACGATCGCATCAAGGACCGTCTCATAGACGCTGCCGGTCTCCTCCTCAATTTCGGTGCTGCTGATCCCGATCGCCTTGGCGTCGTAGAAAAGCTTCTGAATGGCCTCGGCGACTGAAATCACGTCTGAACTTGCTAGACCTGACACATTGCTGCTTAGCCACTTGTCGAGGAAGTTGATGCCGCGAGTGCTCATCGGGCATAAGCCGCTGAGGGATATTAGGTTCCGCTGATACTTCAAGCCGTGAAGAGGAAGAAAGCTTCAACAGCCCAGGTTTCGGGCTATGGCCCGCTACCGGGGCGGCTCAGTAGTTTGACGGCGCAAGACTGCCAAAGCACCGAGCCTAACTGGCAACCGCGCCAGCTTGGGTAAGCTAGCATTGTTGCCTTTGACCAGCCTCGTTCAAACGCAGGAGCAAAAGCAGACAATAAGGGCCGGCCAAGAGACATTTACCTGCTCCAATAGCTGAGCGGGCTAATGGCGCGGCATCTCACTTGAGGGCTTTTAGGAGCGACTTCGGCGCTCTGGCCGTTGCTCGGCGCGAACAGTCTCGCCTGTACGGTTGTTGAGCTCCTCGCCTGTGCACCGTCTCTCGATAGCCGCCTGCAACTTTGCAGCGGCAGGAGAATGCTGTCCGGTATCGGTTCGGGAGGCTGCGCCTTTTCCATAGGCCGTATAACAAATGTGAATCCGGATTGTTCCGGCTGTGGACGGGATGGGCCGCGGTATGGTTACCTCGCGGTCAACTAATGTTCCGGGGATGAAAAAGCCCGCTGACCGCAGCCAGCGGGCAAGCCACTTGGGAAGGCCGCGGGAGTGGTGCGGCCGGTTCCCGAACCTTCGCCGCTGACACATGTTCCACAGCCCTTGAAAGAGCCCGCCACCAGGGAGGCAGCGCCGGATCGTGAGGATAGACCCTTTTCAGTTAGCCGGCAGGCCCTGTGACCGTGATCGACGAAAAGGTTGCGGCCGTAACAGCGGACGCACGTTCACGCTTGGTCAAAACGGGCTTTTCATAAATCGCGCAGCTCACGTCGCGACCGGACCGGATACGATGATCACCTGGGCTGCGATGCTGCCCAGGCGCTCGCGCTTCTTCAGTTCTGGCTTTTCGTATGTCTTCTTCATAATGGTGCTCCCCGGTTATACTCGGCAGAGAAAATGCCTTGCGTCTGTGCTGTCTGTCAACCGCAAGCATGCCCTGTTCGGGGCCAGCGGTTCTATTCTTTTAGCACTGGCACGGAAGGGCCGGGGCCGACCGCTGTGACCGCCGAGAGACGTTCACGCCTGGCTAGAACAGGCTTTTGATGTTCTTCATGTGGGCGTTCCCTCGCCTTACCCTCGACGGGGAAATTGCGAAAGCGAGTGTTGTCAACCGGAAGCCCGCCCCTCGGCAGAAAAGCTGCCGAACAAGTTTGCCCTTTGCCAGCAGCGCGAAGGAACGTCGGCAGCGGGCAGCCTTACAGGGACCGCACCGAACGGGCACTGTGGCTGTGCGATTCCCTCGGCCTGAAATTGCTCGAATGCGTCATCCCCGCTAAGAGCCCGGCAAATCTTACCTGTATTTGCCATGCGCAAGCGTTAGGCAAGTGTAGGCCCAGTCATCGACCGAAGATTGGTCCAAGGCAAAATAAAAGTAGTTGCAAAAACATCACACACTTTTAACGCGGTCCCGGCTATTATCATACGCGGGGGATTATTCTGGGTCGGGAGAAAATACGTGAATAAATTCTTAGCAGTTCTGGCTGTTGCCGCCTTGTCGGCAAGTACCGCCTCAGCAGCCGACATGGTGGCGCCGATCGCCGGGTCGACCTATGACTGGAGCGGTTTCTATGTCGGCGGCCATGTCGGCTTCGCCAATGGCGACATCACGGCAACGGATGTGACTGAGCCCCTCGGCGGCTTTTTCACGGATTCGGTTCCTGCAGGCACCGAGGGCTTCGACTTCAATAAGGGCGGCCTGGCCGGCGGTGTCCATGCCGGGGCGCAATGGCAATGGGGTCAATGGGTTCTGGGCGGCGAGGCCACCTGGACGGCGACGGGTATCCGCAAGACCATCACCAGCCCGTACTTCCCGGATAGCGACACCGAGACCGCCAAAATCTCAAACTATGCCACGGTCGTTGGTCGCGTCGGCTATGCCTTCGATCGCGTGCTGATCTACGCCAAGGCGGGTTATGCCGGCGGCAAGGTGGATTTCCGCGCTCGAGACAATGACTCCCTCGTGACCTACGAGAAGAATGATTGGCAGAGCGGCTATGCGCTTGGCGCCGGCATCGACTATGCCCTCACAAACAACATCTCGCTTGGCGTGGACTACACCCACGTCGACCTCGGTCATAAGACGAGCACGGGCAACAATGTGTTCGATGATGGTACCGTCGGTGCTAATCCTGAGACCTATCGCACCAAGGCAAAGGTCGATGCCGTGATGGCCAGGCTGACCTACAAGTTCGGAATGGGCCAGTAGTCGACCTCGGATCTCCGGCGTCAGGAGAGAGCATCGCTCCCCTGACGCTGTTCGTGTCTCAGATTGAGGTACGGCGGCTTGGTCAGCCGCCCCGCAGTACGCACCAGATGTCTGCCAGTAGGCGGTGACCAGGGAGGGCACGGCGGGCGCATCCCTGTCACGCCCGCGCCAAGCAACTGCCTTGCGACCACTCGGTTTGTCAACCGCCCGAAATCGCAAACGCGTTCAGTCGTATAGACAAAACCCCACCTGAAATAGACGGGGTTTGTCAGCGGTCTGAAGATTGCGGGCCAAGCCCACCGCTCTTTGTGGTCGAGGACTGCTGTGGCGTTTAAGCGTTGGCTTAGTTGCCCCAATTGCCCTGGCCGGACTCCGGCTTGTTTGAATCGGGCGTCAGCTTGAAACCGTGGTGCTCGACCGGCTTGCGGATCGAAGCCGTATAGCTGTGGTCGATATTGCCCGCCGGAGCGGTGATAGCCGGCTGGTTGATGTTGTCCGAACCATAATGGTCGCTGCTGGCGAACGCGCTGCTCGTGGCAACGAGGATGGCGGCGGCGGTAAGTGCGATCTTGGTCATTTTCTCTATTCCCGTATTCCAAAATTATGTCCGTCAAGTGGCGTGCCCTTGGGAGGAATTTCGCGTCGCTCGGACAGGCTGGATTTGGGTTTTTCGTTCGTCGACTTCCAATCACGAAGATGTGCCATCACGCACCGGATCCACATCTTGAACTTCGGCCAAGGATCAATCGTAAAGAACTTTATTGGTTAATATCAAATGGTTATAAAAAACGTTCTAACGCATGGTGCGGCGATTCACTGAGCGGGCGTCGACCATCCGTTCACGGTTCGTCAACATAACTTGAACCGAGTCGGTTCGATTTTGGAGCAGCACTCGCGCGTGCATGAAAACAAGAGCGGGGCGCCTGCGCGCTTTTCTCTGTCGTCCTTCCCTCAGTATCTCCATTTCCTGTAGTCCTCCCGGCCAGTACAACAGTTCGGCGGCCAGCCAAAAGCCGCTCGTCATAAACAGCGGCACCACGATTGCGAATAGAATGTCCGCATGCGAAGGCCCGGCTGAAAGAGCCCGCCGGCCGGAGCCAGCGGGCGACGTCAGATGGAAGGCCGCTGGAGTGGTGCGGCCAGCTCCCGAACCTTGGCCACTGACACATGTTTCGCAGCCCTTGAAAGAGCCCGCCGAGTAGCCATCAAGCTGATTGAATCACAAGCTCGGCCGTGAGCCAAAAGCCGGCCGCCATAAACACCAAGATCACTGCCGCGAAAATAAATATGCGCATGCCCGCCCCGCTTCAGGCGGCCCTTTACCACACAACAAAAAAGCCCGCCACCTTCGGCAGCGGGCAAGTGCAGGAATGCGCTGGGATCAACCAGCGCAGGTGAAAGGGTGGCGGCGAAATTGGTTGTGGGGATCGACCCAACGTAGACCGATACTAGACAATGCTTGCTTGCACTCCTGTCTTGATTACGCGATGGTCAGTTAGGGCAATATTGGGGCGGGGCTGCGTGATACCGACGCGTCGGGTTCATCGCGCACGGCGACGGCATGATCACAGACTTATTTCTCACAGCGCTCGCTGCGTTTTCTATTCTGATTCCACTCTACTTCATCCTCAAATGACGGGGCATCGGCTCCAGTTCCGCCCTGAACAAACCGGGGATTCACATTCGCCCGATTCGATCTAGATTCTCGACATGAAATACGCTTTCGATGATATCGCCAGCACCTTGAACGCCCCTCACAACAGCCAGGGGAGCCGCTACAGCTCGCTGCCCGGAAGATGGCAGCGAGCTTGCTCCTGGGCTTCGCAATCGGCTTGGGAAGCGCGATTGACCACGCTGTAGCGGGCTGGATATGCACGTATTTGCGACAATGCTAATATTAAGCCATCATCCTTTCTGCCGGGAGGATCACCGGCATGGCCCGGTTGCCGGCCCCCAAACCTAAGCACACCCCCGGCAGCCCGGCCGCCCCTCACCCGCAGAGAATAACCCCTTATATTCGGGCGCTTCTTAAAGCAGAGGCTAAAAGCTCCACTCTGCCTGAATTTAACGACAGTAGTTGTCGCCGCTATCTTAGGGATCGAGCCGCCGTCCGTGTACATGAGGCCCGGCTGGATCGTCGCGCCGGGAGCGGCCGGGCCAGCCCGATGGAAAATCAAAGGATCCCGTGGATCCGGCACGAACAGGAAATTGCCGTCACCGGAACTGTTGCCTTCACCGACCCACATGACGAACAAGCTTCCAGACAAATCGCCCGTCGCGAGCTTCCGATAGTCGACCGAAGTGCATCCAGCGATGAGAATGGCTATAGAAATACCGATTGCGAATGCCCATCCCTTTGGTTCTGCTCAATGCGAACTTCAAAAGGGTTCGGCCCCAGTCGTGGATCATGTAGGCTGGTGCATATCCCCAAGGCGAAAGTCCCTTAAACACCTGGGCTCTCAAGGCTCCGTCCGGTAGCCTCGTATTTGATCTCATGAAGCCGGTCGCCATCGTCAGGAGCCTTTTTCGACCAGCGTCGGTGACCGAGGACTCGATGAAGGCGAGGTGATCGTCGGTTTAAATGTATTCGAGGCCGCTCTCGACTATGGTGCGACGCACAATTTCGTGTTGCGGATGCGAAGGGTCTGATCTAGAATTGCTTATATGCAGGGCTGGAGCTCAACATGACCAATCGCGAGGTTTGGCTCGATGCTGCGAAAGGTGTGGGCATACTCCTTGTCGTGTCCGCCCACATTGCAGGGGCTGGCAGCAGTCGGTGGGACGGCATTTTTGCGAACGCGGTATTGCTTTTTCATATGCCGCTGTTCTTTGTAATATCTGGCTACGTTTACAAGCCTGCAGACCGCAGTCAGCTCTTCTGGAAGAAAGTCGCTAGTCTTCTCGTCCCGTACGTGGCTTTTTTGTCGTTTTTGACGCTAGCAGTGATCGCTCGTAGAATGTTGCTACACGATGCTCCTGCGCCTTGGGAACTGCGAGAAATGGTAGTCAACGACATCCTAGGCGGTATGCGCCTATGGCAGGACTTCGGCGTATTCTGGTTCGTGACCTGTTTGTTTCTCACCCAGATCATCTACAATGAAGCTGCGACTTGGGCAAAGGGCCCAGGCACTTTGCGGATGGTCGGGTTTATCGTTGTCTGCGTCGTGCTTGGTTATGCAATTCAGATCCACTGGCCGATGAACCGTTCACCCTGGGCTGTCGCAGCGGTGCCCATCGCGTTGTGCTGCTACTGGTTTGGTCATCTGCTACGAACGGATCAATTCCGTCGTCGCACCGTGTCCCTTTTCGTGGCGACGGTTGGCGTTGTCGCGCTCGCCGCAGCAGCCAATGGCGCCGACATCCAGTTCAACATGAAGTATTCGATTTTCGGCCCTCCTGTCCTGGGTCTCCTGATCGCGCTGGCCCTATCGCTTGCGGTACTCATGTTGGTGCGGAGAGCAGCCGGCATAACCGCAATTTCAGCGCCTATGGCCAAGCTCGGAGAGGCGTCGTTGGTCATCATGTTCTTGCATCAATTTTTCCAATTCTCGCTCCGCAGCGTGGGAGTGGGCAACGAGGCCGTTATCCTGCTCGCGGCGGTATCTGGCCCTTATCTGATATACCTGCTGTTGAGACGGTCTGCATGGCTCTCACCATGGTTCCTCGGGACCGGTACCGGTGCCCCGGGCCGTGTGATTGCGTGGACCCGCAATGGGCTCGGCTGGAGGCTCGAGCGATATCGCGCCGACGCGGTCCGTTCATTCAAGCCAGAAGTCGCCAAAGCTTTGATCGCCCTAAGATGGCCGCTCAGGCGAAAAGGCAGGCCCCACGGTCTGTCTGCGGAGTTGATCGTCTCCCTGACGTCCTACCCGAAGCGCTTTTCGACGTTGCATTTGACGTTGCGCTGTCTTCTCGCCCAGACCGTTGCACCAGATCGCATCATTCTCTGGCTTACTGCTGAGGATGCCGCCCAGTTGCCCGCGTCAGTGACAGACCTGAAATCTCATGGGCTCGAAATCCGATTTTGCAAGGACATCCGATCGTACAAAAAGGTCGTTCCAGCGCTGCTGGCTTTCCCGATGGCCTACATCGTCACGGCAGATGACGATGTCTATTATTCCGCAAGGTGGCTCGAGGAACTCGTCAAGCGCGCGGACGAAAGATCTGTAGTGTTCCACCGAGGCCATGCAGTGGCCTTCGACGACGACGGGCAAATTGCAGCCTACAACAAGTGGACATATGACGTTGCAGAGACGGCTGGAATGCTTTTCCCCACCGGGGTGGGGGGAGTGCTCTACGGGCCAAAATCGCTATCGCCAGAAGCAGTGGACGAGGAGATGTTCACCAAGCTCTGTCCCCAAGGTGACGATATCTGGCTGTTCTGGATGGGCCGTCGCGTAGGGAGCACTTACGTCAAAACGCCGGGGCGGTGGATTGAATTTCCGTGGAAGGGGTCGCAGGACTCGGCTCTGCACTTGAGCAATGTCGGCGCTGGCAGAAATGACCATCAGATCAGCGAACTCGCCAGCCACTTTGGTGTCCCACATATCAATGGACTTTCTCGGGAGGAGCTTGCGCGGTCGCCCGTCAGCTTGGAGCAAATGCTCGCGACCATCCAAAAGGCTGTTGAGAAAAAAGGCGTACTCACCCCAGAAGAAAGCAGGCAGTTGTGGACCACAGGCAGCTTGGATGCCCCTGAAGCTTAGCTAATGCTGCGGTCTTTGACACGGCTCGACTCTGCATATGCGCTCGATAATCCACCTCGGCTTAACAAATTGGACTCTTCGGGACTCCATCGGTGAGCCATCGGCTCGAGAGCCAATAAATCAACTGGCCTGCCTGAGGCTGCAATTTCGATGATTTTCGATCGGCATTGGCGAGGGGTGGCCCGACGAGTGCGTCGGCTCGACCGACCAAGCAGCCCCGCAGGCGATTTCGCGCGCTGGCGCCCCCTGTATGGCCTGAAAAACACCTATTGAGGCGCCAAGGCTGGGGTGATTTTTCGCGTTTCAACGCCTGCAACCTTCACGTGCTTTAATGTCCACCACAACCTAGTTCGTCAGCCCCCCGCGATCAGGTCGCGCATGCGCCGAAACTGGGCGTCGTCAATGACGCCATCATCGAGGAGCTTTTTCAAGCGCTCCAGTTTGTCGACTGGATCAAGGTGCGCTGGCTGAACAATTGACCGTTGGATGCCTGAAGGGTTCTCGATCCGAACCCGTTGAACATGGTTGGCGACAAGATTGAGTCCAGACTCGCCGCCATTGGACCCCGCCGGGGTCTTTGCTGATGTGGACGGCCATAAACGCCCAGATGAGGCAACCCAGCCAGACAATGCCGGTGCCACCCAGTGCAGTGCACAGGACTAGGATCAGCCACCTGTTTGGGTGACCTCTGAGGAACGCGATGATCGCCGGTAGCTCGTAGATGATTGCGACCACCAGCAGGAAGATGCCGAAAGCCACGGTCCCGGCGTCGAGGTTGTCATCCAGGGCAGCCCGCGCTTGGCCCGGCATTAGCATGGTCGCGGCCGATATGACGCCAGTGGCGAAGAGTAATCGGTTCGCCTTCATTGCGCGGTGAGCGCTCCAGCGCCCAGCACGTAAACGACGAAACCCACCAGCCAAATCCATAACGGCGTCAGCGGAGCGGCGGCGACGTACCGACGGCGAATGAAATATCCTATCGGGGTCAGCACAATGAAGATTAGCAACCAACGGCGTAGCGGATTGCGGCCTGCGTTGTTGATCGCTTTCGCATCCTTGTATGCCAGCCAAAACGTAGCAATGCCTGTCCAGATCGAAATTCCACGGGCTTGGGCGTTATGGCCATAAGGGTCAAAGCCAGCGGCTACGAACGCGGTCTCGACGGCCAGCAAGATTAGTGGAACGAAGGCCAGCCACATTTGCCCACTTTTCGGTTACTGCTCCAGGTTGAGCAAGCACCGCCTGACCAGTGGCGACTGGTGCAGGCCCGGCTGATGGTGAAGCTTGCGCCATAGGGTTGATGGGAGGCGGTAACGGCGGCGGCGTTGTTGGCCGCGGCATCTGCAGCTCTGTTTCGTGAGCATGCTTCCACTGCTGGCCAAAGCTCGACGTCCAAACTCTCGTGCCTGCATCTATCAACCGGTTGGCAAGCAGCACATTGAGGTCGGCCTCGCTCACCGGCCCAACATGAGTGCCGTCCTGCTCATAGTACCATTCGTTCATTTATTACCCCCAACGATACGAAGTACGCATGAAATCAGGGACTGACAGTCCGTCGATTGTCAAGCCGCAATCATTGTCAATGGCGGGCATGAATGCCCGCAGCGCTATCGGATGGAATCTGCGAAAGTTTCGACTAGCGCGCGGCCTCTCACAGGAGAGGCTTGCGCTTGAGGCGGGTATCGACCGGGCATATCTCGGTCGAATTGAGCGCGGCTCTGAAAATGTCACCGTCAGCACACTCGAGTTGGTAGCAAAGGCTTTAGAGATCCCAGTTGGCATGCTGTTCGAGGAGCCTGAGCCCGGGTCAACTCGGCCAGGACCACTTCGTTCAGGCAGGAAGGCTCGGAGGGATCGAGCACAGTGACACCACTCGATGGTTTGAGTTGTTGGCATCGATGCTCCGCGGGTTCAGATTCCGGCTTGAGAAAGGCTGAAAGGTATGTTGCCATGTCATCGCGCTCGGCCGCGTTACGGGCAGGAAAAGAGATGAGGGCGAGCAAAAGCATTCGCTCCGCGTGTATGGCGTCGCAGATTGCTTGAGGGCTCGCCGAAATAGGTTCACGGGCTAATCGCATGCACTTCGCGTATGCGACGCAGTGGGAGCAAATAGCTCTCATCAACACAGGCGACACATCTTCGTCCAACGTGCCGCCAGCGCTTTCGGGCAGGTTGCCTGACCAACGGGATGCCAATGGGGCAATCAGCACGGCCGGGAGTGCGCCCAGGAGAGCCCGGCGAGCAAGGTTGCGCCGGAGCATCAGTACTCCTCCCCGAGCATAATGGTCAGTACGCGTGTGGTAAGCGCGGGGTTGGCTGGGTCATCCGACCCATACGTCATCGACTTGTCGTAGCAGTCGATCTTCCAGATCACGGTCTTGCCGCCAACTTCGATCACAGCGCAATCGTGCTCGCCGTGAGGGTCGTTGTCTCCATTGAATCGGTCGGGTCCGGAGGACACCTCACGACGGTGGCGATGGCAAAGGTCCGCACAAGTTCGCCGGTCACCTTCTCGGCATATTCCTCCCAGATGCCGGCCATGGCGAAGGGCTCGTCAGATTTCATCGCGATGGCGTAGGGTTGCTTTTTCTTCCCCGACGCGTCGAGCTTCTGCCAGTCGAAATAGCCGTCGACGGGCACCAAGCAGCGGCGCGCGTTGTCAGCCTTGCGGACAAGCCATTGCTGGCGATGGTCTCGCAACGGGCGTTGACCGGTGGCGGGCGGCCGCCACCATCCCGAGCCCAACCGGACACGAGCCCCAGCGAGCGGAGACAAAGCCGGCCATGTTTCTCGATAGTTCTTCGCGGATGATGATCGGATGGGTCAGGCTCGGCGCGCCGTTCCAGAGAGGAAAGCTGCTGCCAAGCCGTTCGACGTCGCCAGCATGGGTGAATTCGAACGGACGAACCATGCTGGGGATCTTTACGAAAACTCGTCCGCACCTGCACCAGAGAGAGGGCCCGAAAAGCAGGGGTCTACTTCGGGACGGCTATTCGATCGCGCCACCCTCCTGACTGCCGACCAGCATCCGCATGACGGCGAAGACGCTGTCGGCGATGGGATCGGCAAGATCAGGATCAGGCCCGGATTGACGGAGGTATGTTCGGGTATATTTTCCCTCATCCCACCGATAGAGAAAATCCGCACCGCGCATGCTCATTCGGCGATAAGGTGATCGGCGCTTTAAGTTCCCGGCTTGGCGACGGCGGCCCCGTCAAGCTCCGCCTCTGCTAATGGGGCGCTGCACCCCGCCCCCTTCCAAAAGCCGTCCGTCGAAGCCCTGTAGCCATGCGTCGGCATGCTCGTGCCAATACCCGGGCACGGCGCGTTCCCTGCCATCCTTACGCGCCTGCTGGCCATACATCCAAGCATAGGCATAGATGATGAGCTCCTGATCCTGCTTGGCGACAACCACCTTACTCTTCCTCGCGAAAGTCCTGCAACGAAGCGTGCCGCAAATCCTCCTCGCCGCGCAAATGCTTCACACGGCCGATGATACCGGGCTTCACCCATTGGGTAGCCGGCCGCGTCAAGCCCTCGGGCGCCGGCCCGGCATGCTCCTGGACACGTTTCCACAGCCGTTCGCGGATTGCCCGGCTGGAATTGATGAAGGCAGAACCGACATACTGCCCGGTCTTCCGATCGGCCATCAAAGCGAAAGCCGGCTTGCCGGGCTCGCGTTCGACGCCAAGTAAGTCGTATTCAGCGACCGTGTGGCATTTCGCCTTCAACCAGTTCGTCGATGGGCCGCTCCGGTATATGCTGTCATTGCGCTTCGACACCATGCCCTCTAGGCCAGCCTGCTCGACAAGGTGGAAAATGCTGGCAGCATCGCCCGGCAAAGGCTGAGAGAATTGAATCCTGATGTCCGGCGGGATTAAGTCGGCGAGGATGTCGCGACGTTCTTCCAGCGCCATATCCCGAAGATCATGGCCGTTGAGGTGCAGCAGATCGAAGGCAATGAAATAGAGGTCATGCTGCCGGCTGGTGATGGCATTGCGCAGCGGGCGGAAGTCAGAGATCCCAGCCTCGTTCAGCACGATGATCTCGCCGTCTAAGATGGCGTTTTCGACATTGAGGTCGCCGGCTACCTTGGCGAGGTCTCGGTACCTGGCCGTCCAGTCGAGCCCACGCCGCGTGAAAATCCGCACGCCGCCCTCATCCTTGATGATCTGTGATCGATAGCCGTCGAACTTGACTTCGTGAATCCATTCTTCGCCCTCGGGAGGCTTTTCAACCAGGGTCGGCATCAGCGGCTTAATGAACTTCAAACGCATGCACAGCACTCACGACCCGCACCTCAATCAGTTTTGGCTAAAATAGTTCCGAAACTGCCAACGGCACGCGCGATGCAACAAAGCGCGGGAACCACGTTGCCCATCCGTAGCGCTTCTCCCGCAGCCGCACACTTTCATCGCAGGAACCTTCGTAAAGGAGAGCGAGCCCTTGCCGGCGGGGAGCTTAACTTGGCATGACGCGCGTAATGTCCAGGCTAGTCACGCCATTGCGGCGGCAGCCCAATTGCAGCCACGCATTGTGGCGGTCGCATACGGTTCAAACTTGCCGCCAGGATTTCGACATGCCGCGCCTCTGTGGCTGCCCATCAACGACGCCGTTCGTGATCACGACGTCATAGATGTCGGTCGCGTTCCCGGCACAACTGCAGGGGTCAATCCATATCGAAAACCTTACCCGGATTGAGCAGACCCGCAGGGTCAAGAGCGTGCTTGATCAAGCGCATCACGGCGAGTTCTTCGGCGCTCCGCGTGAGCCCGAGATAGGCCTTCTTGGTCAGCCCGATGCCGTGCTCGGCGGAAATCGTTCCGCCATGTTTCTTGACGAGGTCATAGATCACCTTGTTGATCTGGTCGGCTGGCTGTTGAACCGGAGCCGGAACATTGGCGATGATATGCATGTTTCCATCGGCTATGTGCCCGTAATAGTAGGACCGGCAGCCATCGACATCGCGAAGCAGGGCCGCCCGGCATTCGAGGGCAAAGCGATCCATTGCGGCGACCGGCAAGCCGATGTCGAAGGAGAGATGAGGCCCCAGCACCTGCTTGAATTCCGCGGCCGCATCGCGCGTCTGCCAGAAGTCCTTTACGTCCGAAAGTGATCGGGCGATGGTGGCGTCAGTGATAAAGCCGGACTCGACGGCCATTTTGAGCGTGTCGTAGAACCGGGAGGGATCCCCTTCCGCATCGTTGCCCTGCGCTTCGACAAGAACAGTGAAAGGATGATCGCCTGGCACCGGATTGCGCACGCCCGGTACTTGTCCGGTCGCCACATCCCAATAGTCCCTCCACATGACCTCGAAGGCTGAAAGCAGCGGACCGAGATTGCCCCTGACACTCGCCAGCAAACTCAGGACATGTTCGTAGCTGTCCAGAGCCACCATCGCGGCCATGGTGCTCTTCGGTTTCGGGTGCAGGCGCAACACGATGCGGGTGACGATGCCCAGCGTGCCTTCGCTGCCAATGAAGAGCTGTTTCAGGTCGTAGCCGGCATTGTTCTTGAGCATCTTGTTGAGGCTGGTGACCAGCGTTCCATCCGGCAGCACCACTTCAAGTCCCAGCACCAGTTCGCGCATCATGCCATAGCGCAGGACGCGGTTGCCTCCCGCATTTGTCCCGAGGTTGCCGCCGATCGTGCAGGACCCACGCGATCCAAGGTCGAGCGCGAAGAAGAAACCGGCATCGTCCGCCGCCTGCTGCACAACTTCCAGCGGCGTCCCGGCACGAACGGTTATCGTCGAGGAATCGTCATCGATCTCTTCGATACCGGTGAACCGCTCCATCGAGATGGCCACGGCATCTTCGATCGGCCTGGCACCACCCGCCAGACCTGTCAGCCCGCCTTGGGGCACCACTGCCACGCGATGTGCGTGGCACAGCCGCATAGCAGCCGCCACGGCTTCTGGCGTCGTCGGACGAACCACCGCGAGCGGCCGAACGGACGAAAGCGCGCTCCAGTCCTGCTCGTTGCGGATCGGGATCTCTTCACCGGCCAGAACGGCCGAGCCGAGTGTGCTCTTGAGCGCATGAAGAAACGCTTCGTGCGTTGCGATATTCATTGTGCCTAGTATCCGCTTCGAACCTTTGATTTCGTGGGCGCGGACAGATGGCCGACGTGCCTGCCGCGCTGTGTGCGCACGAGATCGGCGGCCGCGTCGCGCAACAGGGTCACGTCACTGGCCATGGGCAAGAGATTGTAGCCGGTGGCAAACAGCTCATCCGATGTGGCGCCGGCGCTCGGAACGGTGCCCAGCCAACGGCCGGATGCACGGATTTGGGCCTCGGCCTGGGCAACCAGCGCGCGCACCTCCGGTTGATCGAGCTGCTCCAGCCTGCCGATCGATCCGGCGAGATCGTTGACGCCGACAAACACCATGTCGATGCCGTCGACGGCAGCGATTTCTTCCGCCCTTGCCGCGGCCGACGCACTCTCGATCTGTACGATCAAGAGAAGATTCTCATTGGCGATATGGATGTAGTCCTTGACCAGGCCATAGTTCGAAGCCCGCACCAGCGGCGCGGCATAACCACGCGCGCCATGCGGCGGATAGTGGCAGGCGCGCACTGCCGCAGTGGCCTCGGCCGCGGTTTCGACCATCGGCACCATGATGCTGTCGACACCGACGTCGAGCACGCGTTTGAGCGTCACCGGATCATTCCACGGCACTCGAACGATGCAGCGCGTGCCGGTGTTCTCGGCGGCGCGCAACATATGGACGAGGTCGTTGAGTTCGCCCTGGCCATGCTCGAGGTCGATGAGCAGAAAGTCGAAACCGGCATTGCCCATGACCTCGACGATGGTGGCGTTACCGGATGCAATCCATGCCCCGAACAATTGCTCACCGGCGGCGAGCCGCCTCTTCAATTCATTTGGCTTGAACACGAGATTTCCTTCCTGGCTCAGCGTTCGGCCGCGTGGCCGCCCGCTGCCGTGATGACGGCGATGATGACGAAACCCGTGGTGACCAGGCGGACGCTGGCATCGGCCCCGAACGTATTGAGCATGACCTGGAGCAGCACGAGGAACAGGGCTGCGCCCCACAGGCCGGGCAGATTGGCGCGGCCGCCGGCGACCGAGGTGCCGCCGATGACGACAACGGCAATCGACATCAGCAGATACTCGTTGCCGATATCGGTGGAGGAACCCCGGAAATAAGCAGCCAGCAGAGCTCCACTCAGGCCGCCGAGCGCACCGCACAACGTGTAGGTGAGGGCGCGAATGCGCTCGACCTTGATACCGGCAAGCCAGGCAGCCCGCATATTTTGACCGATCGCCAGGACCGAGCGTCCGAAGATGGTCCGGCCGAGCACGATCGCCGCTATGATCGAAGCGACAATGATGACCAGCACGAATACCGGCAAGCCAAGCAAGCGAAGATCGGTGAAGCGGGCAAATCCGGGCGGAGGCTTTACCTGAAGGCCGCGGCCATAGCTGATGTCGATGGACTGCACGATGAAGCTCGTCGACAGAGTGGCGATAATCGGTGGAATACGCAGCGTGCGGATCAGCCCGTAATTTGCCAGGCCGATCAGTATGCCGCTGGCCAGCGCCGCGATGATGCCTGCCGCGATCATGCTGTCCGACCCGTTCATCACCTTCATGGCAATGGCGCTGGCAAGGCCTATATTGGCCGGCAGCGACAGGTCGACATTGCCGGGGCCGAGCGACATGACAAACATCTGCCCCATGCCGACCACGACCGCGAACGACGCCAGCGAAAAGGCCGCCACGATGATGCCGTCCGCGCCGGCGCCACCGGTAGAACAGAGCGATGCCAGAAAGACGATTGCCGCGCCGATGAAGGACCATATCCATGGCCTGGCCGGCAGCGTCCTGACGAAGCCGTTCATGCCGGCCGCCTGTCGATCATGGCGCGCAGCGCCAGCACGACGATCAGAATCAAGCCATTGGCGCCGGTCTGCCAGTCGGTCGGAATGTGCATGAAGGACAAAAGCGACGCGGACGCCAGCGTCAGTGTCAGGGCGCCGGCCACCGCTCCCACTGCGGACACCCGCCCGCCCATGAACTCACCGCCACCCAGAATGACGCCTGCGATGGCGAGCAGCGTGTAGCCGGCGCCGATGTTCGGGTCGCCGGCGGTCGAAAGGCCAACCAGCGCAAGCGCCGACAAAACCCCAAACACGCCAGCGAGCGTGAAGGCGAGCACTTTGGCATGCAGGATCGACCAGCCGGCCCGGGCCACGGCCGCTTGGTTGCCGCCGATGCCGCGCAGAACGGCGCCGTAACTCGTTTTCATCAACGCAAGGTGGACCACCAGGGCAATGACGACGGCCGCGACAATGGGGAACGGAACAAAGGGAATATGAACGGCCATCAATGATTGCAGCCAGGCCGGCGCCCTGCCGCCAGGCTGCGGGAGGACCATCAGAGCCAGCCCCTGCCAGACGAAAGCCATCCCGAGCGTGACGACGATGGACGGCAGGTTGCGCAGGTGGATCAGCGCGCCGACCGCGGCGTAGACAAGGACGGCTCCGGCGATGACGGCGATACCGAGAAGCGGCGTATCGTTCAGCATCGTGACCGAAACCGATGTGATGAACGAGATGAACAAGCCCGCCGACAGATCCAGTTCGTTGACCGTGATGACGAACATCTGTGCGATCGTCGCCAGCGCAACCGGGATCGCCAGGCTGAGCATGAGGTTGAACCCCATGTAGCTGATGGCGCGCGGATTGAGCCAGCCGATGGCGACCAGCATCAGCGCCAGCGACACGAACGGCAGGGCCGTGCGCAGCAGCGTGGGGGACAGGTCGAACCACCGGGCCCGATTGGTTGGAGAGGCCGTTCGAGCCGAGGCGGTAGCAGTCATGCGGCCTCTCCGAACGAGGACCGGATTACATTCTGCTCATTGACCTCATCGTGGTCCAGCGCGGCTACAATCTCGCCGTTGCGCAGCACATAGACACGATCGCAGTTCTCGAGCTCCTCGAACTCGGTCGTGTACCAGATGAAGGTCCGGCCCTTGGCGGCTTCCTCCTGGATTAGTGCGTAGACTTCAAGTTTGGTGGCGATGTCGACACCACGCATGGGATCGTCCATCAGGATGATCTGGGCATCCGACGCGAGTGCGCGCGCAAAAAGCGCCTTCTGCTGGTTGCCGCCGGACAGCGACTGGATCGAGTTGCCAAGGTCGGGCGTGCGTATGCCAAGGCGCTGCCGCCAGGTCTCGCCCATGGCCTGCTGCTTCCTCCGGGAGATGAGCGCGTTGGAACTCAGCGCCGACAGCGAACGGACAGTGATGTTTTCAAGCACCGACCACAGCGGAAACACACCATCGGTCTGCCGGTCGCCCGCCACCACGGCCACGGTCGCGGTGACATCCACCGCGGGATCCCGCCTGCTCGCCGCCTGGAAAATCCGCACCAGCAGATTGCTTTGTCCGTGCGCCGCGAGACCGGAGAGGCCGATGATTTCACCCGCCCTGGCGTCGAGATCGGTGCCGGGGGCGCCATGCTTTTTATGAACTGCCACACGCAATGGAGCATCGTCCCGCCGCAGCTTGGCCCCTGAATTCCGACGGGCGCTGACGATGCCGACCATTGCCGCAACGAGTTTCTCGCGATCGAAATCGATGGTTGCCCCGGCAACGCCAACCTTGCCGTCGCGCATCACGACGATGCGGTCCGTCGAAGCCAGGATCTCGTTGAGAAGGTGCGAGATGAAGATGCAACTGATGCCGGTCGCTACCACGCGGCGGACATAGGCCAGAAGCTGCGCTGAAGCATGGCTGTCGAGCGACGAGGTCGGCTCGTCGAGGATGACCAGCCTGATCGGATCGACGCTTTGCGTAAACACGCGTGCGACCTCCACCATCTGACGACGGCCGATGGAGAGGTCGCCGACGATCTGGTCGCCCCGGACACCGTGTCCGGGAAAAATATCGTCGAGGCTGGCGACAATCATCTCGTCGGCGCGGCGCAGCGATCCCCAGCCGGTCAACGAAGGATGGCTTATGCGCGTGTTTTCCGCGACGGTCAGATTGGGACAAAGAGAGAGTTCCTGGAAGACGCAGCGCACCCCAAGCTGGTGGGCGAGCGCAACTGAATACTCGGGCACATTCTGGCCGGCGATGGCCCGATGGCCTGCGTCCGTCCGTATCGTGCCGGCAATTGCGTTCACCAAAGTGGACTTGCCGGCGCCATTGTGGCCGACCAGGCCGACGCACTCGCCGGCGTCGACGATGAAATCCACGCCGTTGAGCGCCTTGACGTTGCCATAGGCTTTGGCGACCGCCGAAAAAGCGACGATAGACGTTTTGCCGGCGATCATCCCCACGACTCCTGCGGCCTATTTCTTGGTCTTGGCCGCAGCGATAGCCTTGACCACGTCACCCTGCGAATATTCGACATTGGCGACACCGCCGTCGGGCGTCGCCGCGATCTGGGCGTCCAGCGTCGACTTGTCGACGAACAGGATGTCCATTGGCACTTCCTTGGGAACATCCTTGCCGTCGAGGACCTGTTGCGCCACCCAGAAGGCGAATGTCACCATGCCCGGAGCCTCCGAAGCCGACCATGTGTCGTAGTTGCCGTTGGTCTTGATCTGCTCCTTCCACCAGACCAGCTCGTCCTTACGGTTGCCTAGCATGATGATGGGAAGCGGCCGGCCGGCCGAACGGAACGCCTCGGCCGTGCCGTAGCCGTCGCCACCCTGGTCGATGATGCCGGCGATGTCAGGTAGGGAAGGCAATACGCCGGTCACCGCCTTCTGGGCGGTCGTCTGATCCCAGTCGCCGTGAACCGTGCTGACGATCTTGAGATTGGGGTGCTTTTCGATCTCGCGCAGCACGCCCTTGGTGATGTCGTCGTCGATACTGGTGCCGGCCACACCACGGATGTAGAGGATGTTACCGCCGTTCGGCAGGCGCTTGGCCATCTGCCTAACCTGCTCGGCGCCGTAGGTCTCGGCGAGGTCGACCGTCACCTTGTAGGCACAAGGCTCGGTCACGAGCCCGTCGAAGGCGACGACGATGATGCCGGCATCGCAAGCCTGCTTGACGGAGCCGTTGAGAGCGTCGGGCGACAGGGCGTCCAGCACGATGGCGTCGTAGCCCTGCAAGATCAGGTTCTGAATCTGTGCTGCCTGTTGCGGCGCTTCCTTGGCGGCCGTCGTGAAGGCGTCGGCGGCGCCGATGATCTTGTCGGCGACAGCCTTGTCGCCAATCTTCTTCCAGCTTTCCAGCATGCTCTGACGCCAGGAATTGCCGGCGTAGCCATTGGAAAGCGCGATTTTCTTGCCGGACGTGTCGGCAAGCGCCGGACCGACCAAGCATGAAGAAAGCACCGCTGCCGAAAGCAGCGCTGTAAGACGGTTCATTGAATTCCTCCCAAAAAACCAGATTGAACGATTCACCCCGGCCTGCATCGCCCGTCCCCCGGCGGGGCTAGGCTTGTATCTGAGGTACAGTATGTCAGTGGCATTGACAAGGGGACTGCTTTCGCGGCATTCGCATTCCAACGCGCGGTTTGCTGGGCCGCGAGACTGTCTTCGAAAATACTGCATGCCCACTTTGCCCGGCTGTTCGTTAGAACCGCCAGGCTCGATGTGCTGTTCAGTGGCTGTCGACGGGCGCGGGCGGCCTATTTTTCCGGCCGGCCGCGACCTTTGGTCGAACGTCCCGACCGATCGCAGCAACGCCATGACGACTGCAGCGGCGAGGTTAACGGCGTACGATTGCCGATCACCGGCGCAAAGACATTTTAGGGCAAGCCGACGCGCGCTAACTGCTGAAGCGGCCAAGACCGGCAGGCGGTCGGGCCGCGACGGCCGGCGGCTTGATCAGCCCTTCCTGCATTGCCTCGATGTAGGATTTGCGCGTCGACAGAATGTGATCCGTCAGGACAGCATCAATCGCCAGGATGTCGCCCTTCCTGAACGCTTCCACGATCTCTGTGTGGTGGATGTAGGAGCGATCCTGAGCGCCTGCAATCGGCACCGAGAGGTGCGTTCTCAGCGTCGCGATCTGGCCGGCGACCTGTTCGAAGCCTTCCTGAAGGTAGCGGTTGCGGCAGTTGCGAATGAACGCCTCGTGAAACACGGTGTCAGCCCGCGAATACGCGACCGGATCGCCGTCCGCCCGCGCCCTGTCCATCATGTCCAGGGCGAGTTCGAGCTGCGTTGTAGTTTCGTCACGGTGCCTCGCCATCGCGAAGGATAGGGCACGGCTTTCCAGCACGATCCGGTATTCACACAGGTCGATGATGTCCTGTTCGGTCGGAAAGAAGACGTAGGTTCCCCGCTGCGGAATGATGTTGACCATTCCCTGCTGCTGCAGGATCGTTAGCGCCTCTCGTATCGGCGTTCGGCTCACACCGAGCATCGAGGCGAGCCCTGCCTCGGACAACTCGCTTCCGAGCGCAAGTTCTGCATCGATGATCGCTTGCCGCAAGCGCTCAACGACGGTAGCCACCAGCGACCTTGGACGATCGATCGTTATCCCAAGAGACAAATCATTAAACCTTGTTTGTCTCAAAGGTACCACGATTCATACCGTTCCCTCAATTCATCGGTCACGGAGAAGCGCTCTCTCAGCGTTAGTCCGTATTGACGGGAAAGGCCCATCTGACCAGGCGGCGGCTCGGTGGTTTGATCTCGCAGGGCAAAACCACCGAGCCTAACTGGCAAAACCGTAGCCAGCTTACGTGAAATTAGCATCGTGGCCATTGACCCGGGTCATTCAAACGGACGAACAAAGAAGACAACGCGACGTCAGGTTCCAGTGTCGCGCGCAGCGGCACCCAACCTGAAAATTTCAAGCTTCTCGCTGTACGAGAGCCGTACCCTTTCGCCGCATCGCTTGCAGGTGAACGTCGTTACGGACTTGACCCAGGAGCCTTTCCTGACCAGTGGGGTTTTGCAGCTCGGACATTGAAAGGTCAGGTTTTTGTCGAGCAGCTGATTGGATAGAGCCATTTTCATCTTCTCCCAAGATGAAATGGCCGTGCAAGGCTGGTGCCAGGACATGCGTATTAGAACGACACATTGGCAGCGGATGGGGGTTCTTGGTCAGTGTCAATGCGACGTTGGACGCTCTCGCCCATCGAAGCTGACCGCCATGGCCCTACCAGTTGCGAATTTCACGATAGCAGCCGTAAGGGCCTCGTCGGTGTCGGCGCAACCAGGCGCGCGTGCGCGAAGCTCCTGGATGGTTTCCCCGATAGAGATCACATCCCCTTGGCGACAGTCGGGACGTACAGCTCGTATAAGCTCTTGAGGGGTGAATCCAGGCGGAAGTATGCGCTTCAAACTGCCCATCGGGGACCCCTCGCTGACAAACAGAAGAAGGCGGGATAATACCCCGAATGTTGGCTGTAGCGAGTCCGACTGAAGTCCCAGCAATGAGTTGACGGCGTGACCATCATTCTGTCTTGTCAGCGCGCGGCGGACCTGTAGGTCGCCTGGCCGACGCGGTAGCTCTCAGGCACTGCGTCGGCCGACTTCACTCCCCTTGCTACCGGCGCCGGACCGTCTTTGAAGAGCCGCCTGCAACCTCAGTCGGCGCTTGTCAACCGGGAATGATGATCAGCGCAGGACGGCTAACCACCCAGTCCGCCGCCAGCCAGAAGCCGCCCGCCATAAAGACAAGCTCCACGATTGCAACCACGAGGATTCGCATGCGACGCCTCCGTCCAGTTGTGGATCACAATAGCACTTCGACGTGTTTTGCCCAAATTGCCCGCCGCCCCATTCACGGCAGCGGCGGGCGTCCCTGGGGATGAGTAAAAGGGACTGCCTGGGCGTTGGTGTCGCGGCCAAATAAGCGTAAGCGACAGGCTTTGAAGCGGCTACACCCCTGAAGAAGGATCGACCACTCTGCCGCCAAACGTGGCGCCAGCGCAACCGTTCCGTAAAATTGGCCAAGAGTGGCGTTGAGTAGGTCGGGCCGGCGTCTGCTATTCCGCCATTGGGTCTGTCAAACATGCAATTCTGCGGCTGCGCGATCGCATCACTCGCATGGCGTTTGGCGCTTCGCAACCGGTCCAGGGACGGGTGATACATCGTTGTGAGCACCATGGCGCAGCGATCCACTGGTGGGCCGGTCTTTCCATCCTCGAGAGCGCTCGTTCGAGGCTGTTCTGCACGAGAACGTCGGCGGCATCGCGGTCTCGCAACAGTGCGCGCATAGCGGCGCAGGCGTGGAAGCTCCTCGACGTTGCCCGGCGGCGATCGCTCCATTCCTGATTTCGGCGATCGAGTTGCGGCTTCAAAGTCTGTGGCTTTGTGCACGTCGTCCATCGCCGGACCACTGTGCCCCTTTGGATGACAGGCTCTGGCCCTCAGGCGGTTTTCGTCAAGCCACTCGATCGGGCATCTTTTGTCGCGCCGCCGTTCGACACGGCAATCTTCTCGTGGTGGCCGATGACTTCGCGGATCACGAAGTTCAAGAATTTTTCCGCGAAATCGGGATCGAGGTTGGCGTCCTTCGCCAGCTGACGCAGCCGGGCGACCTGCTGTTGTTCACGCTCCGGATCGGCCGGCGGCAAACCATGCGTCGCCTTCAGCACGCCAACCGCTGTCGTGCAGCGGAAGCGCTCGGCCAGGATGTAGATGAGCGCCGCGTCGATGTTGTCGATCGAGGCGCGGCAGTCGGCTAGAACGAGGCGCGCGTCGTCCTTATCGCCTTTTTTGATCATAGCTTGCTCACTTCGTAATCTGTCGATGTGTTGGTTGAGGCATCGAGCGGTCAACCCGATACATTGAGGCGGCATCAGACGACACGCGTCTGTGTGCGGCCTTGAGTCGGACCGCGTTGTGCCGAAGGCAGCAAATCAGCGACCGTTGCGGAATCGCTGGCGAACAAGCCTAGAGTGCTTGCCCGCAGGCGGGCGAGACCAAGCACGCTGTCGATGAAGGGCGTCGGCACCCCGACGACCACTCCAATGTCGTGAGTAACCGTCAGCAGCGCGTCGATCTCGACAGGTTTGCCATGTTCGACATCCTGCAACATCGACATCTTGAACGCACCGAGCGTCCGGATCTTTTCGATCATCATTGTGACGGGCGGGTTGTCCGATACGCCGATCGCAGTGCCTATTTGTGCCGCCTCTTCCATCATCGAAATACAAAGCCGATGAAGCAGCGGGTCGCCGATGATGCGATCGGATGTCGCTGTGGTCAGCAAGCTGATGGGATTCATGCTGAGGTTCGCCCAAAGCTTGAGCCAGATCTCACGCCGGATATCGAGGCTCTCCCGGCAATCGAAGCCGGCCGCGCAGAGCCAGTCGGCAAGGCGTCTCAATCGAGGTGTCAGCCTGTTGTCCGGCTCACCGACAAAGAGCTGGCGACCGCTCTGATGACGGACAATGCCGGGCTCGTCGACTGAGGCAGCAACGTGCACCACGCAGCCGATCACGCTGCTTGCGGGGATGGCCCGGGCGATTGTACCGTCCGCATCGAGCGCCTTGAATTGGTGTTCGGCAAGCGCACCCTTGGTGTTGCGGAAGAACCACCAGGGCAGACCGTTCATCGCAGTGACTACGGCCGTTTCAGGTCCGAGCAATGGCGTGATGCGCCGCGCAATATCCGGCATTGAAGGCGCCTTCGCCGCAACGATCACGTAGTCCTGCACACCAAGCTCCGCCGGATCATCGCTGACCCGGACGGGCGTTCGCAGCACCTCGCCGTCGATCTTGAGCTCAAGCCCGTTGCTTGCGAGAGCCGCAAGGGTCGGCCCCCTCGCAACCATGCTCACCGTTGCGCCACAGCGTGCCAGAAGAGCGGCGATCGTGCCGCCGATGGCACCGGCGCCGAAAATGCAGATTTTGGACGAAGCGGGCATAAATCTTCTCTTCTACCGTGACTGGTGTTTGTGCGAGATTGGGTTGGCGATCGATAAGCTTCGTGAGCCCCGCAACGCACTAAAGCGAACCAGGCGAGGTAGGAGCCTGCTCGGTTCAATTGTCGTAGCGGAAGGTAGGTCGCTGAAGATCGATGGTCGTGAGCGGGCTGCGCACAATCGCCGGTACTGACACGCACTATTCCGCCGCCAACGCGCCGCCCTGCCCTGCGCCTGCGTCAATCGCCAGGGCCAGCAATGCCCGCCTATCGGTCTTGCCAAGGCCGTTTCTGGGAATAGACGAGACAACCTGTAGACGCTCCGGCATTTTATAGTCGGCGAGCTGTGTCCTCGCGGCGTCGAGTATGTCGTTCTCAATTCCCGAGCGGGCATCGCAACCCAATTGCACGAAGCCGACCACGCGTTGTCCGAATGTATCGTCCGGAATTCCGACGATTGCCGCGTCCTGCACTTCGGGATGAGTGGTCAGGACTGCCTCGACCTCGACTGGTGAAATGTTTGATCCACCCCGGATGATGATGTCTTTTTTTCGACCCATGAACCACAGATTGCCTTTGTCATCCTGACGCATGAGATCGCCGGTCTGGTACCAGCCATCCTTTGGCCCACTTTCGATCGCGCCCGGACCGTTCCAATACCCGACGCTGACGTTGGCGCCACGCAGCAGTAGCTCACCAACTTCGCCCCGAGAAACGGTTGCCCCGGCATTATCGACCAGCCGCACGTGCGCGCCCTGAGCAACGCGGCTGATCGGCCCCGGCGGCAGCCCGAAGGTAAGGCAGCCAACCGCCTCACTCGCTCCCCAAATCGAATAAAGCGGCAGGCCGAACTCGACATCGAACTCCAGCTGCAACTGCGGCCGACAAACGTCGCCGGCGGATGCGCAGAAACGCAAGGTTTCGACATTCCGCCTGCGCAGCCGCTGAGCTTCTAGCATAACTGTCCACATGAACGTCAGGCCGAGCATCCAACCGCATCCGTGCTGCTCGATGGCATCCAACACCGCGTCAGCATCAAAACGCTCGAACAACACCATTTGAGCGCCGTGATGCATGCATCCGATGAAGGAGAAAAGGCCGCCGGCATGCACCATGGGACAGGCAATGATTGCAGCAAGGCTGCCGTCGACCCCGACATACTTGGTATCCTCGGCAGTTGCTGCGAGCGTCGAGAGGGTATGGATGACGAATTTGGGGATGCCAGTCGTCCCTGAAGTCGCGAGCAGCAAAGTGGGCGCATCAATGTCGGACGACACTGGAATTGAAAACGGAATGTCCCAGAACAGATCCATCTGCAGCTCTGCCCATCGACGCTCTTCGCCATCGTCACCTTGGCAGCAGGTGATAAAACACCGCTGCGGCGGAATTATTGATGAACTCAGAGCGCGAACCTCGCGATAGAGCTCCGCGTGCCCGACATAGAGCGTCGGCTCTAAGCGCTGTAGCATGGCCTTGAGTTCGGCACCCTTGTACCTGTTGTTCAGGGGGACGGCGATCGCTCCAAGATGAAAGCACGCATAAACCGTGACAGCCAATTCGGGACAATTCGGTAGATGGAGGGCGATGCGGTCACCCTTCTGAACGCCGCGTGCAGCTAACCCGCGTGCCACACGACGCACTTCTCGCGAAAACCGTTCATAGGTCCATTTGTCACCAGCGGCGATGAAGGCCGTGTCGTTTTGATTTCTTGCAGCTCGATCATACAATGTCTGGATCGGTGTCATGAACATCTCCTGTGATACGCAAAGGCGTAATTCTGCCTCAACGCTGGGCGACGAGGCCGGCGCGCTCGGCCACCTGTTCGAGCTCGACCGGCGTGCCGGCCCAGATCGCGCGGACGTGCTCGGTGATCAGCTCGATCGGCCAATGCCACCACGCGATGCGCAGCAGCCGCTCGATGTCGTCGTCAGAATAGCGATGGCGGATCAGCCGTGCCGGATTGCCTGCAAAGGTCGCGTATGGCGGTACGTCGGAGGCGACAACCGCCCCGGCGCCGATGATCGCGCCGTCACCGATGGCCACGCCGGGCATGATCACCGCGTCGCGCCCGATCCAGACGTCGTTGCCGATCACCGTGTCACCGCGGCTCGCGATCCTGGGCAGCAGGTCGGCGGTGAGCTCGAGCCAATCGCCGCCGAAGACGAAGAACGGGTATGCGGTCGAACCGAGGATTGGGTGGTTGGCGGCCGACAGCAGGAAGCGGGCGCCGCTCGCGATCGCACAGAAGCGTCCGATGATCAGCCGCTCGGGCCCCGCCGTGTAGAGCACGTTGCGGGTCTCGAATGCGGTCGCATCGTCGGCGTGGTTATAGTAGGTGTAGTCGCCGACCTCGATGTTCAGCGAGGTGACGAGGGGCTTCAGGAACACCGTGTTGCGCTCTTGGCCGTCGATCATGCCGGGGATGACGATGTGGGTGGGATCAGGCGGCATTTTGTTGCTCCTTTTGTTGAGGGTGATCGAGTGCTGTAGCATCGCCGCAAGTGCGCGAGCTTCGCCGCCATCAGGTTGGACGTCGTGAGCCGGTGGCGCACTTTCGTCGGTATTGACGCGCAGCGCTCGAACGCCACTAGGATCAAAGTCTGTTAGACCGACGCTTGGGCGCTGGGTCACTTGTAAAAAATATAGTCGGCTGTGTAATCGACCTGCCGCTCCGTTCCGACAGTCGAACACGCGCCGGTCGGCGCGGCTCCGCCGGAGGTGTTGACCCGTTGGACAAAACGCACCCCGGTCAATGCCCCCGAGGTAGCCGCGGATTGCGTCGACAACAGCAGCCAGGGAATTGCGTCCGCCTTCGGAGCGGGTTCACTTGCCAATACTTTGCCGACGATCTTCGAGCCGTCGTTGGCTTCCCAGGTCGGGCCGGCATAGTGTTTGGCGAACGGCGTGCCCTGTGCATCGACAAGCCGTGCCTCAGGCATTTTGAAGGTCCATTCGCTGGCAGATCCATTGGCGCTGCAGACGTATATCTGAACGCCCTTGGCCGTATATCTGCCGAGGAGCGTGCTCCCCTGTGGGGGCACGAGCTTGGGCGCAATGCCCTGAGCGACCGCTGGAACAGTAAGCAGCGCAAGAGCCGCGACAGTGCGGGACACGACGGACGCGACTAGCGTTGACATTGGGACAGCCTGCTTTCTTGAAGGTATTTTCTCGCCTCGGAATTGACCGCGGTGGTGCACCAATCCGGCCTCTGCGCCTTGCTGAGTCCGGATTGTAGAGATTGGGCAAGCGCATCACGAGCAGGCGTGACGAAGCCCGTGCCGACCAAGATATGTACCGGTGGCGGGGTCATATGAGCGGTACAGTCTCTCGCAATAGGCGGAGGAACTGTCATCATAGGCCTGGTAGCTGCCGGGTCCCCAGAAAGGACCAAACCCAAAAAACGCGTCCGAGCCGTGATGTCCGCGGAAACCATGAAAGTGGTTCCCGCGGCCGGAGCCATGATGGCCGGCCATGCCCCTGCCGTGATCGGCGCCACTGCTCGTGACGATCGGATCGTTGCCGCCGGCGCGACCAGCGCCATGACCGCCATGGCCGCCACCCATGCCACCGCGAGCCATCGACACCGTGGCCGAGCCGATCACCAATGCAGCGCCCAGCGCGATTGCCGTAAAGATTACACCTGAGTCTCTCATAACGTACTCCTTCGAGTTAGGGCCTCCCGACCGATCTCCTCCCCGTCTGGCGCGCCTCCTCGGACGGCAGTCTGCCCTCCCGGCGCTGGATCACACGAGTGAGGAATTTAGCTTTGGGCAGGCTCCGCGTCGTGAGCTGACGGCGCACTTTCATCGGTCCGAACGCGCACTCTCTTGAAAAGATGTTTCTCTTTGTCGATGTGGCAGCGGATACTTGGCTTGGGCAGAACAAAGAGCGACCGCCACCCGGCCACGCGACGCCTGCCAGCCCTTCGCGCTCCAATCCGGTCTCTACGCTTGCAAAGACCGGATTGAAGATTAGCCCATCGAACAGGAGCAGCGGTGGCAGGCCAAGGCCGATCAAGATATGTGCCACTGCCAGAGGTCATGGCAACGATACCACCCGGCGCCGGATCACGGCGTCCCGGGCGTCGGTCAATATTGGCCGAACCGCCAGAATGGACCAGACCCATCCGAGTGGCTGTGATGTCCGCGGCCGGTGTCCCGATCGCCAGCCATGCCCATGCTATCATCAGCGCCGTTGCTCGTGACGATCGAATGGCCGCTGCCGCCATGACCATGACCCGTGCCGCCATGGCCTCCCATGCCGCCACGCGCCATCGACGCCGTTGCCGAGCCGATCGCCAGCACGGTGCCCAGCGCGATTGTAGTGAAAATCGCTGTCGAGTTTTTCATAACTTACTCCTTCGAGGTTAGGCCTCCCAACCGGCCTCCTCCCGGTCCTCGGCGCGCCTCCTCAGACGGACAGCCCGTCCTCCCCGCGCTGGATCACACGAATGAAGGGAATCTAGTCCGCTGGGGGTTGGACGTCGTGAGCCCACAACGCACTTTTACGCGTCCGAAAACGCACTGCTCAATTGTCCGGCGCCATGACATTTTTCCGAATGGGCGCCTGGCGGGTGGCCGAAGCGATGCCGAAACTTTCGGGCGAAATGCGTGTAGTCGCGAAAGCCACAGCCGAAGGCGATGTCGGCGAGAGGTTGGTTCGTTCCTAATGATGCACGGCGCTGCACAAGGCGCGCGGCTTGATCCAAGCGAAACGAAAATATGCAGTCACTACAGGTCGAGCCGCGCTCCGTGAAAAGCTTCTGGAGATAGCGCAGCGAGATCCTCGCTTCCGCCGCCACCTCGTTGGGACCGAAATCCGGATCAGCGAAGCCATCCTTGATGATACCGTGGATACGCCGGAAGAGCGTGTCCGATTGACGTGAGCCGAGCCATGGGTCGGACGGGGTAAACAGCGCACCGACAAGATCATACACCGCCAGCCGCATGTAGGAATCGGCCGGCGACGAAGACGATCCTTCGGCCTGATCGGCTTCTCGAATGAGATTGAAGAGCAGACGCCCGGCAGACGTACCTCCGGGCCGGTACATTCCGCCCTGTGGTTCGAATCCAAGGTGGGATATAAGCGACTGGCGTGGCAAACTGAGAGCGACAGTATTCCATGGGTCGCCGTTGTCGGCGGTGTATGTCACAGGCCGGGACGCATCAACGAGCGCAACATCGCCAGCAGCGAGCCGTACGGCTTGATCGTTGTGGACCATTGCCAACTGGCCACTGGGAGCAAAGAGCGCGAAGTAGTGGTCCGCGCTATCGAGCCGAACATCTCGATTGGTCCGCTCCACGCGTGGCGCATTGGAACCAATGTCCAACACGGTGAGACCGCGGACGCTGACGGGGCGCACCCAACCGGAGAAATGATTGGGTTTGATACCTTCCGAGTAGTATCGCCCGCATGCGGTGCGAAGCGTATCTCTCCACTCCTCGAAATCCGATTGCAGCGTTCCGGAAATATCATCAGTTTGAAACATGATCGGCTCCATCAGGCGGCCCCCGCTTCGAAACGCCTTAAGTAAGGTGTTTCTGCCATCGGAGCCGGCCTTATGTCGCAGACGTGATGAGTTGTGACCCAGACTCGATGACCTCTGGCCTCGTAAATTACGCCAGACGAGGAACGCGATTCCCAGCGATATCGAGAGCGTCGAGGATAGGCACTTCCGTTTAAGGAGCGACGCGGCAGGTGGCCAACGCCATGTTCTCAGCCTTCAGGCGTACGCCCGAGACGATCATGTTCAGCAACGAAAAGCCAATTGCATAGGCAGGCAGGCCGAAGCCGAGCGGCAACGCCGCGATCTCGATGGCGACGATGACGTAATTCGGGTGACGCAGATAGCGGTAGGGGCCGGTAGCGATGAGCGGAGCATCTGGCAGAACGATAATGCGTGTTGTCCACCGCGTTTTCAGCGTTGCCAGCACCCACAGCCGCGCGATCTGCGCCATGGCAAAGACAGCGAACCAGACCGCCTCTATCGGCCGCGCCGGCGCAAGCAGCCACAGACCTGCCAGCCACGTCGCATGCAGCGCCACTATGTAGATGTAATGCCCCGGCGCAACCTCGTGCCCGCCGCGGGCCAGAAGGCGCGCCGTATTGCGTCGGGCATGAAAGAGTTCGGCCAGACGCTGCAGCGTGACGAAGCCGAGGAGCGCGATAGAGGTCCACATCAGGCCGCCCTCCTCAAGGTGATGCAGCTTACCGAGAAACCCGGTCCCATGGCGATCATCGCCGAGCGTTCGGGAAGACCGGCTCGTATGGCGCGTTCGAGCACGAAAAGCACGGTCGGCGAGGACATGTTGCCGTATTCGGCAAGCACCTGGCGTTCGTCGTTGAGCGTGCCTTGGCCCAGCGACAGTGCGCCTTCGAGGGCATCGAGCACCTTGGCACCGCCAGGGTGGCAGACGAAGCGGTCGATTTCGGTCACGTCCAGCCCGTTGCCCGAGAGCATTTCTGCGATGACCGGTCCGATCCGAGAGCTGACGAAATGCGGCAACGACTGCGCCAGCACGATTCCCAATCCTGGGTCGTCCACCGTCCATCCCATGATGTCGAGCGTATCGGGAAAGAGATGTTCGCCGGTCGATTCCACGCTCGCGATACCACCCTCGCCGACAGTGAGGACGCAGGCGGCGGCGCCGTCGCCGAAAAGGGCCGACGCCACGACATTGACGTTGGTCGGCTCATCGAGCCGGAAGGCAAGCGAGCAGAGTTCAATCGCCACCAGAAGCACCCTGGCGCCGGGGCGGCTTGCCGCAAGACGCGAGGCGATGGAGAAGCCGGAAACGCCGCCGGCACAGCCGAGACCGAAGACCGGGACGCGCTCTATGTCCGGACGGAAATCCATTTCGCCGGCGACGCGGGCTTCGATGCTGGGGACGGAGAAGCCGGTCGACGAAACGGTGACGACGCAATCGACGTCCTGCGCTGTGAGCCCCGCCTGCCGGAGCGCCCGCGTCGCGGCCTCCACGAAAAGCCGGCTTGCGCCCTCGACATAGGCCTGCATGCGCTCCGCCCAGCCATGCGGCTCGATGAACCATGACAGGGGCTGGACCGTGTGCCGCCTGCGGATGCCGGAATTGCTGAAAATGGGGGCGAGGTGCCGGAAGCCCTTCATCCTGCCGGAGAACAGGCTTTCGGCCAAGGCGGCGGCGTCGGCCTGCCGGATTATGTGGTCCGGGACCGCTAGCCCGAGGCCTGAAAGATTGACTGTCCTGTGCAAGGCCGATCTCCGATCGCTGTTGGAGGCTGGAGAACCGACACGCTGGCCGCGATGGCAAGGCCACTCTCGATGGATCTCCATCGGGACGTTATGCGCCGACGGGTCAGCCGTCGTGTGCTTGTGACGCCCTTTCAAGCGTATTGGAACGCACTGTTCCACGGCACCAGGGGGCGGCTGGTCACGCTCTGATCGCCTATTCCAGGCACAGGTCGCAGACAGTACGCGCCCGTACCGACTTCAGTGCGCCATCGGCTCAAGACACCCGGTCTGCGTCACCGTAAGCCTCGCTGCCAATTCAGCGCGTTCGAAAGGAAACCACAGGATGGATGACAAAGTACTCGATGCCAAAGTTCCGGACTTTTCGATACCAGCCGGCTGGCACGGCTGGCACATTGCCGCGCTCCCGGTCAGGGACGGTGGACGTCGAATGTTCGACGCAAGCGTTTCGGTGGAGACACGTCACCCCCGCATTGGTTCAACAGGGCCGGATCCCAGCATCTCCTCCCGGGGTGCGGGTCTGCTGAAACCAGTCAGACAATTTGCGGCTTGGTTCAGGCATCGGCGTCAGATCCGGCGCGACATCATGAAACTGCTGCAATTGGACGACCGCCTGCTTGCGGACATCGGCCTAAGTCGCGGAGAGATCCTTTACGCGGCTGTTCAACACGGCCGCCTGCCGGAGCAGCAGCCAGCGCGCCTGGCAAAATAGTGCAGCGTCGGAACGCCGATCTCGATCATTCGCAATCTCGGCCCGACCTGGACCACGGCAAAGCGCCGCCACTCTCAAAAATATCCGCCAACACCGCCCACACAGGGAGATCCAGCATGACGTCGGGAAGAACCACCGCAACATCCGAGCTCGATGCTCGCATCCACGCCAATCAGCGCCAACTCGCGGCCGATATCCGACCGTCCTACGATTTCATCGTCTGCGGATCAGGATCATCGGGATCGGTGGTGGCGCGCCGTCTCGCGGAGACCGGCGACGCCTCGGTGCTGTTGCTCGAGGCCGGCGGGACCGATGACGTGCAAAGCGTCTGGGACCCGGCACAATGGCCGGCCAATTTCGGCACGAGACGTGATTGGGGTTTTGAAGCCTTGCCCAATCCGTTGCTCAACGGCCGTCGGCTGCCGCTCTCCATGGGCAAGGTGCTGGGCGGCGGCTCGAGCGTCAACGTCACCAATTGGGCGCGCGGGCACCGGAACGACTGGGACTATTTCGCCAAAGAAGCCGGCGATCCGGGTTGGGGCTACGATGCCGTTCTCGGCATCTTTCGCGGCATCGAGGACTGGCAAGGGGCGCCGGACCCCTTGCGGCGGGGCAAGGGCGGTCTCGTCCATGTCGAGCCGGCGCGTGATCCGCATCCTGTGGCGCCGGCGGTAGTGGACGCCGCCAGAACCGTCGGCATTCCGACCTTCGACGACCACAACGGCCAGATGATGGAAGGCAACGGCGGTGCCGCCCTGTTCAATCTTCGCATCCGCGACGGCCGCCGCCAGTCGATCTTTCGCACCTATAGCTATCCCTATATGGACCGGCCGAACCTCACCGTGCTCACCGGCGCCTTGGTGACGCGCGTCCTCCTGGAGGGTAAAAGCGCCGTCGGGGTGGCGTTTGTCCACAAGCGCGTTATCCATCGGATCATGGCACGCTGCGAGACAGTTCTTTCGCTCGGTGCCATCAACACGCCCAAGGTGCTGATGCAATCGGGTATCGGCGATGAGCGCGACCTGACCGCGGCCGGCATCGAGGTGGTGCAGCATCTCCCGGGCGTTGGGCGCAATTTTCAGGACCACATCGCGGTTCCCTGTGTCTTTGAATATCGGACGCCGCTGCCGCTTCGCAACAGCGGCGGAGAAGCGACCTTCTTCTGGAAGAGCGATCCGTCGCTCGCCACCCCGGATTTGCAGGGGCTCGTGGGAGAGTTTCCGTTTTCGACTCCGGAAGTCGCCCATTTCGCGCCGCCTCCTGGCTCGTGGACGCTGCTGGCCAGCCTTGCACGCCCTGCCAGCCGCGGGAGATTGCGGATCACGGGGCCAAAGCCGTCAGACCCTATCGAGATCGTGGCCGGTACCTTTTCCGATCCCGCCGACATGAAGGCGCTGCTCCGTGGGGTCGAGCTCTGCCGCGAGATCGGCAATTCGTCGGCCATGAGGCCGTTCGTCAAGCGTGAGGTGATGCCCGGCAATCTGACGGGATGGGCACTCGAGAACTTCGCTCGCGATGCCGCCTCGTCAATCCATCACCAGACCTGCACGGCGAAGATGGGCCGCGATGAGATGTCCGTCGTCGACGATCGGCTCAAGGTCTACGGCATCGACAATCTGCGCATCGCAGATGGCTCGATCCTGCCGCAAGTGACCACCGGCAACACCATGGCGCCCTGCGTGATCGTCGGAGAGAAGGCCGCGGCGTTCATCAGAAAAGCAGCAACGCTCGCTGAAGAAAACGGGGCACGCCACATCCCGACTTAACTATCAGTCCACCAAAGCGCCGGAGATCAGGCGTCGTGAGCCCCGACGCCTGATCTCGCCTTGGGGCGCACGGCTCAGTTCCCGGTGCGATCGAGTTCTTCTGATTGAGCGCCTGGCGGATGACCGAAGCGATGGCGAAATTTTCGGGCGAAATGCGTGTAGTCGCGAAAGCCGCAGTCATAGGCGATTTCGGCCAAAGGCTGGTTTGTTCCCGATGATGTCCGGCACTGCACAAGGCGCGCGGCTTGATCCAGACGAAACGAAAAAATGCACTCGCTGCACGTCGAGCCGCGCTCCGTGAACAGCTTCTGAAGATAGCGCAGCGATATCCCCGCTTGAGCCGCGACCTCGTTGGGACCGAAATCCGGGTCGGCGGCGCCCTCCATGATGATGCCGCGGATGCGGCGGAACAACGTGTCGGAATGACGCGAGCCCTGCCACGGGTCGGACGGGCCAAACAGCGCGCCGACCAGATCGTAAACTGCCAGCTGCATGTAGGACTCGGCCGGCGACGAGGCCGATCCATCGGCCCGACCGGCATCACGAATAAGATCGAAGAGCAGACGTCCGGCAGACGTTCCTCCGGGCCGGCACATCCCGCCCTGTGGCTCGAATCCAAGATGGGATAGAAGCGACTGGCGTGGCAAATTGAGGGTGACAGTGTTCCAGGCCTCGCTGCCATTGTTGGCGAAGTAGGTCGCCGGCCGAGCCGAATCCACGAATGCGACATCGCCCGGGGCAAGTTCGACGGCTTGATCGTTGTGGCTCATCGCAGAGTGGCCAGCGACCTGAAAGACGGCGAAGTAGTGGTCTACGCTGTCCAGACGAGCGTCCCGATAGGTCCGCTCGATCCGCTCAGCGTTGCAACCCATGTTCAGCGCCATGAATCCACAGACATTAACGGGGGAGACCCAACCGGCAAAGGCGTCGGGTCCGGAGCCTTCCGGATTGTAGCGCCCGCACATCGTTCGGAGCGTATCTCTCCACGCCTCGAAATCCAATTGTGGCGCTGCGATACCAGCGTCGCTTTGAAACATCATTGGCTCCATTTTTGTGGCTTCTCTGGCAACAAACGACTGGCCGTCGGTCTTTCTGCGGTTTGAACCGGCCAATCGCAGGGACGTGATGAATCGTGAGCGATGCTCAGCGACGTCTCGGCCTTAGCGAACAGCTCCCGCCAGTTCGCTTGACTGACAGGGACGCACCGCGGAAGCGGCGGCTTGCGCGCCGCCTTTATCCGAAGCCGCGTCAGGCGCTTTGCCGCCCCGCAGCTTCCAGGATGAGCTGGGCAATCTCGTGCGGATGAGAAATCAGCGACAAGTGACTTGCCTTCACTTCGATGGTCTTTGCGTTCATGCGCTTGGCCATGAAGCGCTCGAGATCCGGGTTGATCGTACGATCCTCGGCCGAGACAGCGTACCAGCTCGGCTTCGAGCGCCAGGCCGCATTTGTCGTCTTTCCGGTGAAAAGCTTAGCTGAAATCGGTGCCTGGGCGGCATAAAGGATGCGCGCCTTCTCACGAGGAATACCGCCGGCGAAATCCCGCAGGAAAGCCTCCTCGGTGAGCTTGCCATAGCCTCCGGACCAGACGAGGCCGGCAGAGGCCGGCGGCGCCGCAAAAGTCTTGGCGAGTGCGGTATAGTCTTCGCCGGCGTCGGGTGCGCGCGCCGCGACGTAGACGAGTGAAGCGATCTTCGGATCCACCCCTGCCTCGGTGACGATCATGCCGGCAAAGGAATGTGCGACAAGCACGGTTGGTCCGTCCTGAAGCGCGATCGCGCGCCGCGTTGCCTCGACACCGGCCTGCAGAGTGGTCAGCGGATGTTGGACGGCGGTTGTGTTGAGGCCGGCCTTCTGAAGAATGCCAATTACCTCCGACCAGCACGAGCCATCGGCATACGCGCCATGCACCAGGACGACATTGCCAATTTTGGAGCCTGTCTGCGCTCGGGCCTTGTCGGCGCCGGCCAGCAGGGTTGTTGCCATTCCAGCGGCGAGCGCGGTCGAGAAAGTACGCCTATTGATCATGATTGTAGTTCCTTGGGAGGATAGCTGAGTTGAAATCAACTCGCATCGAAACTTCGAGCGAGACGAGCGGCAAATACATACCGCCCTACACAAGCTTCGCAGCCGGCCGAGCCTTCGTTACAGCCGTCACCGCTTCGTGATCGCTGCCACGTCTTTGATGGGAGGAGGTCCAGGATCTCTCAGCCCTAGGGCGGAGTCGCGCGCTTGCGAAACATCAATGCATACGGTCTTTTGTCTGCAACACCGCTTGGCTGCAACCAAAACAGGGATCAGCACCATTGGCTGCCGCGTTCGCCCTTCGCGTCACACGAAAGTGTGCTTGTCTGCGTTTGGATCTGTCGAATCGCATTGGGGGTCGAAGCTCTATCGGGATAGGTCCATCAAGAGCAATTTCGCGTTGATTTTGCGCGCCCTGCCCGACGTTTACACCTTCATGCCGCAGGGTGCCGCCAAGGGCCTGCCGCTGCTCGACCAAGCGCTAGCCATCGAGCCAGATTACGCGCTGGCGCACGGCTTCGCCGCCTGGGCGCACCAGACGCTGTTCATCCGCGGCGACATTCAAAGCGAGTACCGCGACAAGGCGGCCCGCCATGCGCATGCGGCGATCGAGCATGGGGGCGGCGACGCGATGGCGCTGGCGCTGGCGCTGGCCGGCTTCACCATAGGCCTAGTCGAGCATGATCGCAGGCTCGCAGACGAGGCGTTCTCGCAGGCCCTCGCCCTCAGCGCCTCGTGCGCCTTCGTCTATCATTTCGGCTGCATGCCAGTGGCCTATGGCGGCCAGGCGGCGCGCGCCATCGACTGGTGCGAGCAGGCGATGCGGCTCTCCCCGCTGGACGCCATGAGCTGCGTGCCGACAGGCATTGTCGGCTTCGGCAATTTTCTCTCCGGCCGGCACGAGCAAGCGGTCGCGGCCGGCCGCCGGGCTGTAGAGATGAATCCCGGCTTCAGCATCCTGCATGGCTGGCTGGCGGCGCCGCTGGCACGGCTTGGCCGCATCGAGGAGGGGCGGGCACGCGGCTGACGGCGCTCGACCCGCATTTCACGGTCGGGGTTGGTCGGCCGCGGTCGGGATAGCGCCCAGCATTCTGGGTGAAGTTACCGAAGCTATGCAGTTGGCAGGTCTGCCGGACTAGAGCAATTCCAGAAAAAGTGTGAAACGGTTTTCCGTCCGGAATTGCTCACAACAGAGAGTTAGCCGCTCCAACCGCGGCATATCTTTCGGTGCAAGATCAATGATGTTCAGGGGGACGGCGCGCCGGGTTCGATCAACCCTTCGCGTTTCAGATCGGTCCACAGCGCTGGCGGAATATCCTCGCGCAGATAGGCCAAATTCTGTTTCAGCTCCTCGGCCGAGCGGGCGCCCGGGATGACACTCGACACCAGGGGATGGCCGAGTGGGAACTGGAGCGCCGCCGCCGGCAGCGAAACCTTGTGGCTGGCGCACACCGCCTCGATGCGGCGGACACGTTCGAGCACCGGCTCAGGCGCCGGCTTGGTGTTGAAGGTCGCGCCCTTGACGGCGCCCGTCGCCAGGATGCCGGAATTGTAGGGCCCGCCGATGATGATCCTGGTTCCGCGCTGCTCGCAGAGAGGCAGCAAGGTCGACAGCGGCTCCTGTTCGAGCAGCGTGTAGCGGCCGGCGAGCAGGAAATAGTCGAACGCTCCAGCCACGACGAAATCGGACAGCATCTGCCATTGGTTGATGCCGACGCCGACCGCCTTGATGACGCCTTGCGAGCGAAGTTCGTCGAGCGCCGGATAGGCGCCGTCCATGGCTTCCCGGAAGCGGCTCCGGGCATATGGATCCTCGCCTGCAGCAAAATGAATGGCCTCGTCGGGATCGTGGATCGAGACCATGTCAACATAGTCGATGCCAAGACGCTTCAGCGTGCCTTCGAGCGAACGCATCACCGCATCGCGTGAATAGTCGAACTCGGCGCGGAACGAACCGGGCTGGTCCCACAATGCCGGTTTCAGCTCTTCCGGCGGGATCGGCACGAGGTCGTAGCCGATCTTCGACGAGATGACGATGTCCGCGCGGGGTAAGGATTTGATCGCCAGCCCAAGCCGTGTCTCGCTGACGCCGAAGCCATAGACAGGTGCGGTGTCGAAATAGCGGATGCCGTTGTCATAGGCCGCCTGCGCGGTCTTGACCGCGGCGTCGGTATCGACGGCGCGGTACATGTTGCCCAGCCCGGTGCCGCCGAGCCCGATGGTCGTCACTTTCAAGCCGCCCTTACTAACAGCCCTGAACTCGATTTCAGCCATTTTCTCTTCCTATAGTCCGTGATGGTCCATTCGTGCCGGCCAGCGCCGTCTTCCCCGCCATTCAGTCGCAAAGGCCCGTCCTGAATTCGGCATCGAAAGACCATTGACACAAAAGTTGTCATATAACAATGTAACCAGATGACTAATGCTGCAACGCCTACAAAGGGACAAGGGAGGAACGCATGGACGACGAAACAAAGAAGCACACCGAGATGGTGAATGCCGCCATCTCGAGGCGCAGCGCTTTCGCGCTGGCCGGGAAGCTTGGCCTGGGCGCGGCTGGCCTCGCCAGCGGACTGGCGGGCGCAGGCTTGGCCGGGGGCATCAGCGCGGTCCGAGCAGCCGATTCATCGCCCGGCCTGCCGAAGAAGCCCTACAAATTCCACTTCGTCTGCCATGTGACTCTCGACCAGTTCTTCACCCCGACCGTCTACGGCATCCAGGATGCCTGCGCCGCCTTCGGCTGCAGCTATCAGTGGACCGGTTCGCAGAAGAACGTGGTCTCCGAAATGGTCAGTGCCATGCAGACCGCGATTGCGCAGAAATCGGACGGCATCGCGGTGTGCCTGGTCGATCCGACCGCCTTTGACGCCGCCACTGACATGGCGGCGCAGGCGGGTATCCCGGTCGTCGCTTTCAACGCCGACGTGGCGGTCGGCAGCCCCAACAAGCGCCTGTCCTATGTCGGCCAGCCGCTCTACCAGTCGGGCTACAATTCGGCGCTGAAGTGGTTGAAGCTGATCCCCAAGGGCGGCCATGTCATGCTGTCGATCGGCGTGCCCGGCTCGCTCAACACGCAGCCGCGTCTCGACGGCTATATCCAGGCGATCAAGGACTCCAACAGCGGCGTCACCTACGATGTCGTCAACACCGGTCCGGATCCGGCAACCGAGATCTCGCGTGTCGAGAGCTATTATCTCAGCCACAAAAACGTCAACGGCCTGTTCGGCACCGGCGGCTCCGACACCTATGCCTGCGGTTTCGTGTCCAACAAATATGGCCTGGTGAAGGGAGGCGGCGCGGTTGCCGGCTTCGACCTGTTCCCGCAGACACTGGACTTCATCAAGGCCGGCGATGTCAACTTCACCACCGACCAGCAGGCCTATCTGCAAGGCTTCCTACCGGTGCAGCAGATGTATCTCTACAAGCTCTCCGGCGGTCTCGTCGGCCCGGCCAACAGCGACACCAGCCAGGCCTATGTTACGAAGGACAATGTCGACGCCTATGTCGGCAAGTCGCGCTTCGAGGGCCGCAGCGACGTCGAGCCAACCTGACGCGGCCAACCCCGTGAAATACCTGCTCTCGCCGCGTCATTTGGGGTGATGTGGCGGGGGCGGCGACGGCTGCCGCTTCTTCGCCCATAGTTCGAAATCAGGAAGACAAGAGTGCCGCCCACAGAAACCAAGCCTGCGAAGAAGACCGGCGTCAAGGCTCCGCACACGATGACGGAAAGGCTGCTGATCCTTTTGTCCCGTTATCGCGAGGCCAGCATCGCCGTCGTCGCCACCGTGCTCGTCATCTATTTCCAGTTCGGCAGCGATGGCGGCTTTCTGTCGTCGCAATTCATGAGCGTCGTGCTGCGCGACACCGGCCGGCTTGGCCTGATCGCCGCGGCGGAAGTCATGCTGATGATCACCGGCGAGATCGACCTGTCGCTCAGCGCCATCTTCTCGATCGCCCCCTATGTCATGGCGCTGCTGTCGGTCACCTATGGTGTGCCGCTGGCCGTCGGCGCGCTGATCGGCGTGCTGATCGGAATATTGGTCGGCGCCATCAACGGCTTCATCACCGTGCGCTTCAAGGTGCCGTCGCTGATCACCACCGTCGGCATGCTGTTCTTCCTGCAAGGAATTGTCGTCTCAATCTACAACAGCCAGCCGATCGTGGCGCCGGTCGAACCGCCCTTCAACGCTTTCTTCGGCCAGAGCCTCTACCAGCCATCGGACGCGCTCTTGTCCTGGCACGGCATCACCGCCTTCACGCCCTTCCTGTGGGCGGTGGTGCTGGTTCTGGTGCTGGCGCTGGTGCTTTCCCGCACCACATTCGGCCTGCACACCATCGCAACGGGCTCCAACATAATCGGCGCGCGCGAGATCGGCGTGCGCACCGACCGCATGAAGATCTACAATTTCATGATCGCGGGCGGCTTCGCGGCCTTCGCCGGCATCATCAACACGGCGCAGTTCACCTCGGCCGACCCGCAGGCCGGCAGCCCCTTCCTCACCTTGCAGGCGATCGCGGCGGCGGTCATCGGCGGCACCTCGCTGCTTGGCGGCTCCGGCACCGTCATCGGCGCGCTGATCGGCGCCTTCGTCGTCGCCTCGCTCAACAACGGCCTGGTGATGATCGGCGCCCAGGCCACCGTGTCCGACATCTATCTCGGCGCGGCCATCATCGCGGCGATGATCCTATCGATCCAGGTCGACCGCCTGCGCACACGGAGGCGCGTATGAACAATCAAACCATTCCGCCCCTGGCTCCGGACGCATCCGTGGTGCTGGAGATGTCCAACATCTCCAAGAGTTTCGGTGCCGTCACCGCACTTGTCGACGTCTCGATCAAATTGCGCCAGGGCGAAGTCCTGGCCCTGGTCGGCGACAATGGCGCCGGCAAGTCGACGCTGATCAAGATCCTGTCCGGTTTCCACCAGCCCGACACCGGCACGATCGTCTCGCAAGGTAAGGAGGTGCGTTTCGCCTCGCCGCGCAATGCGCGCGCCCAAGGCATCGAAACCGTCTATCAGGACCTGGCTCTGATCGGCGACCTCAGCGTCTTCCACAATATGTTTCTGGGCCGCGAGTACCACAAGCGCTTCTTTGGCCTGAACCTGCTGGACAACAGGAAGATGCGCGAACAGGCGCAGCTCTATCTCGATACGCTCGGCATCTCGATTCCCAGCGTCAACAGCACAGTCGACCTCCTGTCGGGCGGGCAGCGCCAGTGCATCGCGGTCGCCCGCTCGATCTATTCGTCACCGAAGATCCTGGTGCTTGACGAACCGCTGGCGGCACTGGGCGTGCGCGAGAGCGCGCATGTGCTGGGCCTGATCCAGAATTTGCGCCAGCAGCGCCAGGTCTCGGTGATCCTGATCGTCCATAACTACAACCAGATTTTCGAAGTCTGCGACCGCATCAACTTCCTGCATTCGGGCGAGGTCGCGCTGGATGCGTCCACCGCTGACACCAGCGAGGAGGAACTGATCCGCATCGTCAAATCGGGCCTCGGCCGCAAGGCGATAGACGCCGCCGCGGCTGAAGTGCGGCCGGGCCCCGTATGAACCTGCCGGCAAGTCACGGCTGAACCAATCCCCGCCGGCCCGACCACGATCGGCCGGCCCCTTGCATGGGAGTGCTTGTTTTGACGTTCTCACCCACCGAACTGACCAGATCCCTTGGCCGTGGCCTGCTGTCCTTTCCGCTGACCTTTTTCGACGATGACGGCGGCTTCAACGAAGATGGCTATCGCGCCCATGTCGCCAGCCAAGGCACTGCCGGCGCCAGCGGGCTGTTCGCCGCCGGCGGCACGGGCGAATTCTTTTCGCTGACGCTCGAGGAATACAAGCGCGTCGTGCGGGCGGCGTGTGACGAGGTGCCTGATCATTTGCCGCTGCTGGCCGGCGTCGGCTACGGCACGCATATGGCGGTCGAGTTCGCCAAGGCCGCCGAGGCCAATGGCGCCGATGGCTTGCTGGTGCTGCCCCCCTATCTGGTCAAGTCGGAGCAGGAGGGCTTGCGCCGGCACCTGACCGCCATCTGCCGCGCGGTTGGCATCGGCGTGATCGCCTATAACAGGGACAATGCCATTCTGACACCCGAGACGCTCGAGCGTGTGGCTCAGGATTGCCCTAATTTGATCGGCTTCAAGGACGGCGTCGGCGACATCGAGTTGCTTACCGCCACACGCTACCGCATGGGCGACCGGCTGGTCTTCATCGGCGGCATGCCGACGGCTGAGGTCCATGCGAGTGCGGCGGCCGCCATCGGCATGACGACCTATTCGTCGGCCATCTACAATTTCGCGCCCGAGACTGCGCTGCGCTTCTTCAATGCGCTGCGCGCCGGCAACAAGACGGAAGTCGACGACCTCATCCGCTCGTTCTTCCTGCCCTACCTCGCCATCCGCAACCGACGCGCCGGCTATGCCGTGTCGATAGTCAAGGCCGGTGCGCGCATCGCCGGCATCGATTGCGGCCCGGTCAGGTCGCCGCTTCTCGACCTGACTGATGATGAGGAGCGGCAGCTCGCTGATCTCATGCAGTCCTGCGAGATGCCGGTCGCGGAGCTGGCGTAGGGACGGGATGATTTGCTGGAGTGGATCGAAGACCGGAGTTGACGGCGCGCTACGATCGGGCCGAACCGTCGACCATGCGGCGATAGCGTTCCCGGCCAGCCTCCAGATGCTCGCGCAATGTGAAGCGGGCGGCTTCGACATTCTGCCGCTCGATGGCCTGATAGATGCGGCGGTGCTCCATCTGGACTTGTTCCAGATAGTGCCGCCGCTGCTCCGGCGTTTCGTCGCGCGGACGCATCAGCTGGCGTGGAATGACGACGGGTCCGAGAAAATGCATGAAGCGTTCGAAATAGGGATTGCCGGTGGCCGAGGCGATCGCCCGATGGAAGGCAAAATCCGGCTCGATGGCGCTCTCTCCCGCCGCGATCGAGGCATCGATGGCGTCGAGGCAGTCGCGCATGCGGGCAAGGTCGTCGTCGCTGCGTTTCTCGGCGGCGATGCCGGCGGCTTCCTGTTCCACCGCCAGCCGGAGCTGCAGCACGTTCTGGACTTCGGTCAGCGAGTGCAGCTCGTCGGAGACGATGCGAAACGTGGTGTTGGCCTGATGGTCGGCGACGAACACGCCAGAACCCTGGCGGCTGAGGACGAGCCCTTCCGATCGAAGAGAAGCCATGGCTTCGCGGATCACCGTGCGGCTGACACCGAATTGCGCGATCAGTTCCTGCTCGGTCGGCAGTTTCTCGCCGCTCGTCATATGGCCGGCACGTATTTCGCGCGCAAACCAGTCGGCAACCTGCGCCGTGCGGCTGATCTGCGGGGGAAGGCCAAAGGAACGTTTCATTGCCACCAAAGCAATAAACGAACCGCCGTCCTTGGCAACTGGTTATTTATACGGTGATATGATGACATTTGCGGGATCCTCGCCACGACCAATCTTCATTCGCCTTATCAGCTCCGCGCGAACATGTCCGCGGTCTCAGCGAAAGGACAGGGCGTGATGATCCCCCAAAAACCGGTGCTGTTGACCGGAGCCTCCGGCACGATCGGACGGCTGCTCTCGGCCAGGCTGGCGGCGCTCGGCTGGACCTTGCGGCTGACCGATGTCGTGCCGTTACCGATCCCGTTGCCGCCAAACGCAAGCTTCACCATCGCCGATCTCGAAGACCAGCAGGCGGTGAACGATCTGGCGGAGGGCTGCGGCCTGATCCTGCATTTCGGCGGCATCTCCACCGAGCACTCCTTCGAGACCGTGCTTGGCCCCAATTTTCGCGGCAGCTTCCACATCTACGAGGCGGCACGCAGCCAGAAGGCGCGGGTGGTCTTCCCGTCTTCGGTCCATGCGGTCGGCCTCTACGAGCGGACGCAGATCCTCGATCAGGACTGCCTGCTCAGGCCCGACGGCTATTACGGCCTGTCGAAGGCCTATGGCGAGATGCTGGCGCGGCTCTACTTCGACAAGCATGCGGTGGAAAGCGTGCTGATCCGCATCGGCTCGGTGCTGCCCGAGGTGCCGGACGAACGCATCCTGTCGACCTGGATTTCGCATGACGATTTCGTGCGGCTGATCGAGCGTTGCGCAGCGGCGGAGCGGGTCGATTGCTCCGTCATCTGGGGCCAGTCCAATAACAGCCGCGGTTTCTGGCGTCATGATGCCAGGGACAAGATCGGCTGGACCCCGCTCGACAGTTCAGACGACCAGGCCGAACGCGTGCGCGGCAAGGTGACTGATAATCCGGTGGTCGAGCGCTACCAGGGCGGCAAATTCATCGTGGTGGACTACAGCCGCACCGACTTTCCGCCGCGTGAGATGTTTGACGACTAGGCCGTCGCCGCAGGCAGCGGGCCGCGCCCAGCGATTAGATCCGCCGCCTTCTCGGCAATCATGATGACCGCGGCGTTGGTGTTGGACGACACAATGCTTGGCATCACCGAGCTGTCGCAGACACGCAGGCCTAGCAACCCGCGCACACGAAGCTCGGGATCAACGACGCTCCCGGCATCGCCGCCCATCCGGCACGATCCGACCGGATGATAGGCGCTGCGCCCATGTTCGCGGGCGAAGGCTTCGAGTGCGGAGCGTCCCTGCATGGCGCCTGGAAGATGCTCGCGGCTGATGTATTTTGAAAAAGCCGGCTGCGACAGGATCTCGCGGCTGATCTCGATGCCGTCGATGGCGCGCTCGAGATCGTAGCGCTCGGCGAAGGGGTTGGGGTCGATGACCGGCGCATTGCGCAGGTCCGCCGAGCGCAGCGTGACGCTGCCGCGCGAGCGGGGGCGCACATGGTAGGAATTCAGTGTGCAGCCATTGCCGCCGGGAACCGAGCCGATGCCTTCCTCAACGCCGGCGCCGGGCAGAAAATGGAACTGGATGTCGGGCGTTTTCTCCGCGCGGTCGCCCCACCAGAAACCGCCGGCTTCGACGATGTTGGAGGCCACCGGCCCCTTGCCGAATAGCGCATATTCGAGGCCTGCGACGGCCTGCCAGCGCTTCTTCTTGTAGCGATCTATGCCATGCGGTCCGTTGAGCTCGGCGACGACGTCGACATCCATGTGATCGTGCAGGTTCTGGCCAACGCCGGCGAGATCGTGGACCACCTTGATACCGTGCGCGCCGAGATGCGCGGCCGGGCCGATGCCGGACAGCATCAGCAGTTTCGGCGAGCCGATGGCGCCGGCGGTGACGATCACCTCACGCTCGGCGCGCAAGAGTTCGGTGCGGTCCTTGACGATGACCTCGACGCCGATGGCGCGGCCGTTCTCGACGACGATGCGGCTGACCGTGGCGTCGGTGCGCAGCGTCAAATTCCGACGGCCAATCGCCGGCTTGAGATAGGCGACGGCCGTGCTCGAGCGTTTCCCCTGACGCGTCGTCGTCTGGTAGAATCCGGCGCCTTCCTGCTCGCCGGCATTGAAATCGGCGCGGAAGGGAAGACCGGCCTGCTGCGCCGCCTTGACGAACACCCGGGTCAGCGGATGCGGGGCGCCGCTTGAAACGCCGAGCGGGCCATCGATGCCGTGCTCACGACCGGCGAAGGTGTCGTTGCCCTCGGAGCGGATGAAGTAGGGCAGCACCTCGGCGTAGCTCCATCCCTTACAGTCATCATCAGCCGCCCAGCCGTCGTAATCCTGCGGGCAACCGCGCGTGAACACCTGGGCATTGATCGAGGAGCCGCCGCCCAGCACGCGCGCCTGCGGATAGACCATGGTGCGGCCGTCGATCGCCTTGCCGGGGGCGGTATCATAGCCCCAGATCAGCGGCCCCGACGTCATCTTGAAGAAGCCGACCGGCAGATGGATGTAGCGATTGGTGTCAGGCGGGCCGGCTTCGAGCAAGGTGACGGAAACGTGCGGATCCTCGCTCAGCCTGGCGGCCAGAATGCAGCCGGCCGAGCCGCCGCCGACGATGATGTAGTCAGACATTCTCACTCCCTTGGCAGCGCGAAATCATCGCCCTGCTCTGCTGCGCAACGTCTCAAGTCGCTTGTGCGGCGTCAAGAGAAAGGGTATGGTTATCGTGTTGAAGGGTTGTCGTACAAGCGGAGGAGCTTGGCAACACGTCGATCGGAGGCCCGGCCGCGCTCCCCGCGCATGCCGCCGGGCGGGAAACAGATTTCAATCGGGAGGTTTGAACATGAAGGACAGGACAGATTTTACGCTTTCGGTCAGCCGCCGGACGCTGATGATGGGCGTCACCGCCGGCGTGGCGGCGCTCGCCATGCCGAGGGTCTTGCGCGCCCAGGAAAAGCCGACGCTGGTGACGTCGATCCGCTCGCTCTCAAACCCCTATCATGCAGTGTGGAAGACCGGGGCCGAGGCCTACGCCAAATGGGCCGGGCTCGAACATGTCACGCTGGTCTCGGAAGGCAACAGCGAGAAAGGCATCGCCGACATCAAGGCGATGCTGGCAAAGACTGGCGGCAACATGGTGCTCAATTCCGATCCCAACGACACGCCGGATGCGCGCCCTATCGTCGAAGCCTGCGCCAATGCCGGCGCCTATGTCGTGACGCAGTGGAACAAGCCGGCGGATCTGCATCCGAAGGACTTCAACCCGAACTATGTGTCGCACATCGAGTTCGACGGCATCGCAAGCGGCAAGACCATTGCCGAGATCCTGTTCAAGACCATCGGCGGCAAGGGCGGCATCGTCGCGCTCGGCGGCCTGATCTCGACCACGGCGGCGATCGAACGCAAGAAGGGCCTCGACGCGGCGCTGGCCGCCAATCCTGACATCAAGCTGCTCGACTTCCAGGTCGCCAACTGGAAATCGACCGAGGCCTTCGACCTGATGGGCAACCTGCTCACCCGCTTCGGCGACGACATCAAGGGCATCTGGGCCGCCAATGACGACATGGGCTCCGGCGCGCTCGAAGCGCTGCGCGCCGAAAACCTCGCTGGCAAGGTCCCGATCGTCGGCGTCGACGGCATCAAGACGGCGGTTGATGCGGTGCGCACCGGCGAATTTGCCTGCACCGTCACCTCCGATCCGTTCTGGCAAGGCGGCATGGGTCTCGCCATCGGCTACAACGCCAAGATCGGCAAGTTCGATCCGACCAAGGAACCGCCGGAACACCGTGAATTCTACGGCAAGGCGGTGCTGATCTCGCACGACAATGTCGAGGAATATTACAAGACCAATGTCGACGCCAAACCGGAGATCGACTGGAACGATCTGTGGGGCCGGGTGACTGGAGCCATCCGCACCTGAGCGCCGGGCGGGCCGCTGCTCCCTGGCGGCCCGCTCCCCTTTTCAGCAGACGGGAAGCGGTTTCTTGACAATCCATACAGAACCCCTGAAGTCCGTTTCGGACATCGAGCGGACAACGCTTATGACATTGATCCCCGGCCGTATCGCCGCTGTGTTCGGTGGCAGGCGCTGGCGCAGCCTGGCGCCGCTGGCGGTACTGATCGTGCTCTGCGTACTGATCGCCATCGCCAATCCCAACTTCATCGAGCTGCGCAATCTGGTGCGGCTTGCCAACTCGGCCGCCGTGCCGCTGACGCTGGCGATGGGGCTGACCTTCATCATCCTGATGGGCAGCATCGACCTTTCCGTCGAAGGCACGCTTTCGGTCTCGGCCATGGTGGTGGTGCTGCTCGCCGCCAATGACGCGAACGGCAATGACTATGGCTGGTGGGCCGTGCTCGCCGCCGTTATTGCAGGCACCGCGATGGGCCTGCTCAGCGGTCTTGTCCAGACCATGCTGCGCATCCCATCCTTCATGGCGACACTCGGCATGTGGTTCATCGGCCTCGGCCTGTCGGTATATATGCTGGGCGGCTCGGCGATCCGCCTAAACGACGCCTCGATCCGCGACCTTGCCTTGCATCGCTTCTTCGGCCTGCCGCTGGCGGTCTGGGTCGCGTTCGCAGCCTTCCTGCTCGCCGCTGTCATCCAGTACCACACCAAGCTCGGCCGCCACATTCTGGCGATCGGCGGCGACGAGGATGTCGCCAAGCTATCCGGCGTCAACGTAACCCAGGTGCGCATCACCGCCTTTGCGCTGGCCGGTTTCTTCTTCGGCATATCAGGCGTGCTTGCCGCCGCGCAGCTTGGCCAGTCCCACGCCGTCATCGGCGACGGCAGGCTGTTTGCCGCCGTCACCGCCGTGGTCGTCGGCGGCACGGCCCTGACCGGCGGCGAAGGCGGTGTCGTCAACACGCTGATCGGCGTGCTGATCGTCACTGTGCTTGCCAACGGCATGATCCTGCTCGGCATCTCGCCCTACATCCAGCAGACCGTGCAGGGCCTGATGATCATTGCCGCGGTGGCACTGTCGCTCGACCGCGTGCGCCTGCGGATCGTCAAGTGAGCGCCATGCTGAACGCCTCCCACATCATCAAGAACTTTCCCGGCGTCCAGGCCTTGCGCGACGTGTCAATCGAGGTGCGGCCCAACGAAGTGGTCGGGCTGATCGGCGAGAACGGCGCCGGCAAATCGACGCTGATGCGCGTGCTGGCCGGCAGCTACCGGCCCGATGGCGGCAGCCTGACACTGGACGGCGAGCAGTTTCGCATGCGCGGCCCTCGCGACGCTGCCAGGCACGGCATCGGCATGGTGTTCCAGGAGCAATCGCTGGTGCTCAACCTCTCGGTCGCCGAAAACATCTATCTCGGCGATGAAGACCGTTTCACTCGCTTCGGCATCGTCAACTGGCGCGCCATGAACGCCGCGGCGCGCCGGCAGCTGGCCAAGATCGGCATCGACATCGACGTCACCCGGCGCATCTCCGAACTCACCTTCGCGGCGCGCCAGATGGTGGAGCTCGCCAAGGCGCTGACCTTGGAGGAAGTGGTCGAGCGGCCGCTGCTCATCCTGCTCGACGAGCCGACCTCGGTGCTCAACGCCGCCGATATCGAGGTGCTGTTCGCGCGCGTGCGCTCGCTCAAATCCCGCGCCAGCTTCGTCTTCGTCTCGCACCGCCTCGACGAGGTGCTGGCGATATCAGATCGCGTCTACACGATGAAGGATGGCGCTGTCGTCGCCGAACATCGCGCTGCCGATGTCACCGCGCCGGAGCTGCACGAGATCATGGTCGGGCGCGGCCTGCAGGCCGAATATTATCGCGAGGCCCGCCAGCAAGCGCCGCGCGACACCGTCATGGTCGAGGCCAGGGGATTGGGCGCCAACGGCTGTTATCACGGCGTCGACCTGAAAATCAGGGCCGGCGAGATCGTCGGCATTGCCGGCGTCGTCGGCTCGGGCCGCGAGGAGGTGACGCGCACCATCGGCGGCTTCCTGCAGCATGATACCGGCGAGATGAAGATCGCCGGAGACACAGTGCGCTTCGGCTCGCCGGAACCGGCGGTGCGCAAGGGTATCGGCTATGTGCCGCGCGAGCGCCGGCTCGAAGGGCTGGTGATGTTTCTGTCGATCGCGGAAAACATCTCGCTCGCCGATCTTTCCAGCGTCATGCGTCATGGCGCCATCGACTATGGCAAGGAGCGCCGGCTGGCAGCCGACTGGATCAAACGGCTGCGCATCAAGGCGCCCGGCCCCGATGCCGCCTGCCGCAAGCTCAGCGGCGGCAACCAGCAGAAGGTGGTGCTGGCGCGCTGGATGACGGCCGGCTCGCGCATCCTGGTGCTCGACCACCCGACGCGCGGCCTCGATGTCGGCGCCAAGGAGGAAGTCTACGAACTGGTACGCGATCTCTCCGCGCAAGGCGTGGCGATCCTTTTGATTTCCGACACGCTGGAAGAGACGATCGGCCTGTCGCACCAGGTGCTGGTGATGCGCGACGGCGAAATCACCGCGCGCTTCGACGCCAGCCCGGGCAAGAAGCCGAACCAGGTTGATCTACTGCGAGCGATGGTATGAACCGATGAGTGAAGGCTTTTCTATCAGGCAGGTGTTCGAAGGCAAGTGGACGCAGGGCGCCATCCCGCTGGTCCTGCTGGTCGCGCTTTTGCTGATCATCGAACTCGCCGCGCCCGGCTTCCTGACCGGCGAGACCGTAGCGCTGCTCTTCGCCAACACCGCCGTGCTGTTCATCCTGGCGACCGGCGTCACCTTCGCCATCCTGCTCGGCGGCATCGACCTGTCGATCCAGGCGGTCGCCTCGCTGGCGAGCGTCATCCTGGCGCAGTTGCTGCCCTCGCTCGGGCTTGCCGCCTTCCCGGTGGCAATTCTGTCCGGCCTTGCCTTCGGCACGCTGAGCGGCATCGTTCATGTCAAGCTGCGCGTCCCATCCTTCGTGGCGACGCTCGCCACCGGCGGCGTGGTCACGGGTCTGGCGCTCTGGGTTTCCGACGGCCGCGCCATCACCATCGAGGAAGGTGGCCGCCAAAACACCGCCTGGATCAACGCCACCGTCGCCGGCGTTCCAGTGGTGGTGCTGATTTCGGCGGTCATCGGCATCGCCGCCTTTCTGGCGCTACGCTACACGCGCTTTGGCCGCCAGGCGATCGCCGTCGGCGCCGGCGAACCGGCCGCCTGGGCGGCGGGCATCAATGTCGACCGCACCAAGATCATCGCCTTCGCCGCCTCAGGCATGCTGGCCGCTGTCGCCGGCGTGGTGCTGGCGGCAAGGCTGTCGAGCGGCTCGCCGGTGCTTGCCAATCAGCTTTTGCTGCCAGCCATCGCCGCCGTCATCGTCGGCGGCACCGCCATCACCGGCGGGCTGGGTGGCGTCGCCCGCACGGCGGTCGGCGCGCTGATCATCTCGATCGTGCGCATCGGCATGACCTTCGTCGGCGTCAACATTTTCCTGGAAAACATGGTGTTCGGCGCGGTGCTCATCGCCGCCGTCGCCATCACCATCGACCGCAGCAAGATCGCGGTCATCAAGTGATCCCGCCTCCCAAGCAAGCGCGGACAGGACGGGGTCGCATCATAAACTCGATGCGGCCCCGCCTGAGATCCTTACATCGTGTCAAGGCCGATCAGTTCGATCTTGTAGCCGTCCGGGTCTTCGACGAAGGCAATGTGAGTGGTGCCATGCTGCATCGGCCCGGGCTTGCGCGGAATCTTGGCGCCGCGCTTTTCGAGCTCGGCGCAGACGGCGTAGATGTCGTTGACGCCGAGCGCCAGGTGGCCGAAGCCGGTGCCGATCTCATAGGGCTCTTCCCTGCCCCAGTTCAGCGTCAGCTCGACGACGGCCTCCTTGTCCTCCGGCCCATAGCCGACAAAGGCGTTGGTGAACTTGCCGCCGGGATAGTCGTCGCGGCGCAGCAAGGTCATGCCGAGAACCTCGGTATAGAAGGCAATCGACTTGTCGAGGTCGAGCACCCTGATCATGGTGTGCATATAGCGAAAGCCCGGGGCGTCGCTCATTGGGAAAATCCTCCGAATTCAGTGATTTGCTGGTCTGATCATCCACATCAAACAGGTGGTGGGAACGCGGCCTCGCTTGATGTTCTAAATCAGGGTTGTATGATAACACGACAAGAACAGTGCTTGTCCAGTCGTTTTACCAGAGGGTCCATAACCAGGTCATGACTATCGTGCCCTCCCTATCCCTGATATCGGCCCTTGCCGGCGTGCTGCCGAATGGTGGGCTGCTGACCGCGGACGAAGACCTGGCGCGCTACAGCCGCGACTGGTCGGGCGACCATTTCGGCCGCCCGCTGGCGGTGGCGCGGCCGGCCTCGGTCGAAGAGATGTCGGCGCTGCTGCGGCACTGCCATGCCGAGCGCATCCCCGTCGTGCCGCAAGGCGGCCTGACCGGCCTCGTCGGTGCGGCGGTGGCGGCCGATAGCGGCGAGATCGTCATCTCGCTGGAGCGCATGAACCGGATCCGTTCGATCAGTCCGATCGACTTCGCCATGGTGGTCGAGGCCGGCTGCATCCTCGAGGACGCCAAGCGCGCCGCCGAAGAGAGCGACTGCCTGCTGCCGATCACCTTCGGCGCGCAAGGCAGCTGCCGCATCGGCGGCAATGTCGCCACCAATGCCGGCGGCTTTAATGTGCTGCGCTACGGCATGACGCGCGACCTGGTGCTCGGCCTCGAAGTGGTGCTGGCCGACGGCCGCATCTGGAACGGGCTGAAGGTGCTGCGCAAGGACAATCGCGGCTACGACCTCAAGCAGATCTTCATCGGCTCGGAAGGCACGCTCGGCATCGTCACCGCTGCCGCGCTGAAACTGTTTCCCAAGCCGACGCAGATCGAGACCGCGCTGGTGGGCCTGCGCTCGGTCGAGGATGCGATGGCGCTCTATGCCCGCGCCCGGCGCGATTGCAGCGACCTGCTGACCGCCTTCGAACTGATCCTGCGCGGCGGCATCGAGATCACCATGCGCGAAGGCAAGGATTTTCCTGATCCGCTAGGCAAGCCCTACCCGGCCTATGTGCTGATCGAGGTTTCCTCCGGCGGGTTGATCGACCTGTCCGCCATGCTGCTGGGGTTTCTCGGCGGCGTCGCGGATATCGTCGAGGACGGCATCGTCGCCTCGACGCGGGCCCAGGCCGAGCGGTTGTGGCTCTACCGCGAGATCATGGTCGAGCGGCAGGGCCGCGGCGGCCGCTATCTGCGCACCGACGTTTCGGTGCCGATCTCGAAACTCGCCGATTTCGTCACCGACGCGCTGGCAGCGCTGGAGCAGACGCGACCCGACGCGCTGGCCGTCACCTACGGCCATGTCGGCGACGGCAACATCCATCTCAATGTCGTGCCGCCGGAAGGCATGGGCGCTGAAGCGATCGAGCAGCTGTTCGAGGAGGCGGAGGCCGAGATTTTCGCCGTCGTCGACCGCTATGGCGGCTCGATCAGCGCCGAGCACGGCATCGGCCGCGTCAAGCAGAAGGCGTTCCTCGAACGCATCGATCCGGTGACGCTCGACCTTGCCGCCGGCATCAAGGAAGCGTTCGATCCGCGCCACATCTTGAGCAACGGCCGCATTCTGGCGTCCACATCCGCCGTCGACTATAGGTGAGCGATGACGCTGAAACTTGACAAGGTCAATCGCGGTCCGCACCTCTCCACTTTGGTGGCGAGTTCCATCTCGCGCGAGATCGCGCAAGGGCGCTTGAAGCCCGGCGACCAGTTGCCGACCGAGCAGGCGCTTGCGACCACTTTCGGCGTCAGCCGCAACGTGGTGCGCGAGGCGATCGCGCGGCTGCGCTCGGAAGGCCGCATCTGGTCGCAGCAGGGGCGCGGCGCCTTCGTGGTGGAGAGCAACAACCCGACGGTGCTGACCATCGACTATGAGGCGCTGCAGCGCGCCGATTCCTTCCGCAACCTGTTCGAACTGCGCGGCATCCTCGAAGTGCAGGCGGCAGCCCTTGCCGCCAAACGGCGCTCGGAAACCGATCTCGCCGCGATGGGCGATGCGCTGGCCGGCATGCGGGCGGCCCCCTATGGCAGCGTCGCCTGGCTGCGCAGCGACCTCGAGTTCCACCGCACCGTCGCCGAGGCGACGCGCAATTCCTATATGGGCCAGTTCCTGGTCTTTGTTTCCGAGCGTGTCCGCGAAAGCATCCTCGCCGCAGGCAACCAGCAGAAGTCGGACGACATGGCCCGCATCACGCTGGGCGAACACGAGCGCATCCTGTCCGCCATCCGCGCCGGCGATGTGGAGGGCGCGCAAGCGGCGATGCGCGACCATCTGGCGGGCGCGGCGCTGCGGGTTGGGCTGCATGATGGGGACGTGGCTGCGGAGGCAGCGCTGGTGCCGGAGGCGGCGTCTCCGATGCGGCATTCGAGATCGCGAAAGGCGGTTCGTGGGCGGGCTGGGGGATAAAGTCTTAGCCAGCCGCGCTCGCCTGAACCATGCCGATCGCCAGGCAGCCCCCACTCCGGAGCCGCCACGCGATTTCACGCCCCCGGTGGCTCCACCAACGACACCCCATTCAACCCCGCGACAATATCCGACAGCGCCGGCACGAACTTCTCGCCATGGCCTGTCGTGACGGCGGTGGCAAACCCGTTGCGCACCGCCGCGCCGATCGGATTGGCGATGCCGGCAGCCTGCGCGAACGAGGCAAGATAGGTCATGTCCTTCAGCGCGTTCGCGATGGCGAAGCGCTGGGCGTTTTCGTTGCGGTTCAGCACGAAGTCGAAGAAGGCCTGGTAGAAGCCGCAATCCATGCGGCTGCCTGAGATGACGCTGTTGAAGACCTGCGGCGTCAGTCCGGCCTTGGCGCCGAGCGTCAGCGCTTCCGAATAGATGGCGGAATAGCCCATCGAGACGAAATTGTTGAGCAGCTTCATGGTGTGGCCGCTGCCGGTCGGGCCGGTGTGGACGATGCGGGCGGCGAAGGCTTCGAGCACCGGCCGCGCGCGGGCGACTGCCTCGGCCGGGCCGCCGACCATGACGTCGAGCTTGCCTTCGGCGGCTTCCTTGGGCGTGCGCGCCAGCGGCGCGTCGATCAGCGTCATGCCGTGCGTGGCCAACTCGGCGGCAAGCGCCGTCGTCGAAGACGGGTTGGAGGTCGAGCAGTCGATGATCAGCAGCGGCGTGCCGGCTGCGGCCAGCCCATCCGGCCCCTTGACCAGCGCTTCGACCTCGCGCGAGCCGGTGACGCACAGGATGACGATGTTGCTGGTGGCGGCGAGTTCGCGCGGACTTGCCGCCTCGGCGGCGCCGCCCGCGATCAATTGGTCGGCGGCGGTGCGGCTGCGGTGCACGCAGACAGTCAGCGGCCAGCCCTTGCGCAGCAGATTGTCGGCCATGCCGGCGCCCATGCTGCCCAGGCCGATGAAGCCAATGCGTTCTTTCATAAAATCCTCCTTTGACCCGCGTGGGCGGGCTCAACTTTCGTCACCTTGCGGCGCGCACCTGTCGATGCAATCCTTTGCCGAATCGGCCTTTGCCGAAGACTCGGACCGGAGCCCGCGCGATGGCAGAGACCATGCTTTTCGATGCCATACCGCAGGCGCCCAATTTGCGGACCGGGCTGGTCAACACGCTGATCGCTCAGATCGAGTCCGGCGATCTGGCGCCCGGCCAGCGGCTGCCGACCGAGCAGGAGATCGTCGCCGCCACGGGTGTGAGCCGCACCGTGGTGCGCGAGGCGCTTGCAGCACTGCGGGCTCGCGGGCTGATCACTACCCGCCAGGGCCTCGGCGCTTTCGTCGCCAAGGATCCGCTGCCACGGACTTTTTCCATCCTGCCCGACGATCTCGAATCGATCGACGAGGTGCTGCGCGTGCTGGAACTGCGCATGGGCATCGAGGTCGAGGCGACCGGCCTCGCCGCCGAGCGACGCAGCGACGCAGCACTCGGGCAGATGAGCGCGCGGCTCAACGCGCTGGAGGCGGCGGTGCGTGGCGGCGGCTCGGGCTCGGAAGAGGATTTTGGCTTCCACCGCGCCATTCTCGCGGCGACGCAGAACCTCAATTTCACCCGGCTGTTCGACACGTTCGGCAGCGCCATGATCCCGCGCCAGTGGACACGGCTCGATCGGATGACCGAGGCCGAGCGGGAGAAATACCTGGACCGAATGCAGCGCGAACACCATGCCATTCTTGCCGCGATCGAAGCCAGGGATGTCAACGCGGCGCGGCGCGCCATGCGCAACCATCTGACCAAGAGCTATGCCCGCTTCGAGGATTTGCGCGACAAAGCTGCTCACGACTGAGAGGCAAGCCACGACAGAGGGATTGCTCATGCGGCTGCTCCCGCCACGCCGCCGAGATAGAGTTCGCGCATCAGCGACATGTCGCGCAATTCGGCGATCGGCCCGGAGACGACGATGCGGCCGTTCTGCATGAGATAGCCGCGCGAGGCGACGGCGAGCGCGAGACCGGCATTCTGCTCGACCAGCAGCACCGAGGCGCCGAAGCGCACGCCGATATCCAGAATGATCGCCTTGATCTCCTTGACCAGCAGCGGCGACAGGCCGAGCGACGGCTCGTCGAGCAGCAACACGCGCGGCCGCGTCATTAGCCCGCGCGCGATCGCCAGCATCTGCTGCTGGCCGCCGCTCAGCGAGCCGCCTCTGTCGCGCCGCTTGGTGGCCAGGATCGGGAAGAAGGCCAGCATGGTTGCGAAATCGACTTCCACGGCGGCCTCGTCGCGACGCGCATAGGCGCCGAGGCGCAAATTCTCCTCGACCGTCATGTCGACGAAGATCCTGCGGCCTTCCGGCACCAGAACGACGCCGCGCCTGGCCATGACATCGGCGGCAAGCCCGGTCACCTCGGCGCCATCGAAAGCGATGCTGCCCGCGCGGGGTCTGATCAAGCCGGCGATGGCCTTGAGCAGCGTCGACTTGCCGGCGCCGTTGGGGCCGAGGATGGTGACGATCTCGCCTTCGGCCAGTGTCAGCGAGACGCCGCGGTTGACGATGGTCGGGCCATAGCCGGTGACGACATCGGAGACGGCGAGCAGGCTCACAGATCGCCTCCGAGATAGACTTCCAGCACCTTGGGATCGGCAAGCACCTTTTCCGTCGGTCCGTCGGCGATCTTGGAGCCGAAATCGAGCACGGCAAGGCGCCGACACAGAATCTGCATCAGCTTCATGTCGTGGTCGATGACGCAGACAGTGATGCCATGGCCGGGAAGCTGGCGGACAAGGCCGACCAGGGCCGTGGTTTCGCGGTCGTTGAGGCCGGCGGCGGGCTCGTCGAGCAACAGCAGCGACGGACGCGTGGCGAGCGCCAGCGCAAGGCCGAGCAGGCGCAGGCTGCCGAACGGCAGCACGCCGGCTTTTTCGCCTGCAAGCGCCTTCAGGCCGACGAAATCGAGCAGTGCCTGTGGACTGGGCCACGGGCTGGCGATGCCGGCTCTGGCATGCTCGCCGGCGATCTGGACATTCTCCAGCACGCCAAGTCCGGCAAAGGCCATGGCCTGCTGGAAGGTGTAGCCAATGCCTGCCCGCGATATGGCGTGCGGCTTGAGACCGGTGATGTCTTGCCCGCGAAACGCCACGCTGCCGCCGCTTGGCCTGTGGACGCCGGTGACGACGTTGAACAAGGTCGTCTTGCCCGAGCCATTCGGGCCGACGACGCCAAGGATTTCGCCTTCTTCGATGGCGAGGTCGACGCCGGCAAGGGCTGTTACGCCGCCGAATTGTTTGCTGAGGCCGCTGATCGCCAGGAACGGGCTCATCGCCGAGCCTCCGCTGCGTCGCGCTCTTCCGTCTCCTGTTTCGGCTTGCCCGAAAATGCCGCGCGGAGCGCTCGGACGATGCCGGCGATCAACCCGTCGGGCAAAAGCATGATCACCGCAATCAGGCAGACGCCGTAGACGATGCGCGACTGCACCGGATCGAGGTTGAGCACCTCCGGCAGGAAGGCGACAAGGATGCCGCCGGCCAACGGTCCCTCGATCAGCCTGGCGCCGCCGATCATCACCATCAGCGCCAGGTAGATGCTTGGGAAAGAAGAAAATTGCGAGGGCGAGATATGGCCAAGGAAATAGGCCAGCAGCACGCCGGAGATGCCGGCAAAGATGCCGCTGACGACAAAGGCGCCGATCTTGTGCCGTCCGACATTGATGCCGAGTGAAGCGGCCAGTTTTTCGTTTTCGCGGATGGCCCGCAATGTGCGGCCATAGGAGGAGTGGATGATCGCCCAGCTCGCCACCGCCGCTATGGTCACGAAGGCAACGACCATCAGATAGTAGCGCGTCAGGTCGGTCATATCGGCGCCGAACAGGGTGACCGGACCGGCGATATCAAGCCCGGTCGCAGCACCCGTATAGTCGCTGCCATTGGTGAGCACGATGGCCAGCAACTGGCCGAAGGCAAAGGTCATGATGACGAAGTGATGGCCGCCGACGCGCAGCGAGGGAATGCCGACGATCATGGCGAAGACAGCACTCGCAACAGCCGCCGCCGGCAGCGCCGCCCAGAAGCCGACGCCAAAGTCCCGCGCCAGGATCGCCGCCGCGTAGGCGCCGACGCCGACCAGTGCGGCGTGGCCCATCGACAGGATGCCGGTCTGGCCGAACAGCACCGACAGGCCGTAGAGCGCAATCACATTGATGCCGGCCGATATCGCCAGCGACAGGAAGCGGTTGCTCGGTGAAAACAGCGGCACGGCCGCGATCAGCGCGAGGATGACCAGTACCGGCAGAAGCGACCGCGACGGCTTGAGGGCAGAACCTGCATTCATGACGCCATCCGGGGTCCGCTGGTGCCGCCGAACAGGCCGTGCGGGCGCACGATCAGCACCAGGATCATCAAGGCGAATGAATAGGCATCGGTCCATTGCGAGAAGCCGTAGCCGGCGCTGAAGCCTTCGACGATGCCGAGGATGAGGCCGGCGGCGACGGCACCATAGATGTTGCCGAGCCCGCCGATCAATGCCACGGCAAACCCCTTCATCACCATGGTGCCGCCGGTGAACGGCGTGATCGGAAACAGGGCGATCAGCAGCGCCCCGCCAAGCCCGGCCAGCGCACTGCCGAGCACGAAGACGCCGGTGATGTAGCGGCGCACCGGAATGCCCATCAGTGCGGCCGTATCACGGTCCTCGACGCTGGCGCGCAGCGCCCGGCCGTAGCGGCTTGCAGTGATCATGCGGAAGCTCAGCGCCACCACGGCGATGGTGATCAGGATCACCATGACGCGCACCGAGGCGATACGCACGCCGCCAACTTCCCACACCGTGGTCAGCGGGCGCGGAATGCTTTTCTGGTTGGGGTTCCAGAACAAGACGACGACATGCTGCAGCACGACGATGAGGCCGAGCGAAACGATGAAGCCATTGGTCGGTCGCTCCAGCGTGAAGCGGAACAGGCCGCGCTCGAGGATGTAGCCCATCAGCCCGACCGCCAGGATCGCCAGCACCACCGCCAAGGGGAAACCGAGGCCGGCGCTGACGGCGAGCCAGGTGACGATGCCGCCGATCATCAGGAACTCGCCATGGGCGAAGTTGATGATGCCGGTCAGGCCGAAGATCAGGGTCACGCCGATGGCAATGAGCGTGATGACGCTGGCGATGGAAAGGCCGTTGAGGATTTGCTGGATGAAAATATCCACGGCGATCGAGACCTGTATTGCAAGAAACGGAGTTGGCGGCGGGTAGCGCCGCCAACTCGGGGACTATGCTGGATCAGCTCTTCGGCGCTTCGGCCGGCGGCTGCTGCATGGCGCAGGAGATGGTGCCGCCGGGTGCCGCGGCGCAGACCTCGGTGGCGTGGGTGACCTGATGCGTCGGATTGAACGTCAGATCATCCGAGACCACCCCCTGATGGTGGAGGCTCAGCAGCGCCTCGACCGTCTTGTCCGGATCGAAACTGTCGGCCTTCTGCCAGGCTTCGACGAGGAAGTGCACATAGTCGTGGTAGAGCAGCGACACCGACGAGGTCACGCCATGCGGCGCGCCGGCGGCAAAATAGGCGTCGAAATAGGCCTTGGCCTTCGGGTTGGAGGACTCGCCCCAGCACACCGGCACACAGCTCATCGCCACCGGCACATCGGCCGAAAGCTGCTTTTCCTTCCAGATGCCGGGGTCGACGCCGAACAGGAAATAGCTTTTCGCGGCCCCGAGTTCGAGCGCCTGCGGCAGCGCCGTCAGCGTTGAATCGCCATTGTACCAGAAGTGGATGATGTCCGGATTGAGGCTCTTGGCCCGCGTCAGGAAGGGCGAGAAATCGGTCGTGTCCGGCGGGTAGAAGATGATGTCCGGAACATCCTGGCCCTCGGCCTTCAGCGCCTTGTAGTAGTAGGACGACAGGAACTGGCCGGTGGCGTCATTGCCGACGATCATCACCGATTTCTTCGGCTTGAAGCCAAGCAGCGGCTCGAGCAGGGAGAGCACGCCGCGCGCGGTCGATCCGGAGCGCTGGAACTCCTGCGGTTCGGACTGGAAGAGATAGTGGTCCTCGCCGCCCGGCTTGACGCTATCGGGGTTGAGGATTTTTGCCAGCGTCGAATTGCCGGCGAAATGGATGATCTTGGCCGGCTGGGTGATCTTGGCCATGGCCAGCGTGAAGTCATGCGTTTCCGAGCCGAAGATTGCCTGCACCTTGACGTCGCGCACCAATTCCTGGGTGGCGGCGATTGCGGTCGCGATATCGGTGCGGTCGTCGCGCTTGACCATTTCGAGCTTGTAGGTCTTGCCGCCGACTTTGAAGCCGCCGGCATCGTTGATCTGCTTGACGGCAAGGCCGACGCCCGCCGGCAAGGTATGGCCGGCGGACACGAACGAGCCCGACTCGGCCGCGACAACGCCAATCTTGACGATGCTGTCCTCGGCCAATGCAGGATGAGCAAGCGCGCCAAGGCACAGGGCCGCGCCCAGTTTAAGAACGGTTTTCAATTTGAGATCCTCCCGACTCCAAATGATTGCAGCCTTACCGGGTTGTCATACAACCCTGTAATCTGGTAAATCTTACGGACGGGGATGTCAATCGCATTGCCATGCGATAAGAGGCTTCCCGAAAATCAGAATCGCAAAGCCGGAATTGCCGGCAAGCCGCAGTCAGGAATAGCAAGATGCAATCACGGAAATTCGGCCGTACCGGCAGATCAGTCAGCGAAATTGGCTTTGGCTCATGGGCGATCGGTGCCGCCTGGGGCGAGGTCAATGACGACGATGCGGTGGCCGCTCTCCATGCAGCCCTCGATGCCGGCGTCACGTTCGTCGACACCGCGGACGTCTACGGCGACGGCCGCTCCGAAAAACTCATCGCCAGGGTGATGAAGGAGCGCGGCGGCGAACGGCCGTTCATCGCCACCAAGGCCGGAAAGCGGTTGCCGTCACAGAGGGTCGAGGGCTTCAGCCAGGAGAACCTGACCGACTGGATCGACCGCAGCCTCAAATATCTCGAGGCCGACACGCTCGATCTCGTGCAGCTGCATTGCCCACTGACCGACCTCTACTATCACCCGGAGGTTTTCGAGCGCCTCGACCGGCTCGTCGAGCAAGGCAAGATCCGCAATTACGGCGTCAGCGTCGAGCGAGTCGAAGAGGCGCTGAAGGCGATGCAATATCCCGGCGTCGTCAGCGTGCAGATCATCTTCAACGCCTTCCGCCAGCGCCCGGCCGAACTGTTCTTCGAGCAGGCGAAAAAAAACGATGTGGCCATCATCGCCCGCGTGCCGCTGGCCAGCGGCTTGCTGTCGGGCAAGTTCAAGGCCGACACCAAATTCGAGACCACCGACCATCGCCTGTTCAACCGCAGCGGCGAAGCCTTCGATGTCGGCGAGACGTTTTCGGGCGTGCCCTATGAGGTCGGGCTGGCGGCGGTCGAGCGCATCCGGCCGCTGGTTTCCGGCGACACGACGATGGCGAAATTCGCGCTGCGCTGGATCCTGATGTTCGACGCGGTGAGCGTCGTCATTCCGGGCGCTCGCAATGCCACACAGGCCCGTTCCAACGCCGAAGCCGCAGACCTCCCGCCGCTATCCGATGAACTCATGAGCAAGATCCGGGACGTCTACGACCAGGACATAAAGCCCCATGTGCATCAACGCTGGTAAGCAATATCTCCTCGACATCGCGAGCGCCACATTGACGCTTCCGCAGCCTGATATGACGAAATAAGCGTTGCCTCAGAAACCAAAGGCCCAAGCGGCCCCAATCAATCCTGATGCCGTTTCTCCGCGATCGATCAGGTGGTTTCGATCGTCTCGACGGCCAGCGTTGCGATGGCGAGGTCGAGAACCGGCAAGCCGGTCAGATCGACGATCGTGATGCGGGCATCCGTGTTTCGTCCCAACGCCTCGCCGGCCAGGATCCTGCCGAGTGACGTGTGGCTGTGGGGACTGACGAAGCCGCCGCGAACCGCATGACCAAAGTCGCCATGATCGGTCCATTGTTGGTGATCGTCGGTGGCGATATCTGAAGCCGGAAGATGGCGACCAGGTCAGCGGCCATCAACGCGGAACAAAGCCTTAGCGCGACCGATAATAGCGAGCGCGCAAGCGTCTGCAGTCTGGCGAAAGGCGCGTGTAATGTGAACTTCTGTCCGGGCGAGCGTCAGGAGCTTGGACTGTTCACACCCGAAACTGCGGCGATCACCGCGGCGGTTACCTCGGCGGTGCTGGCGGCGCCACCAAGGTCGGGGCTCAGATATTCTCCTCGGCCGGTGACGGTTTCGATCGCAATCATGAGACGTCGCGACGCAGCCTGCTCACCGAGATGGTCAAGCATCAAGCTTGCGGTCCAAAACGATCCAAGCGGATTGGCGACGCCCTTGCCGGTTATGTCGAAGGCCGAACCATGGATGGGTTCGAACATGGACGGCCGGCTGCGCGACGGATCGATGTTCGATGTCGAGCCGATGCCGAGCGACCCGCCAAGTGCTGCGGCCAGATCGGAAAGGATATCGGCATGGAGGTTGGTCGCCAGAACCGTGTCGATGCTGCCGGGCTTGTTGACCATGCGCTGTGTCATCGCATCGACCAGCATCCAGTCGACGATCAGACCGGGGTAGTCGCGAACCACTTCGCGCACGACTTCGTCCCAGAGCACCATGCCATGGCGTTGTGCATTGGACTTTGTGACCACTGTCAGCAGCTTGCGGGGGCGCGACATGGCAATGTCACAGGCAAAGCGGGCGATCCGTTCGATGCCGGTGCGGGTAAAGACGGCTACATCCATGCCGACTTCGATCGGCAGGCCGCGATGGGCGCGACCGCCGACGCCGGCATATTCGCCTTCGCTGTTTTCGCGGACGATTACCCAGTCTATCTGCTTGCCGAGTTCGGGCCGCAGAGGGCCGGTCAGCCCAGGCAGGAGGCGCGTCGGCCGCACATTGGCGTATTGGTCGAATCCCTGGCAGATAGCCAAACGCAGGCCCCAGAGCGTGATATCGTCGGGAAGGTTCGGATCGCCGACCGAGCCGAAGTAGATGGCATCGAAGCCTTTGATCTGTTCGAGGCCATCCTGCGGCATCATGCGGCCGTTGCGGCGATAGTAGTCCGAGCCCCAGTCGAAGCGCTTGAAGTCGAAGGCAAGGCCCGGCTCGACGGCAGCCAAGGCTTCCAGTACCTCGACGCCGGCCTCAACCACCTCCGGCCCAATACCGTCACCGCCAATGACCGCAATCTTATGCGAGCACATTTTCAGATTCCTTCTCGATGGCAGCGACAATGGCGCTGGTCATTCCTTCGGTGTGGGTGGTTCCGCGTATGTCGCCCGTTCGCGTTTCGGGCCGGGCAAGTGCGGCAACGGTGGCTTCGGCCATGATCGACGCCGCGGCGAGCGCCTCGGCAATGCCACGGTTGTGGCCAAGCCATTCCAGCAGCATGCGGGTGGATTCGATCATCGCGTAGGGATTGACGATGCCCTTGCCGGCGATATCGGGGGCTGACCCGTGCGCCGCCTGCGCCATGGCTATGTTGCCTTCGCCGATACACAGGCCAGGCGCCATGCCGAGGCCGCCGACAAGGCCTGCGGCCTCGTCGCTCAGTATGTCGCCGAACATGTTGGTGGTGACGACGACATCGAATGTCTGAGGATCGCGCAGCAGCCGCATGGCGAAGGTGTCGACGATAACCTCATCGACCGCGACATCGGGGAACTGCTCGGCGGCCCGATAGCACTCCTCCACGAACATGCCGCAGCCCAGCTTGAACACGGTGTCCTTGTGAACGATCGTCAGCTTCTTGCGCCGGTTCCTGGCAAGTTCGAGCGCGGCCCTGGCGACACGATAGCTGCCGGCGCGGGTGATGACACGAACTGAAATCGTCGTGTCGTGCGTTGGGCGAAATTCTCCCGAACCAGCGACCACATTGCGATCAGGCTGGAAGCCTTCGTTGTTTTCCCGAACGATGACGAGATCGACGTCGTCGAACAGTGCGCCGAGACCGGGGAAGGAACGCGTCGGCCGGACATTGGCGAAAAGGCCGAAGTGCTTGCGCAGGATCGGATGCGGATTGATCGCACCAGGCACCTTTGGATAGGCGCGATGCCCGATCGGGCCGAGGATGAAGCCATCAAGCGTCGAAAGCGTCTCAAGCGTGCCGTCGGGCATTGTCGAGCCGTGCGTGTCGAGTGCCGAGCGGCCGATCGGCATTGGTCGCCAGTCGATCTCCAGACCCGTTCGAGCCGCGGCGGCCCGGGCGATGCGCACCGCAGCGGGCACGATTTCGTCTCCGATATCATCGCCATTGAGCATGCCGATCGTGAGATGGGCCATCGGACCAACCTTTCTAAATGCCGGCTGCGGCGCTGCCGCCGCAGCGCCACGAAGACCGTCAGCCGGCCTTGGCGACCAGTGCCATCAACCGCTCGAGCGAGGGCTGTTCTTCGAGGTCACGCACCAGCGAGACGACCTCGTCGGCCGCCGAACGGGCAAGGCGGGCATGAGCCGCATTGTCCCGAAATTTGTCGGCAACCTCTTCATAGCTCATCGGATTGGCGGGGCTGCCCTTGCCGAAATCAGCCTCGCCGTGGATGACGCGGCCATCATTGAGCGTGATGTCGATGATCGTCGTCATCTTGTGATAGCCGGCCTTCTCTGCCCTTTCGTCAACGACGAAATCAACCTTGTCGATCATCGCTTTGACGTCGTCGCGCTGAGTGGTCGCATCCGTAAACTCGCCAAGCCCGGCCTTGCCGTCGAGCAAGAGGATCGCCATGCAGAACTCCATGGAGAACTTGGCTTGGAGTTCGTCATGTGGATGGTGATGGATCAGGGCATTCGGCATGTTGGAGTTGGTGCCGACCCGCACGTGCTTCACATCCCCAGCCTTGATGCCATGCTCGCGGATAAGGCGCGCCATCTCCGTCATCCCCGGATGAGTCAACGACCCCGAGGGATGCGGCTTGATCGAGATGCCCGGGTTGGCGAACGTCCAGGAGGCGCCGAGGCGTCCGCGGATGGCGTTCTCGTCGTAACCGCCGCCGGCTGCCTGGAAGAACCCGCGCGGGGCCTCCAGTATCTTGTCGGTAGCAGTCCATCCATGGGCGGCGAATTGTGCAGCGGCGACGCCGCTTTCCGATGCACGCCCCGCATGGAACGGCTTGGTCATCGTGCCGAAATTCTCCCGCAGGCCAGCCGACTGGCTGCCGGCGATGGAAAGCGCGCGAGCCGTGGTTTTCGCGTCGAGACGCAGAAGCCAGGCCGCAGCCGAGGCGGCGGCAAAGGTCCCGCAAGTGGCCGTCGCGTGAAATCCGGTCTGATAGTGGCGGGGCGCGATGGCCTCGGCGATCTTGCACTCGACCTCGACGCCGAGATGGTACGCCAACATGACCTGCTTGCCCGAGGCACCCACCTGTTCACCGATGGCCAGGGCCGCGGGCAATGCCGGCGCCGTGGGATGGGTCAGCAAGCCGTAGACGCGATCTGTCGCCACGGCCAGCTGGGTGTCGTCATAGTCGTCGGCATGAATGCCGACACCATTGGCGAATGCCGCAAAGCGGGGGGCAACCTTGCGGCCAGCTCCGATGACCGTCGCGGCACCTGGCATAAGCCCGAGCTCATCGAGATGGCGGCGGACAAGGTCGCCGCTTTGCGCGACCGAACCTGAAAGAGCCAGCCCAATGCCATCCAGTATCGACTTCTTGCCGAGAGCAACAACGTCGGCCGGCAGATCCTCCGGAGTGGCTGTTGCGACGAATTCCGCCACGTAGTTTGTGAGACCTGCAGGCGCGGTGTCGTGCATTGGTAATCCTCTCCGTCGACCGGTATAGCGGCACAGACAGGCACCGAGTTCGAGCTCGACTCCATGTCATGGCCTCGTGGTGCAGAGGACTAGGAAGGCAGTTTTGGTAAACTGTCAACAATTTTTTGTCGACAGGATGAGTAAGTTTTTTGGAAGGCAAACCACATCACCGGCATGCCAATGCTACGGGCGCCCGTATCCTCGACGTCGCATGCAGAAGTGAGTGCGAGCGCCCTGGGAGATCAGTCGGAGCCGTGGCGCAAAGCCGCGTTGGCCCTGCGTGTGCGCGACGTGCCATTGACGATATGCGCGCGCCCGGCCGTGAAGGCCCGTTGCGGATCGCGAGCGGCGACAGCCTCCACTATGGCCCGATGCTCGTGGTTGGAAATGTCGAGCACGTCACCACTTGCCAGTGCCCGATAGCGCTGGATATGGAGCTCACGAGCGAGACCGAGATAAATCTGCGCCAAGCGTGCGTTGCCACACATCCTGGCCAGTTCGGAATGGAATTCCAGATTGACCGGATAGTACTGGCTCACCTCGCCGGTCTTCGCCAGCGCATCCATGCGATCGACGAGCGCACTCAACCTGGTGACCTCGGGGTCGGTGATCCTCTCCGCAACACTCATGGTCATGCAGGCAAAGATGTACGCGCGCGCTTCCGAGACATCACGGGCCTCGTCATCGCTGAGTTCACGCACGAAAAACCCCCGGTTGGGGATCACCTGGATCAGTCCGAGAGCCGCCAGCGCGCTGCACGCTTCCCGGATCGGCCCCCTACTGACCTTGAGTTGCTGGGCCAGGGCGTTTTCGTTGATCCTCTCGTTAGGCGTGAATTCTCCCTCGACTATCATTCGCTCTATTTCGTGCTGCACGACATTGGCGAGCGAGCGCGTGCGCAAAAAGTCGATGGGCGAAAATCCCTGCATGCTCTCGGTTTCGTTAGCCATGGGCCCGAATTCCGTTCAATGCCCCACGGAAGATACCGCTTGCTTGATCCGGTCTCGATGGCCGCCAGCGCCTTGCCTGCGCGTCATCCACGGTTTGATCTCCCTCATCGAATTGATGCCGACACATCCAATCGAACCCATGACTGAGACGATACTTCCTCTTGTCAAGCGAAACGCTGATAATTGCTGTGGAACCAGACCACCATCCCGTCAACTGCCACTTCTCGAAGGCGCTCCGCCGAGAACTGGAACCTTGTTGGCTATGAAGACGACGGTGAACGAGACCACCAGCAGCAGAATGCCAAGCACCGAAATCGCCCCATAGTCGCCGCTTTCGTTTAGGTCATAGATGATGACCGAGACCAGCTTGGTCTGCGCCGTCGTCAGCAGGACCGTCGCCGACAATTCCCTGATGGTACCGATGAAGACGAAACACCAAGCTGCGATCAGGCTGGTGCGCAACAGCGGTGCGGTGATCTGCCAAAGCGTCTTCAGACGGGTGGCGCCGAGAATGCGGCTGGCTTCCTCCAACTCCGGATGCACGCCGTGGAAGGCTGATGACAGTTGCTGATAGCCGGCCGGAAGCTCGATCGTCAGGAACGCAATCAGCAGGATCCAGAGCGTGCCATAAAGTCCGAAGGTCGGATTGGCGTAGGCCAGGAAGAGGCCGACGCCGAGGACAATGCCTGGAATTGCAATCGGGGCGGTTGCCAGCATGCCGAGCAGCGAGGCGCCCGGCACGGCTCGGCGCGCGACCAAATAGGACACGACAAGAGCTATGCCGGTCGCGATCGTTGCCGTCGCCAGGCCGAGGATTAAGGTGTTCCAGATGGCGAGCCGCGTGCTGGAAAATTCGAAAAGCACGAAATGGAAGTTGTGGAGCGTCAAGGAACTCCAGGTGAGCGGTTCGGAAATGTTGTGGGTCAGAGCCACCTTGAGCAAGGCCAGGTAGGGAAACAGGATCGTCACGCACAGGATGAACAGGACGTATGCACCCGCCAGCCATTTCCAGTTGCCCAGCTTCACACGCCGAGGGGTGCCGCTCTTGCCGCCGAGCACGGTGTAGCCACGGCGTCCGAGCAGCCATCTCTGCCCCCACAGCAAGAGCATGGTCACCACAAGCAGGGGCACGGCGCTCGCTGCCGCCAGATCAAGCCGTGGAGGAAACTGGAAGAAACTCCAGATCTTGGTGGTGAGAACGTGGAACCCGGCCGGCAGCGCCAGGATCGCCGGCGAACCGAACATGGTGAAGGCTTGGACGATGGCAACCAGGGACCCAGCGAGCATCGCCGGCAACACCATCGGCAACGTCACCCGCCGCAATGTGGTGCCTGGCTTGCCGCCAAGGATCGCCGATGCTTCCTCGAGATCGGATGGCACTTTGTCGAACGCGTTGGCGACAAGCGTGAAGACGAAAGGGAACGAGTAACAAGTGACCGCGAACACCAGCCCGGTGAAGGTGTAGATGTTGAACAGGGCCTGTGATTGATCGAGGCCAAATGCCCAGCGGTAGATATTGTTGAGAATGCCGCTGTTCGGTGCGGCCAGCATCGCCCAGGCAATAGCACCCAGGAATGGCGGCGTCACAAAGGATGCCGTCACCAGACTGCGGACCAGGCGCTGTCCCGGCATATCGGTGCGCGCGACAAGCCAAGCCAACGGTGTGGCCACCAGGCAAGAAAACAGGCCGACACAACCGGCCATGCTCAGCGATATAAGGAAGGCCCGGCGAATTGTGGCATCGGTAAAGAGACGAGCCAGGTTCGCCAGGGTTGGTGAACCAGCCTTGTTGGTCAGAGCATAGTATCCCAGCCAGAACAATGGCAGCAGGACCAGCACACACAGAACGACCGCAAGAAACACGAACAGCGGCGTCGACAAATCGAACCTGCCGAGGTGTCGCCTGTTGGCGGAATCGGGGGACAATGCAGCGATGGTCACCTGGTCACCTCTGGGTTTGATCCGATGTCGGCGAGACATCCGCCGGACTGGCCCGGGATCTCGCGATGTCGCCAGCGGCGACATCGCCTGATCTTCTACTCCGCGGCCCAATCCGGGGGGCGCCGAGCCGCTTCTTAGGTGCCGAAATACTCTTCGTACTTCTGCTTGATCTCTTCGACGGCATCCCGAACGTTGGATGGATCTGAGTCGAGAAGCTTGATTTGCGACAGCGGGGTGCGGTTGGATTTCTCCTTCACATCTGGGCGAACCGAACGCAAACCACCGAAATCATCGTTCAACTGCTGTGCTTCCTGCGAGAACATGAAGGAATAGAACAGCTTGGCTGCGTTCGGGTGAGGAGCGTAGGCCAGGATCGCCGCGTTGCCGTAAGCGATCGAGGTTCCTTCCGCCGGATAGACAGCCTTGATCGGCACGCCTTTGTCCTGGAGGATGAACACGTTGTATTCATTGCCGTCAGCCTGGATCGGGCGTTCACCCTGGGCGAGGACCTTCGGCGGTTCCGTCGAGGACTGAACCTGCATCACACCCTGCTTGCCCAATTTCTCGAAATAGTCCCATCCGAGAAGCTGGCTAAGAGCATAGGTGGCGGTCATCACGTTGCCGCTGTAGCCGGGGTGCGACTTCACCAGCTTGTCCTTGTATTTGGGATCGAGCAGATCGGTCCAGGTCTTCGGCGCGTCCTCTTCCTTGACCATGTCGGTCCGGTAGGCGATTACCGTCAGCGTGGCGCGGAAAGCCGCATAGAGACCATCGGGGTCACGATCCTTTTCCGGCCACATCTTGGCGACATCCTCCGGAACGGCAGGCGTCAACCAGTTCTGATCCTTGAACGTCAGGAAGTGGGATGCGTCGGAGGTCTCGATGACGTCGGCGTTGTGGATGCCGCTCGAATACTCCTGGCCTATGCGCTGGAAGACGCGCTCCGAACCGGCCCTTTCAACGTGGACCTTGATGCCCGGATAGTGCGCCTCGAATGCGGCGCCCAGTTTCTCGGCGACCTGGACGTCGGTGGAGGTGTAATAGACGACCGACGCTTCCTTGGTTGCGGCGGCGACAAGATCGTCCGTGACCTTGTAGGGCTCGGGCGGGGCTGCCCATGCCATCTGCCCCCATGTCAAGGCCGCCAAGAGCGCGCCTGCTGCGACTTTCCTGTTGGACATTCTCTCTCTCTCCCTAGTGTGCGAGCGCCCGGCAACGATCAGGTGGGCAATGAAGCCAAATTTGCTGGTTTTCCGGGACCGCGACATCGACAGGCGCGATCGCCCGCACGGTTTCGCCACCTGATAGATTGACGAGATAATCGCGATGCGACCCGAGATAGACCTGGCGCACGACCTTTCCGGTGGCCCAGTTACTCGGATCGCCTTTCTGTTTCTCGTTGGTGAGATGCAGATCGTGATGCCGCACGGATACGGCGGTCTGGCCACTGGCGGCATAGTCGCCGCTGCCACAGCGCAGCACCAGACCGTTGCCGCAATCGACGGTGTCCGTTCCGACCCGATTGCCCTTGAAGATGTTGGTGCCACCGATGAATTGCGCGACAAATTCCGATCGAGGCCGCTCGTAAATGTCCTCGGGTGAACCCGCCTGCTCGACATTGCCCTGGTTCATCACCACGATGACATCGGCGGCGGTCATGGCCTCCGTCTGATCGTGCGTGACATAAACAGTCGTGTAGCGGAACTCGTCGTGAAGCCGGCGGATTTCAAACCGCATCTCCTCGCGAAGATTGGCGTCGAGGTTGGAAAGCGGCTCGTCGAGGAGCAGCGTCTCCGGCTCGATGACAAGGGCCCTCGCCAGGGAGACACGCTGTTGCTGACCGCCTGACAACTCGCCCGGATAGCGCTCGGCCAGACATTCGAGCTTGGTCGCCTGGAGGATGCGACCTGTCTTTGTCTGAATATCGGCCTTGCCCATGCGACGAAGCCGCAAACCGTAGGCGATGTTCTCGAACACCGTCATATGCGGCCAGAGCGCATAGCTCTGGAAGATCATCGACATGTTGCGCGCTTCCGGCGGTTCGCTGGCGTGCGGCGACGACACAACACGGCCACCGACGCGGATCTGGCCATCCGACGGCTGAACAAAGCCAGCGATCAAGCGCAGGGTCGTGGTCTTGCCGCAGCCCGACGGTCCGAGCAGGCACACCAGCTTTCCCTTTTCGATGGCGAGATCGACACCGTTGACCACCGTCAACTTGCCGTAGCGCTTGGTCAGCTTGTCGAGCTCCACAAAGGCCAAAGGGGTCCTCCCGAACATTTCCTCACAAGCGCGATGCGCTTATGCATGCTGCTAAAGGTCCGTCTAATTTTGTCAATTGTCAACAATTAACTGACGACTATCTGCATGATGCAGAGGCGCCGTGACGTCTTTCGGCCCGGAGATAGGGCTGAAACGCCTATCCAACAGTCGTCATCAGCCCGCAGAAAACGACCGATCCGACGATCATCAGCGTCAGTGGCCCGAGGCGGATCATCCGCGCCGCGACAGCGACCATGATAGCCACGCACCAGGCAATCCATCCGCCTTTCGCATTGCTCAAGAGAGTGAACACGCTTGACAGGACCAGCCCGGCGGCAAGCGGTGCCAAACCATAAACCAGAGCACCTTGCCATGCCGCATTGGGGCGGCTGTGCCAGAAATGCGCGACCACGATCACCAGCAGCGACGACGGCGCAAAAATCGCAATCGTCGAAACGATCGCGCCCGCCCATCCAGCCAGATGCCAACCCATCAGGGTGACGATCAGCGTGCCCGGTCCGGGTGCAACGCGGGAGATGGCAAACATGTCGAGGAAGCTCTTGTTGGTCAACCAATGCCGGTTGTCGACAACGCTGTGTTGCAGTTCGCCCAGGATGGAGGCCCCGCCGCCGATGGCCATCAAAGACAGGGGCGCGAAGACCAGAAACAGACTGACGAGCAGATTATCGTCTTTCATGCCGGTTTCTTGAAAAGCCGACGCCGATGCCGATGGGCGCGAGCACCGCCACCACGACGAGAGCCGAGAAATGAAAGACCGTCGCGCCGATCAGCGTGCATGTGAAGAGGGCTATTGAAACAACGTCGATGCAGGCATAACGCATGGCAAGGTAGCCGACCGATAGTGACAACCCGGATGCCGCAACCGCGAGACCCACGAGCATCGCGCCGATCACAGGATCGGTGCTGAGCCTCAGCACGATGTTTCCTACCAGGACTATCGCCACAGCAGGGGGGAGCACCACCGCAGCCAGCGCAACCACGGCTCCAACAACACCGCGACATTGAAACCCGAGCCAGAGCGCCAAGTTTGCAACATTGACACCCGGAAGGGACTGGCTAAGCGCCAGCCCGGACAAAAACTGCTTGTCGGTGAACCAGCGCCGGTTCACCACGAACTCGGTGTGCATCATACCGTTCACACCACCACCGATGCTGGTTATGCCGAGCTTGGTGAATGCCAGGAAGAGATCGAGGAGGCCTGGCGGGGGCAACGCGTCTGTCGTCGGGACGTCCATTTGGTCCATGAAACCTCCGATTTTCGTGCTTTCACCCAGGAACGCCCACGACCGTGATCAGCGGACACACTGTATTCTGTTGACAGTTTGCAGTAAATAGTAGATCACGATGCCATGAGGGCCGAGCTTGAATTTCTCCAGACCCACTCCCTGACCAGCGTCCTGCGGCGCGAGTTGGAGACCCTCATCCTGTCGGGAGAATTCGCCCCTGGCGAGCGATTAAATGAGAACTCGCTGGCGATCCGTTTCTCTGTGAGCCGCGGCCCGATCCGCGAAGTCTGCCGCGCACTTGCCGAAAAGGGCTTGCTCGAACTCGTGCCCAATCGAGGCGTGTTCATGCGCAAGATTGGCGAGGAACAGGCCGCGGAACTTTACGATGTGCGCGCCGGTCTCTTTGCATCAGCGGCGCGACTTCTGGCCACGAGAGTAACGCCGGAGCAGATTTCGGAACTCGAAAGCTTGCTGGATCGCATGGAAGAGGCGGCCATCGCGCATTCCCTCGATGATTATTACCCGATCAATCTGACGTTCCACGATTCCATCCTGCGCTTTGCAGGAAACAGCCGGTTGCACAAAGCCTATTCCGAACTCGTCAAGGAACTGCACCTGTTTCGGGAACGCGCCTTGCTGCAGGGCGGCGGCCTGATCGTATCCAATGTCGAGCATCGCCGTATCGTTGCAGCATTGCGGGAAGGCGACGCCGCGGCAGCCGTGGAAGCGGCCTTCCTTCATGTGCTCAGCGGCAAGAGCCGCATGACCTTGCCGGCGTCGGCCGACCCGACGCATGCGATCGGCGATGCTGCCAAAACCAGGGATATCGTATGAACGGCGCTCGGGAACTTGAGGGCCGCGTCGCAATCGTGACCGGAGCGGGACGCAATATCGGCCGCGTGATGGCCCTGGAACTGGCTCGTGCCGGAGCCGCGGTGGTCGTCAACGCACGCACGTCTCATGCTGAAGCCGAATCCGTCGTCAATGATATCACCGCTGCCGGAGGCAGGGCCGCGGCCCTCCTCGCCGACGTCGTCGACCCAAATGCCGTCGACGCGCTGATCGACGCGACGGTCCGGCAGTTCGGCGGCATAGACATTCTCATCAACAGTGCTGCCGTGCGACGCGAGACCGCCTTTGCAGATCTGAGTTTTGTCGAGTGGCGCGAGGTGCTTTCCATCATTCTCGATGGTGCGTTCCTGACCGCTCATGCGGCGCTCCCGCACCTCAAGAAATCTGGACAGGGCGTGGTGATCAACATCGGCGGTCTGTCGGCTCATACGGGCGCCAGTGGCCGCGCGCATGTCATTGCGGCGAAGGCTGGCCTGGCCGGCTTCACGCGGGCGCTCGCCCATGACCTTGCCGGCGAAAACATCACCGTCAACTGCGTTTCGCCTGGGATGATCGACACGCAGCGTGCTGGCGAAGAACCTTCTCACCATGCCGGGAAACTGCCGCCTGTCGGGCGGCGCGGAACGCCCGAGGAAGTTGCATCGCTCGTGCGCTACCTCTGCGGGCCGGCGGCTCGCTACATCACCGGCCAGACCGTCCACGTCAATGGCGGTGCCTTCATGGCGTAATCCACGCCAGTCCGAAAGCATGCCGGTGCGCCGCGCGATGCTCAGCAGCGATCCAGGGAGATCCAATGATGGACGTCACAGCCACACTGGCGCGCTATGTCGTGTCGGCATCCGCAGACAGCGTACCCGCCAGCGTCAAGCGCGAGGCAGTGCGCTCGTTCCTCAACTGGACCGGCTGCGCGGTTGGCGGCTCGCAACACCCAAGCGTCGACATTGCCCTAGGCGCAGTGTCGCCTTTCGCCGGCAAGGATCAAGCGGCGATCCTCGGCCGTGGCGAACGGCTGGACGCCTTGAATGCCGCGCTCATCAACGGCATCGCCAGCCACGTTTTCGATTTCGACGACACGCATCTGAGGACCATCATCCATCCGGCAGGGCCGGTCGCTTCCGCGATCCTGAGCCTCGCGCAGCTGCAGCCGACGAGCGGGCGCGATCTCCTGCATGCCCTCATCCTTGGGGTCGAGGTCGAATGTCGCATCGGCAATGCCGTCTATCCCGCGCACTATGACGTCGGCTGGCATATCACGGGAACGGCCGGCGTTTTTGGCGCGGCCGCCGCCGCGGGACGGCTGCTTGGCCTCAACGAACAGCAGATGATCTGGGCGCTTGGCATCGCCGGCACGCAGTCTTCCGGTTTTCGCGAGATGTTCGGAACCATGTGCAAGAGCTTCCACCCCGGACGGGCGGCGCAAAATGGCCTGCTCTCGGCCGTGCTGGCGCAACGCGACTTCACCTCGTCAAACCGCGTGCTCGAGGCGCCGCGCGGTTTCGCCCATGTCATGTCCACCGAGCGGAATTTCGACGAGATTACCAAAGGCCTGGGCGATAGTTTCGAGATCGCTCTCAACACCTACAAGCCGTTCGCTTGCGGTATCGTCATCCACCCGATCATCGACGGCTGCGTGCAGTTGCGCAATGAATTCGGCCTGGAGGCCGATGAGATCGAGAGCGTCGAGTTGGAAGTAGACCCGCTGGTGCTGGAATTGACCGGCAAGAAAACCCCGCAAGTCGGCCTCGAAGGCAAATTCAGTGTCTACCACTCGGCAGCGGTCGCCGTCATAGAAGGCCGCGCCGGCGAAGCCGAATACAGCGACGCGAAGGTATGCGATTCCCAGGTCATTGCACTGCGCGATCGCGTCAGTGCGCTGGCGTCACACAGCGTTGCCGAAGACGAATGTCACGTCACGATCAAGCTCAGGGATGGCCGTGTCCTCAAGCGACATGTCGAGCACGCGATCGGCAGCCTGGCGCGACCGATGACCGATGAGGATCTGAACGCAAAGTTCGGCGGTCTGGCCGAGCCGGTTCTGGGTGCAAAGGCAGCGGCGCGCTTGCGCGATCTGTGCTGGGATATCGAGAGCCTCGACGATACCGCCGTCATCGCCCAGGCAGCGACGCCGGCAGCCTAGGCGCAGGTCGATGCGACGGCATCGGTCAGGGCCGACGAGGCAGCCTGCCGTCCCGGTTCTAGGCCAACGTGATTGATCTAAAAAATCAGAGCGCGGCGACGATTGCCTTACCGCACTCGACGGTGTTTGCGGTTCCGCCGAGGTCACGCGTGCGCAGCGATGGCTCGGCTAAAACGGTCTCGATGGCCGAAACAATCCAGGCACCCGCCTCGGCATGTCCGAGGTGGTCAAGCATCATAGCAGCCGACCAGATCTGTCCAACCGGATTTGCAATCCCCTGCCCGGCGATGTCCGGTGCCGAGCCGTGAACCGGCTCGAACAGGGACGGAAAATTGCGATCTGGATTGATGTTGGCGCTCGGCGCGATGCCGATCGTTCCCGTGCAGGCAGGCCCGAGATCGGAAAGGATATCGCCGAAAAGGTTCGATGCGACCACGACGTCGAACCAGTCGGGGTGAAGGACGAACTGAGCCGTCAGGATATCGATGTGATATTTGTCCCAGCGCACGTCGGGAAAGGCCTTGGCCATTTCCACCACGCGTTCGTCCCAATAGGGCATGCTGATCGAGATGCCGTTAGACTTGGTCGCCGAGGTCAGGTGTTTGCGCTTGCCCTTGCCGGCAAGCTCGAACGCGAACTTCAGCACGCGATCAACGCCGATACGCGTCATGACCGTTTCCTGCACCACCACTTCGCGCTCGGTACCCGGGAAGATACGGCCGCCGATCGACGAATACTCGCCTTCTGTGTTTTCGCGCACGACCCAGAAATCGATATCGCCAGGACCGCGACCGACGAGCGGGCTCGGAACCCCGGGCATAAGGCGCACCGGCCGTAGATTGACATACTGATCGAACTCGCGCCTGAACTGGAGAAGCGACCCCCACAGCGACACATGATCAGGCACGCCGGCTGGCCAGCCGACGGCGCCAAAGAAGATCGCGTCATGTGATCCGATCTTGTCCTTCCAGTCTTCCGGCAGCATCCGGCCGTGGCGGGCATAATAGTCGTAGGAAGCGAAATCGAACCAGTCGAACGACAGCCCGATGCCGAACCGCGAAGCGACCTTTTCCAGGACGCGCACGCCCTCGGGTACGACTTCCTTGCCGATCCCGTCGCCAGGGATGACCGCGATGCGGAAACTGTTGGATTGTGTCATTTTGCTTTCCAGGCTGATCGGCGGAAATTGCTCAGGCTGCGGCGTCTGCGTGCTGCACGCCCTTTCGGCGCGCAAGCTGGGCCGCGAGTTGAATGGCGCTCTCCAGCGCGCCTGTCGACGCGATACCCTTGCCAACGATGTCGAAGGCGGTGCCGTGCGCCGGCGTCGTGAACACGGTCTCCAGGCCAGCCGTGACGGTTACGCCGCGGTTGAAACCGCGCAGCTTGGTCGCGATCTGTCCCTGGTCGTGGTACATGGCGACCACGCTGTCATACTCGCCCGCGAAGGCCTTTATGTAGATGGTGTCCGCGGGGAAAGGCCCCTTGCAGTTGATGCCGGTTGCCGCTGCCGCCTCGACCGCCGGTCCGATCAGGTCGATTTCCTCACGGCCAAACAGCCCGTTCTCGCCGGCATGGGGATTGAGGGCCGCAACGGCGATGCGCGGTTTCTCCATACCGGCGCGCCGCATGGTGCGGTTAACCAGTTCGATCGCCTCGATGATGCTGTCATGGGTGATCTGATCGAGAGCCGTGCGCAGTGACACATGCGAGGTGACGCGCGACATCCATTGGCCGTCGAGCACATTCATCTCCGAGAAATAGCCTTTGTGTCCCAATAGGTGGGCAAACATCTTGTGCTCGTCGGCAAATTTCCAGCCGCCGGCATGAAGCGCTGCCTTGTTCAGCGGCGCAAAGGTGATGCCGTCGACCTCGCCGTTCATCGCCAGCCGCACCCCCTCGGCCAATGTGTCCCCGGTCAGTTTGCCGGACTGCGGTGAAACCACGCCGCGCGGCAAGGCTCGGGGATCGATGTTGCCGAGGTCGATGAGAGGCGTTCCGGCTGCATCCCAGTCGACAGATGCGACATCCGGCACGGTCTTGATAGCAAGGGATACGCCGGCGTCGCGAGCCCCCATCTCCAGGACCCGCCGGTCCCCCAGAACGACAATGCGCGCAACTTCGGAGAGCCTGCCATCAGACAGCACGCGGGCAACGAGCTCCGGGCCGATGCCGGTCATGTCGCCAGGCAACAAGGCCAGACGAGGCAGGGGTGAAGCACCCTTGCGCGCGGATCTATCTTGATTTGCCATGGATATGCCCTTCGGCTCGACGGTGTGAGGCCACCCGATAGCGGCCGCGCAAGCTTGGCTTCGTGACCCTTGCGAAGCGATGTTGCGCCGCATCCAAAAAAAGTCAATTGAAAATTGTTGACAATCTTCAATTTGGAGGAGAAGGCTTAGGAAGACCTTTTTTGGAGAGCACCATGGACACTCAGCACGCCTCGGACGCCGCATCCTCCATGCCGCCACTGGAGGAGAACCATGGGAGCTTGATGGAGGGCTTCTCTTACAGGACGGTGGAGACCAGGGGCGCGGAGATCAATGTCGCGGTCGCGGGATCTGGCCCGCCATTGATGCTTGTTCACGGCAACCCGTTGACGCATGTCAGTTGGCATCGCATCGCGCCTTCCCTGGCAAAGTCCTTCACTGTGGTCGCCATCGACCTGCGCGGCTATGGCGACAGTTCGAAACCCGATGGCGGCGAGGACCATGCCGCCTACAGTTTCCGCGCCATGGGCGAAGACGCCTTCGACGTGATGAGTGAGCTTGGCTTCGAACAATTCGCGCTTGCCGGCCATGACCGCGGCGCCCGGGTCGGTTTTCGCATGGTGCTCGACCAGCCCGACAGGATCACGCGCTTCTGCGCGCTCGACATCATTCCCACCTATCATCTTCTAACCAACGTCACCCTCGGCTGGGGGCTGGAGAGCTACCATTGGTTCTTCATGGCGCAGAAGGCGCCCTTCCCCGAGAAGCTTATCTGCGCCGACCTCGACTATTACATCAACTACAAGCTCAACAAGAAAGGCGTGGGCCTGGAGATATTCACGCCCGAAGCGTTCAAGGAATACGCCCGCTGCACGACGCCCGAGCAGATCCACGCGGTGTGCGAGGACTACCGCGCGACCGTGACGCTCGACCTCGCCATGGACACAGCTGATTTCGGCAAGAAGACGATCAAGTGCCCGGTGATGGTGATCTGGGGCGGCAACAGCCATGTGGGCCGTCATCTAACGCCAATCGAGGCTTGGGCACCCTGGGCTCCAAACCTCAGGGCCTGGGCGATTCCGACAGGCCATTACCCGGCCGAGCACCGCCCCGACTTGGTCTATGAGAGCTTCTGGACCTTCTTCAATGGCGGTGAGCCGACCCCGTATCGTTCGTGATGCAGCTCCTGACCTTAGGGCGTCAGAGCTTCTGCTCTGACACCCATCTCCCGACAGTCCGGAAACGTTCGCCGTTGTAACCGGACCGTCAGGCAGGCTCTCCGACCACCGCGATACGAACCATGTTGGTTGCTCCCGGCGTGCCGAACGGAATGCCGGCGACAACGAGCACGCGCTCACCTGCGCTGGCGAAGCCGTCCTTCGCTGCGGTTGAAGGACAGCGTCGAAGTCGCGTTGGCGACGATGACGTTGCCGGCGCCGGCATTGCCTGATGTGCCGCCATTGCCGATGATCAGGTTACCGTCGTTGACGACGGTGTTTCCGGTGAAGGTGTTGTTGCCGGTCAGGACCCCGGGCCGCTGTCGTTCTTGGCGAGCGTGGTCGTGCCGCCGGGCCCGTTGGCGATGGTGCCGCCCATCGTGTTGAGGCCGGTGTTGGCGCCGCCGAGAGCGAGCGTGCGGTTGCCACTGCCGGTATACAAGGCCGAACCGGTGTTGCTGAAGACGATGGCGCCGGGGCCCTTGGCCAGCAGCGCGAAGGAACGTTGGAGTGCGCTGCGTTGGCCCAAACTTGCATTCGATCAGGCTGTTCCAGCGCATGGAAAAAAGCCGGCCGGCGTGAGCCAAGAGGCGAGGTCAGGAGTGTCACTGGAAGAATCCAGCCATACCAAAATACAAGCCAGGCGACCGACAGGAAACGTTAGACTGTTCTAATGGATGATTCGAATGTTGGGCGGCCGTGGCGTATCAGGTTCGAGAAATCTTGTCGGGGCGAATGCTTGCCGAATTTCACGTAGAGGCCAGCACCTCTTTCAGAGCCGCCGAGCAGGTTACAGGGCGCCCACTGACGCTTCACAGATGGGGTGATTATTTTCTTTAAGTGACAGACGACCGGAGCGGGCGAGTGTCCATATACCAGTACGCCGACTTGCCCTACTAAGCAGCTCGTGTCGAGGAACGAGTGTCAATAAAAAAGCCTGCCACCAAGGAGGCAGCGGGCGGGTGCAGGAGTGCGCTCGATCACCCGGCGTCGGCGCTAGAGGTCTCTTCAACGCCTTCGGCGAGCCGACCAGCACCGGCAGTATCGTCGGGGTCTGCGCCCGATTTCCGTTCCCTCGGCCCATTTCTTTAAGCTGCCGGCTGCAGTGCCGCCCTCCGCGGCTCTGCCTGGCCGGTAGCACCGGCGTTGGACCTGTCGAGAAGGTCAATGGGTTTGAGATCACACCGAGCTCCCGGGCATTGACGAAAAGAACGTCGGCATCAAGCTCGCCAACAACGTCCTGACCATCAAAGGCGAAAAGGGCCGGGAAAAAGAGGAAAGAAAGACTGTTATCTCGGAGCAGCGCTACGGCTCGCGCCAGCGATCGTTCCAGTTGCCCGGCGGGCTGGCAGCCGGGACTCGTCCGGATTGGCTGTTAAATTGCGGATGTCTGCCCGCCGGAGCCGGCGTGGGTCGTCGCAGGCACGGACTCCTCTACTTCGATCAGGTCGAGATAGGGTTCGTGTCCCTTGTTGTGAAACAGCCGCAGGCTCTCGCCATCGGTCACCGCGGCAAGTGCGCCGTTATTCAGGATCATTTATTTCTCCCGCCGGATCAGGCGAGCGCTGCAGCGCCGTCCGATCGTTTCATTGCCATTGCCAGCAGGTAACGCCGGATCGAGCTGCGTCGCTTGACCTTGATCAAAGCTGTGCAAGGCCATGACCGGTCCATGATCGCGAACGATTTAGCCGTTCAAGCCTAAGTGGCCGTAAGCCATCGACAAGAGCGCATCCTAGCGGCGTCCCGGCTCAACACGCTCGCAGGTCGTCGGCCATAGGAGAGCTCGGTCTAAGCCTCTTCCTTCTTTGCTCTCGCAAAGCCGCGGTCCGTTGCGATGAACCGCTCAAGCATCGGCGCAATCAAGCGTGATGGATCGGCAGACGGCCGCCCAGTCTCGCGCCCAAGGATCTCTGCGTATTTCACCAAGTCGCGATGCAGAGGCGCCGGCAGTTCCACCGTAATCTTCACCGGCTTGTCGTCGGCGATCGTTGCGAGTTTCAACTTGGCCATTTCAACCTCCGTATGGTTCAAGGGCAAGGTCGCGGGTGACGAGGACGCGAACGGGAAACCCCGGCCGGATCGTGAGCGTCGGGGCGATAGCGAGTTGCCGCTGAACGACCTGTTGCCCTACCTGGCTGACGCTATCGGAAGCGCCGCTACGCAGAGCCCGCACGATATCGCTGTCTTGATCAGAAGAACCGGCCTGCGCGCCAACGCTCAGAATGGTCGACAACGCCGCGGCCTTGAACAACTCGCCCCAGTGATAGTCGACGGCATCCTCTAGGCCGGCATAGCCCTGAGCGTCCGCGCCAGGCTGCCGCTCCAGCACCATGGAGCGTCCGTCGGGAAAGATCAGCCTGTTCCAGACAAGCAGCACGCGGCGCTGCCCGGAACCAATTCCGCTATCGTACTGCCCAACAATTCGAGTGCCTTGCGGGATGAGCAGCGAGCGACCGGTGGGGCTGTCATAGACATTTTCGGTCACCTGAGCGCTGATCTGCCCGGGAAGGTCCGACCGGATACCTGTGACGAGCGCGGCGGGGATCACGGCACCGGCTTGAAGCACATAGGGTGACGCCGGAGGCGTGATGTGATCCGGGGCCACGGTCCGCCGGTCAGCGGCGGCGGACAGGAAGGAAAGCTGGCGATCCTGCGCATTTGGCTGAGCGTACTGACTGGCAAGATCGCTGACAGCAGGAGCGGACGCTTCGGCGGTCCTGGAAGCTCCTTGCGCCGTCTGGAAGAACACGCGCGAGGTTCTGGCCGCTTCCTCTTCGGCTTGCCGGCGCTGCTCGGCTTCGTCGATCGCGGGGCTTGCGATTGATGGGGGCACCACGGCTTGCCCCTTGTTCTGGGCATCGAGAATCGGCCTGCCAAGATCGCCAGGCAGCGGCGGCCCAAGGATCGGGCCGGCATAGTCGCGCGGCAGTCTTGCCAACCCGTCGGCGGGCGGCCGATTGGAGGTAGGGTAGAGTTCCTCGCCCTGCTTGAATGTGTTGGTGTCCTGCAGAGCGTAGATCAGCGCGCCGCCGACACCGAGCGAGGCGACGAAGCCGATGCCTGCGAGCATCTTGCGCGACAGACGCGTTACACGCGGCGGGTCGGCGCGAAGCCGCATGGGTTCGGCCATATTCTTCTCGTTCATGGCTGCAGCGCTCCCCTGTGCATTGCGTTCGGCAGCTCGGGCGCGGCCCTGTCGCTTAGGCCCCGCCACAACCCATCGCTTCTTTTGTCGACGCGCACTATCCGGACCGTCTGCTGCCGCTTACCTGCGCCAAGACGCAGTTCGGCCGCACCAAAAAGGCGGTCGATGATGAGGACGTTTTGATAGACGCGGCTGTTGGTGATTTCAGCCTCGCCGTCCGGACCGATGACAAAAATCGGCGGCATCTCGCCTTGCACGATGCCGCGCGGAAACTGGACATAGACCCTGCGGCCATCGTCATAGGCGCTCACCGGCTTCCAGGGCGGGCTGTCGCCGGTGAGGCCGTAGCGATAGTTGCGCACCGTAACGTCCGGTATGACCGGGGTTGCGGCGATCGTCTGCAGGAGGCCCGCTTTCAGAGCCGGATAGGACCACGCAACGGCGGGCATGTAGGGCTTCGCGCCTGAGCGTAGCTCAAGCATATAGCTGCGCCGGTCCGTGGCGATGATAAGGTTCGTTGTGATGTCCGCGCGCGAGGGTTTCACCAGGACGTGGACGCGTCGGGAAATGCCGGACCCGCTTTCGGTGTCGCCGATGATCCAGCGCGCGGTATCACCAGCCGCGATCGGACCGTCTCCGGTCAAGCTCTCGCCCGGCTCAAGCGCGATGTCCGTTATCTGGCCAGGTGAGGCGTAGACCTGGTAGAGCGCACCTTCGCTCCATGGGTAGATCTGAATCGCGTTGTAGTAGCCCTCACGGCGCGGTTGCACGCGCGCCGCGGCATTTGCGTTCTCGACGCGGGCGGCCGGCGTTTCTCCGGTGGCGCCGCCCCGCGCGGGCGCCCAGCCTGGTGGGACGCGAAGGGGTTTCGGCCGTTGGTCGGTCGCGGCGGCCGGAGCCGGCGGCAAGGGCGGAACATAGGTATCGTAGCCGATGTTCGGCGGCTTCTTCGCCGGCGTGGCGCAACCCGCAAGCAGCGTCGTCCCCGAGACCAATATGGCGGATAGCAGATATGTTGGGAAAGTCGTGCCGGTAACAAGACGCGATGTCGGGCTCATTGGCTCATCTCCCGCGACCAGTTGATGGCGTTGACGTAAATGCCGAGCGGATTGGCGCGAAGCCGTTCGGCGTCGCTTGGCATCTGCGTCACGATCGTCAGGATCGCGGTCCAGCGCTCGGTGCCTGAAAGCTGACCGTTTTCGTAGTGATGCTCGATCCAGGCGACACGAAAGGAGCCCGGCGAGGCTCTGATGACCGAAGAAACGTCCACCGCGACCTGCTGCTTGCCGACCTTGGCGAAAGGATCCGCAGCGCGCGCATAGTCGTTGAGCGCCGCCGCGCCCTGGTCGGTGGTCCAGTCATAGGCGCGCAGCCAGTCCTGGCGCAGGATGATCGGATCAGCGGGGATGGAGCGTACCTGCTCGATAAAGCGGGCGAGATGCCACGCGATCTGCGGATCGGTAGGCCTATAGTCGGCGGTTGCGGGCTCGACCGCTTGAGCCTGGCCGAGCTTATCGACCTGCACGACCCAGGGCACGACCGTGCCGCGGCCCGACTGCCAGACCAGTGAGGTGGCGAGCCCCGCCGACAGGATGAGCGACCCGAACGCCATGGCGCGCCAGTTGCGTGCCTGCACGCGTGCGGAGCCGATGCGTTCATCCCAAATCTGCTGCGCCTTTTGATAGGGAGTTTCCGGTCGAGGGCTCTTGCCGTAGTGGACGGCGGGGCGCCTGAAAATGTTCATGGTCATTCGCCTTCAGAAAGAGAGATCGAGGCTCCGCCGCCATGGCTGTCGCCGGCGCGCACCGCGTGGGCGGCGGTCTGGGCGCCGTGCGCGAGGCGTTGGGAGCGATGCAAGCGTCTGGCCCACTCGGGCTGACCTTGAGCGCTGGATGGCTTGCCCACGGCGGACGCCGCCGGGTTTGACGCAGCGGCGTCGCCAATCGTTCCCATTGTCGACGAACCGCCGGTGATTTCAGCGGCCGAACCGGCGCCAGAGGCGAAGTTCGAGTTAAGAGATCGACCGGTGTTTGCGGCGGCGCGCTTGAGTGGAGAGGCTGCCGCTGAAGCGCCTGCGCGCGCAATGCCGCCCAGGCCGGAAGCGACGCCTGCCACGCCAGACTGCCCGGCGGCGCCAAGCATATAGGCGGCCGAACCGCCGCCAGCGAGGAATGTCCCGCCACGCGCGGCTGACATGGCTCCCGCGAATGCGGCTGTCCCGCCTTGCGCCGCGAGGCTGGCTGCTCCGTAGCCTGTAACTGCTATGCCGGCCGAGGCAAGGCCAGTCCCGACTGCCGCGCCGGCGCCCAGCTGCGGTCCACCCGCGACGAGGCCGTTGGCGATGCCAGGACCGAAGATGCCGAGGCCAAGCAGCGACAGCGCCGCCAGCACGATCGCCATGGCCTGGTCGATGGTGGGGCTCTCGCCGCCGAAGCCTTGGGTGAATTCGCCGAAGAGCGTCGATCCGATGCCGATGACCACGGCAAGCACCAGAACCTTTATGCCCGACGAGATGACGTTGCCGAGCACGCGTTCGGCCATGAAGGCCGTCTTGCCGAAAAGGCCGAAAGGGATCAGCACGAAGCCGGCCAGCGTCGCCAGCTTGAACTCGATCAGCGTCACAAAGAGCTGCACCGCCAGGATGAAGAAGGCGAGCAGCACCAGCGCCCAGGCAAAGAGCAGGCAAGCGATCTGGATGAAGTTTTCAAAGAAGGAGATGTAGCCCATCAGACCGGAGATGGCCTCAAGCAATGGTCGTCCGGCATCGAGCCCGGTTTGCGCCACCTTGCCCGGATGCAGCAGATCCTGTGCCGAGAAGCCGGTTCCACTCGCCTTGAGACCAAGGCCGGAGAAACTCTCGAAGACGATTTGGGCGAGGCTGTTCCAATTCGAAATCAGGTAAGCGAAGACACCGACGAAGAGCGTCTTCTTGACGAGCCGCGCGAGGATGTCGTCATCGGCGCCCCAGCTCCAGAAGAGCGCGGCAAGTGTCACGTCAATGACGATCAGCGTGGTGGCGACGAATGCGACCTCGCCGCCGAGCAGGCCGAAACCGCTGTCGATATAGCGGGTGAAGGTGGCCAGGAATTGGTCGATGACGCCGGTATTGCCCATGGCTATCGAGCCTCGTGGGGCCCAGCGTCCGGCGACCGCGAAGCGGCGGGCTGGCCTATCGAACTCCCCGACGGCCTTTCGAGACCGAGGAAGCGATCACGCTGTTCGGCCCACAGCCGCGCACATCCATCCTCACGCAGGGCAGCCTCGCCGAGGGCCTGGCAGCGGCGCAGGCCATCGGGAAGCGCATTCGGCACCGAGGCCGCCGGTGTGTGCGGGCCCTCCCCCACCGGCTTGTCTTCCTTCCGGCTCATCTCGAGCGCCGTCGCCGTCATGGCGACGGCGACGAACATGACGGCCACGATGCGAGCGAGGGTTTTGCCGTCCATGGCCATCGACCTCAGCGGTTGAACATCTGGACCGAGTCGGCCTGGTAGCCAGAGCCTGGGGTCAGGAAGCGGCGGCGTTGCTCACGCCCCTGATCGACCGCGGCGGCACGTTCCGCCCCGCTCAGCGCCTGGGCGCGACCATTGGCGGCTACCAGGGCGGTCAGGTCCGCAAGCTGCTGGCCCTGCAGCGCAAGCAACTGGTTGCCAGCTTGCGTCGCCTGCAGCGCACCGGTCGCCGATTGACTGGCGCTGACCAACGCCGACATCTGCGCACGGCCGGTGTCGATGTTTCCGACGACGCCCGCCTGGACGCGCATTGCGTCCTGGAGACCGCCCACTGTGTTTTGCCAGCGCGAGCGCGCCTCCCTGACGAGTTGCTGGTCGGAAGCAGAGAGCGAAACGCCGCCGTATTGCTGCTGAAATGCCTTGTCGACCTGCTGGACGTCGAAGGCGATGTTGTGTGCTTCGCCGAGAAGCTGTTGGGTGCGCTGCACCGACTGTTGCAGTTGCTGCACCGATGACAAAGGCAGGCTCGCGAGGTTGCGCGCCTGGTTGATCAGCATCTGGGCCTGGTTCTGAAGCGAGGTGATCTGGTTCGTGATCTGCTGCAGCGAACGCGCAGCCGTCAGGACATTCTGGGAATAGTTCGATGGATCAAACACGATGAAGGCATGCGCTGGCGCAGTTATCAACGGCCAGATCGCGATCGGCGTGGCGAGCGTCGCCGCGACCATAAGAAGGACGCGCCGGCGGGTTTGACGAATAGTCATGGTTTGGACTCCTTTTCAGGTTCGGGAACGGTGAGGTTGGGAATGAGGTCGGCGGCCCAGCCGACGTCGCGGGCACGCAGCCAGGCCGACAGGAAGCCGTCGCGGCCATGCTCGGCGATGATGCTGCCGATCAGCGCCTGATCGCTCTTCGACGACGCGGCGCAAAGTGCCAGCCCGACCTCTGACAGGCCGAGCTCGAAGAGACGGTTGCCGCGACGGGACTGGCAGTAATAATCGCGCTTGGGTGTGGCTCGCGCCAGAATCTCGATCTGGCGGTCGTTCAGGCCGAAGCGGCGATAGATGGCGGTAATTTGCGGCTCGATCGCGCGTTCGTTGGGCAACAGCAGCCGGGTTGGACAGCTTTCGATGATGGCCGGCGCGATAGCCGAATTGTCGATGTCGGAGAGTGACTGGGTGGCGAAGACGACGCTGGCATTCTTCTTGCGAAGCGTCTTCAGCCATTCGCGCAACTGCCCGGCGAACGCGTCATCGTCGAGGGCAAGCCAGCCTTCGTCGATGATGAGCAGGGTCGGGCGACCGTCGAGCCGGTCGCCGATGCGATGAAACAGATAGGACAGGACGGCTGGCGCGGCCTGCGTGCCCACCAGACCTTCTATTTCGAACGCCTGCACGGATGCCTGGCCGAGATGTTCGGCCTCTGCGTCGAGCAGCCGGCCGTTCGGGCCACCGACACAGTAGGGACGAAGCGCCTGCTTCAGGTCATTGGCCTGCAGAAGCACGCTGAGCCCGGTGATGGTACGCTCCTCGAGCGGAGCCGAGGCGAGCGAGGTCAGGGCCGCCCAGATATGCTCCTTTGCGTCCGGGGTGATCTGGATGCCCTCGCGCGTCAGGATCGCGACGATCCAGTCAGCCGCCCAGGCGCGCTCATACGTGTCATGAACGCGGGCGAGCGGCTGCAGCGAAACGGAAGCATCCATGCCTTCGGTGAGATGGCCCCCGAGATCGTGCCAGTCGCCGCCCATGGCGAGCGTCGCCGCGCGGATCGAGCCGCCGAAGTCGAATGCGAAGATCTGAGCGTTGCGATAGCGGCAGAATTGCAGCGCCATCAACGCCAGCAGCACCGACTTGCCGGCGCCGGTCGGGCCGACGACCAGCGCGTGACCGACATCGCCGACATGAAGAACCAACCGGAACGGGGTCGAGCCTTCGGTCTTGCCGTAAAGCAAGGGAGGACTGACCAGATGCTCGTCCCGTTCCGGCCCCGCCCACACGGCAGAGAGGGGGATCATGTGGGCGAGATTGAGCGTCGAGATAGGCGGCTGACGGACATTGGCATAGACGTGCCCGGGCAGCGAGCCGAGCCAGGCGTCGACCGCGTTGACGGTCTCGACTACCGCCGTGAAGTCGCGGCCCTGGATGACTTTCTCGACGAGCCGCAGTTTCTCGTCGGCCACGCGCGGGTCGCAATCCCATATGGCGACGGTGGCGGTGACATAGGCCATGCCCGCCATGTCGGCGCCGAGCTCCTGCAGCGCCGTGTCGGCGTCGGCCGCCTTGTTTGCGGCGGCCGTGTCGAGGAGTGCTGATGCCTCATTGGTCATCACCTCCTTGAGAATCGAGGCGATGCTCTTGCGCTTGGCGAACCATTGCCGCCGTATCCTGGTCAAAAGGCGGACAGCGTCGACCTTGTCGAGCAGGATCGCGCGGGTCGACCAGCGGTACGGGAAGGCCAGCCTATTGAGGTCATCAAGCAGGCCGGGTGTCGTGGCGGTCGGAAAGCCGACGATGGTGAGCACGCGAAGATGCTTGTCGCCAAGCCGCGGTTCGAGCCCGCCGGCGAGCGGCTCGTCGGCCAGCAGCGCATCGAGATAGATCGGGGTCTCGGGAACGCGCACCGGATGGCGCTTGGTCGAGATGGTCGAATGCAGGTAGGTCAGCGTTTGGCAATCATCGAGCCAGTGACATTCAGGCATGAACCCGTCGAGCAGGGACAGCACGCGCTCAGTGCGGTCGACAAAAGCGCGGACGATCTCGCCCGGATCTGCGCCCGACTGGTCGCGACCCTCATAAAGCCAGTCCTCGGCGCGCGTGGCGTCTGCGGGCGGCGGCAGGAAGAGGAATGTGAGAAAGTAGCTCGATACGAAATGGACCCCCTCCTCGTCGAAGTCGGCTTTGCGCTCGGCATCGAGCAGGCCGGAGGCCGCATTGGGAAACTGGCTTTCGGGGTAAGAAGCCGCTTCGTGCCGCTGCGCTTCGACGAAGATGCTCCATCCCGAGCCGAGACGACGAAAGGCATTGTTGATGCGCGATGCCACCGCGACGAGTTCCGCCGCTACGGCGGAGTCCAGATCGGGTCCGCGAAACCTCGCGGTGCGCTGACAGCTGCCATCCTTGTTGAGCACGACCCCGGGAGCGACGAGCGCGGCCCAAGGCAGAAAGTCGGCGAGGCGAGCAGCAGTCCGGCGGTATTCGGCAAGGCTCATCATGGCGGCGCCCTCAAACCGACAGATGTCCGGGCAGCCGCAGGTGCCGGCGTCCGACTTCGAAAAAAAGCGGATCGCGCCTGGCGGCCCATACTGCCGTGAAATGTCCGATTCCCCAGATGAGGAGACCGGCCAGCCAGAGCCGCAGCCCAAGACCGACAGCGCCCGCCAGCGTGCCATTCAGGATCGCGATTGCACGCGGCGCGCCCCCGAGCAGGATCTGCTCGGTCAGCGCCCGGTGCACGGGCACCGTCCACCCCGGCACTGTGTCGAGCTGTTCAAAACCGGTTGTCATCAGATCAACGCTCCGCCGCCGAACGAGAAGAACGAAAGGAAAAAGCTTGATGCCGCGAAGGCGATCGAAAGGCCAAAGACGATCTGGATCAGCCGCCTGAAGCCGCCTGAGCTGTCGCCGAAGGCCAGCGTCAGGCCGGTGACAATGATGATGATGACGGCGATGATCTTGGACACCGGTCCCTCGACCGACTGCAGGATCTTCTCGAGCGGCTGTTCCCACGGCATCGAGGAGCCCGACGCACGGGCGACCGGCGCGACCATGAGGTTGAAGGCAATGGCGGCGCTGGTCGCGGCCAGGCCGGCGCGGCAGCGAGAAAGCAGGCGGATCATGAAATCTCTCCTGTGTTGATCGGGGTAGCTTTAGCAATGCGATAATCGCCATCGGGGCCCAAACCCTCGACCCGGACAAGTTCGACAAGCCGTCGCTCCGCGCCGCGTCCGGCGAGCACGGCGACAAGGCCGATCGTGTCGGCGATCAGCGCACGCGGGACAGTGACGACGGCCTCCTGGATCAGTTGTTCAAGTCGGCGCAGAGCGCCAATACCGGAGCCGGCGTGAAGGGTGCCGATGCCACCGGGATGCCCGGTGCCCCATGCCTTCAATAGGTCCAGCGCTTCAGCGCCGCGCACCTCGCCGATGGGGATGCGATCGGGCCGCAGGCGCAGCGACGAACGAACCAGGTCGGAAAGCGTGGCGACGCCATCCTTGGTGCGCATGGCGACGAGATTGGGGGCCGCGCATTGCAGTTCGCGGGTGTCTTCGATGATGACGACCCGGTCCGTCCCTTTCGCCACTTCGGCGAGGAGCGCGTTGGTCAGGGTCGTCTTGCCCGTCGACGTGCCGCCTGCAACGAGGATATTTGCGCGGCCAGCAACCGCGGCGCGCAACACTGCGGCGTCGCCAGAAGTCATGATGCCCGCCGCGACATAGTCATCGAGCGTGAAGACGGCGACCGCGGGCTTGCGGATCGCGAAGGCCGGCGCGGCGACCACCGGCGGCAGCAGACCTTCGAAACGCTCGCCGGTTTGCGGCAACTCGGCCGAGACGCGCGGTGACCGGGAATGGACCTCGGCGCCGACATGATGGGCGACCAGACGCACAATCCGCTCGCCAGCGGCAGGCGCGAGCATTTCCCCCGTATCGGCCAAACCTTTCGAAAGCCGATCCACCCAGATCCGGCCGTCAGGGTTCAGCATGACCTCGACGATCGCGGGATCGTCCAGGAACCGGGCGATGGCGGGTCCGAGCGCGGTGCGCAGCATACGGGAGCTGCGCGCGCGTCCTTCGGTATCGTTGTGCGAGATAGCCATCCTGTCCCCGTTGGATCGGGAACTCGTCGAGCGGCTCCCGGTCGGGATGAGCAAGAAAGGCCTGGAGCGGCCGGATTCAACAGCTTTTGACTGCCGTCGTAGCGCAGCGAACAAAAACCGCCGAACGGCGGCGCCGAGGTCAGGACGCTTTATGGCGACATAGCGGGGCGTTCCAAGATCGGCGGAGTATAAACTTCGGCAATCATATGTACATGTATATTGACACTCGACTCCCACCGGGTTTATGAAATCCCTGGCAGTGGCGGCGATCGCCCTTTCCACGGCGCGGAGGATTGTCATGCGGTTCGGTCCCGAGGACTCGGCGCCAAATAGTCGTTTCCAAATATGCTCGAAGGGCCCCGACAGTCGCAACGCCGCGCCCCTTGACGACAAAGGGCGCTGAAGCGTCATGAGCATGCTAGACATCTGGCTTGGGATTCTGCAAGGACTGCGGGTAACGGCAGCGGTCACCGCCTATGGCTTGGTCTTCGCAGTGCCCTTCGCGCTTGTTTTCGGCGTGGCCCAGTTTCTGACCACCGGCTTTACGCGCTTTCTGGTCACCGCAATAATCGAATTCTGGCGCAGTTCGGCGGTCGTCATCCTGCTCTTCGTCTTTTACTACGTTCTGCCGGTCATGGGGGTCACTCTATCGGCGATGACCGTCAGTGCATTGGTGCTCGGCCTCAATAGCGGCGGCTATGCCAGCCAAGCGGTGCGGGCCGGGCTTCAATCTCTTCCTGCCGGCCAACGCGAGGCTGGCATGGCGCTCGGCCTCTCGCGCCCGGCGATCCTGCTTCTGATCGAGCTGCCTCAGGCGTTGGTCGCCATGAGTCCCACATTCGTCAACAACCTTATTCAGCTCGTCAAGGCGACTTCCCTCGTCTCGTTGGTCACGCTGACGGACATGACCTTCCGCGCCAAGGAAATCTCGCAGACCGAATACGACCCGGTGGCGATCTATTCGGCGCTGCTGCTCGCGTTCTTCGTCGTCTGTTATCCAATCGCGCTCGCCGGCCGCTGGCTCGAGGCGCGGGTCAACCCCGAAAGAGGAACGCCCCGTGGGATTTGACCTCGACTTCGCGCTCTCGACAATCCCGACCATTATCGGTGCGATCGGGGCGACCCTGCTGGCCACCGTCTTGAGTTGCGTCGGTGCGTCGGCGCTTGGCTTCGCTTTCGAAATGATCCGCCGCGGGGGCGGTGCGCCTGGCCTCGCCGTGCGCTTCCTGATCGACTTCATCCGCTCGACGCCGGTCTTGGCCTGGCTCTATTTCCTTTACTTCGTTATGCCCTTCTATGGGATCCGGCTTGGCGCCATGACGGTGGGCATATTGGGGCTAAGCCTGTATTACAGCGGTTATCTGGCAGAGGTCTTCAAGGCGGGCATCGACGCTATCCCGAGGGGCCAGCAGGAAGCAGCCAGAGCCTTGTCGCTCACACGCCGCGACACGGTCATGTTCGTCATCGCACCCCAAATGCTGCGCAACATCGCCGCGCCGCTCGGCAACTACCTGGTTTCGATCCTTAAGGCGACGCCTTATCTCGCGATACTGGCCGTCCCGGAAATGCTCGGGCGCGCGTTCGATATCGCTTCCGAGACCTATCGCTATGCGGAGCCGCTGACCGTCGCCGGCGTTCTGTTTCTCGCCCTGGCGCTGATCATTTCTTATGGAGTGAAGCGCATCGAGAAGCGCCTGCTTGCGAGCGGGCGCCGCTGATGCTCGACCGGCGCGCGCTTCCGACCTCGGCGCTCCAATCCGTCCCCCTCGTGCGGATCGAAGGCCTCAACAAGTGGTTCGGTGCCGTGCACGTTTTGAAAAACATAGATCTGACATTGCGAGCGGGCGCACGCGTCGTCGTTTGCGGACCGTCCGGGTCCGGCAAGTCGACATTGGTTCGCTGCATCAACGGTCTTGAGCGTTTCCAAAAGGGCACGATAGAATTTGAAGGGAGAATTCTGGGAAAAACCGATCGCGATGCCGCGACGGCGCGCCGGCTGACCGGCATGGTGTTTCAAAGCTTCAACCTCTTCCCTCACCTCACCGTGCTTGCCAACTGCACGCTGGCGCTACGCCGGGTCCTGTTGAAATCGGCACACGAGGCCGAAGAGATCGCCATGCGGCATCTGACGGCGGTGCACATCCCCGAAAAGGCACGGGCCTATCCGGCTGAGCTGTCGGGCGGCCAACAACAGCGAGCGGCGATCGCGCGCGCTCTGTGCCTCGATCCCCGCATCATGCTGTTCGATGAACCCACCTCGGCTCTCGATCCGGAAATGATCAAGGAAGTGCTCGACGTCATGATTGCGCTGGCGGGCAGCGGCGTGACCATGGTCTGCGTGACGCATGAGATGGGCTTTGCACGCGAAGTGGCCGATGAGGTCGTTTTCATGGATGAAGGCCGCATCGTCGAGCACGCGTCTTCCAGTGATTTCTTCTCTGGAGCCGCTCATCCGCGCGCCAGGCGGTTCCTGGATACGATCCTGAGCCACTGAGAGCTGATCCTGTGAACGTCGCGCACTCAAACGGGCGCGATCGCCGACATGACAATTGGATTGATGCCTGAATCGCCGCGCGGACTACCAGTCCGGCGCGAATGCGTAACCAGCAGAGCGGACGGTTCGGATCACGTCGCTTCCCACGGATGCCCGAAGCCTTTTGCGCAACCTGGCAATATGAACGTCAACACCCCGTATATCGGTGGCAGCGGCGTGTCCAGGCCATGCGGTCGCGACCAGTTCCTCGCGGCTGAAGACCTTTCCAGGTTGCGCCAGAAGGCTGCGCAACAGTTTGAACTCTATCGGTGGCAGGATGATTTCTTTTTGTTTGAAGAATGTCCGGTGGGTCTGTCGCTCCAACCGGAAATCGCCCTGCACCAGATCGCCTGTCTTGGTTTCCCGCGCGAGCTTCGCGACCCCTGCCTTGGCATGCAGCCACGTCAGAAGCTGCTCGGGCGCAAACGGCCGCGAAAATATTTCGTCGACGCCCGCTTTGATAAGGTCCAGGTGCAGTTTGCCGGAACGAGGCGCAACCAAGCCGACAAGGGGCGTTGCTTTTGTCGCTTCGGCCGACTTCAGCGCCAGGCATTGCTTGGCGATTGCGCGGTCGCCCGCATGACAGTCCAGGATGACGGCAAGCGGCGCCGCCGCCTTGATGGCGGGGGCAATCTTCGTGTCTGCCGTGATCAGCCGGGCTTCGAAGCCTGCCACCGAAAGGATGTGCCCGTAAACCAGAAAGAAATCCGGGTCCTTCGAAGAGATCAGGACCAGCGGCGTCATGAGTCCATCAACCGAATTCGGTGCATCATAGGGCTGACTACCGCGCAAGTGGGCGCGAGACAATATCCCCTGGCGGGCGAACTTTCAGCTACCGGTGGGTACCATCCTAGATTTTGTCTGCGAGTATGACGCCGCTGATGCCATAAGCGCGGCGCGTCTGCTCAATAGCCTCAGGGGTTACATCGATAAGCAGCGCAATGATGTCACCATCCGGATGCTCGAGAGCGTTGCCGAGCTCGAAAATCGTCCAGCCAAGCGCACGCAGGCGTTTCGGCCAGAATGTTTCGCACACCACGCTGATCTGTCGAATTCCCAGACTTTGGGCCGTCTCAAGAAGACCGCACAGAACAAAGCCGGCGATCGGCGACGACGCTCCGTGCGTGCGAAGCGATGGAACGACAAAAAAACGCGTCCATTCGAAGATGTCTGCCGCTCTCGGAGGCGTGCCGCCGGCGAGAACTGGGAAGACCTCGCTCATCAGATGCGGCTCCAGCGTCGGAACAAGACGGGAGCCGCCGACGATCTTGCCGTTGGTATCGAGCGCCAGAACATAAAGCGCATGCTCGTTGTCGAAGGCGTCGATCTCGATGTTGATGGGTCGGGCGACGGCGCGCCATCGTCTGTGCTTGACGTAAATGTCGTACCGGATGCGAAAATAGCGCTCCAGCACTTTTCTATACTGCTTCCTGTTTTCCCAGGTGACCAAGTGCACACGAACCATGACGCCTCCAGGCGGAGGTCGTAGGAAAACGGACTTTCCGTACGTATGACGGTATTCAGGTATTGCTAAATCTGGATTTCCTGCCGTCGCAGCGCCTTGACGATGGCATGGGACACGTTGATCGCGTCAAGCTTTCCTCGAATGTTGCGTTGATGGCTCTCGACCGTGTTTCTGGTGACGCCGAGGATGCAGGCGATGTCTTCCGTGGATTTGCCTTGTGCGCTCCACTCCAGAAGTTCGCGCTCGCGCGCCGTCAATGGCGTGGGCTGGTCTCCCCCGCCAGCTGTTTCTAACGCTGAAAGGCTCCGGAACGTATGTACGCACAGCGTCTCGATGAAGGGCATGGCGCTCGGCGGGAATTCAATCCGGTCACTCGCGGCGGTGACCACGCCGGGACCTGACAGCGGGACGTGTACCGGGACGCAGATACCTTGCTTCATCCCGAACTCCGCCGCCTCGTTCATCACCAATCTTGCGCGTTTAAACAGTCTTGCGGCTGGAAGGTCGCCCCATAGGAAGGGCTGTGGCGAGTGCCGGCACTGCGCAACGCAAGGATCATGCAGAAAATGCTCCTCCGAGACATATCGAAAATACCATTCGGGAGGCCATCCGTCGCCCAGGATCTCGCGTTGCCAGTCCGCGTCGTGCGGCACCGGCAGGCCGGTGATCAGAAAATTGCGCAATCCATACCGCCCCATGATGGAGCGAAACTCTTGCAGGATTGCATCAGTTGACCGCGCAGTGTCGATCCTCGAGATTGCTACGAAAAGATCAGCAACACCTTCGCGCTGCATTGGCAGACCTCGACAAAAGCCAAGCCGCACGCCGCGCCACAACTTATGCGCGTCTCCACGATCTTCAATGGGGCCCAGAGCGAATGTGCACTGCAGGAGTCAATTAGACGGCTAAAGTCGGCAGGCGGACATGTGTTCAACATCTCGAACGAACACGTGAGCCTTCATTCTGTCGACTTCGCAACCACTTGTTTCGTCCCACGCACAGCCTTCGATGGAACGGCCGCGATCAACTCTTGCGGCTCGACATCCAAGGCCTTCGCCAGGATCTCGACTGTATCCAGCGTGGCGTTGCGCCGACCGGCCTCGACGCTGCTGATATAGGCTCGCGTGCGGCCCGAAGCGAAAGACAACTGCTCCTGAGACAGTCTTCTTTCTCTCCGTAGCCGCTGCACGTTCAAACCAAAAACGCCGCGCAGTTTCATCGAACAACGGATGCTACGACGCGCACTATGGTGCGACACACTATAGTGCACATTCCGCATTGACAGCGGTGCGGTTGGCTGTTTGAAACAACCAGCGAATTCATCGTTTCCTGACACAGGAATAGCCATGTCGAGCCGGCCGTTTCGCGACCTCGCGCACAACGTACAAGTGCATTCTTCTGGCGAGACTAGCCGACCCAGAACGGAAGAAAGCCGGGTCCTGGAATTCGTCTGCATCCGATGCGATGCTTCCTACCCCGCCAATGTCATCATCGACTCCAAGGGGTGCGCGCGGTGTCAGCAAACCGCACCCGCAAATCTTCGGCCGGTTTATGCCGATCCTCCTTCTCATCTCTTCGACGGTGCCACCTCCTCGCGCTCGCTATGGCGTTTTGCGCATATGCTGCCTTGCACAGAAGCGGATGCAGTGAGTCTTGGGGAGGGTTTGACACCGTTGCTTGCGGCGCCGCGGATCGGCGCGTTTCTCGGTGTTCCCAACCTCGCAATCAAGGATGAAGGCCGAAACCCGACCTGGTCGCATAAGGACCGCTTCTCGACCATCGCGGTCAGCGTGGCGCGGGCGCGTGGCGCAAAGATCATCGCGACCGCCTCCTCTGGCAACGCCGGCGCTTCGCTGGCGGCTTACGCAGCTAGAGCCGGGCTGAAGTGCGTTGTCACTACCTTCGCCGGGTCGGCCGGCGCGATGCTGGCGCAGATCCGAAGATATGGCGCGACTGTGCTGCCCTTGGTTAACAAAATGGACCGATGGTCCCTGCTGGAACAGGCGGCTGCCCGCTATGACTGGTTCATCGCCTCGCCCTATCACTGTCCGGTCGTCGGCAGCCATCCACTCGGCATCGAGGGCTACAAGACGATCGCCTACGAGATCGTCGAGCAATCGAATGGCACGGCTCCGGACTGGTGCGTCCTGCCGGTCTGCTATGGCGATGCATTGTCCGGCGTGTGGGCGGGCTTTTGCGAGTTGTACGCGCAAGGGACGATCACGCAGCTGCCCCGTCTCGTCGCCGCGGAGGTGCACGGGTCATTAGCGGACGCTCTCGCCAGCGGCGCCGATGCCTTGAGTGAACGCAAGATTCTCTTCGAGAGCCTTGCCGTCTCGATCGGCACGCCGCGCAGCACCTTCCAGGCTTTGAAGGCTCTGCGCGAATCCGGCGGGCACGCAGTGCCCGTCGACAATCGCGGCCTGATCGCAATGCAGGAACGCCTTGCGCGGTACGAAGGGATCTTTGCCGAACTGGCGTCGGTGACGCCGCTGATCGCAATATCCACGTTGAAGGATCAAGGGATCATCGCAGCCGCAGACCGCGTCGTGGCCGTTGTGACTGCCAGCGGTCTCAAGGACCTCGATCGGTCCACTGGAACGAACGAACATGATCAGATTTTCCAGACGACGGAAGACGCCTGGCGCTGGCTCGACCAAAGCGGGCTGGATCTCGCCTTATAGGTTGTCCACCGCACCAATAGCCGATGGCACCTCATTTGTTGCCTGCGTCTCCATCACATCGTCAAGACGGCGGCGCAGCCAAAGAAAGCGAGTCCATTGCGTCTCTGCGGCCGGTGCGATTGTCGTCAGCGTCCTCGGCTCAGACGGCTCTTTGCAGGGCCAGCCAGGCAAGGTCGCAAGCCAGTCGTCATTGTAGACAGTTTCGGCATGGCGATGGCCTTCGTCAGGCATGATGACCGCGACCTGTGCGTCCGGAAGGGTCGTTGCAACCCATTGTGCGACCAACGCGGCGGCGCCGCTGGTCGGCCCCATGAAGATGCCGTGCTCGCGCAGCAGACGGTGCGCGCTCAGATACGCCGGATAGGCACCGACCCAATGGATCTCGTCGACAAGCTCATGCCTGACATTTCTCGGCAGAACGCTGTTGCCCAAGCCCCGCAGCATGCGTTTGCCGACGGGCTGCCCAAACAGAATGCTGCGATGGGTATCGACGGCAAACACCGTCAGATGGGGAAAGACCGTTCGCAGAAAAGACGCGGTGCCGCATAGCGAACCGCCTGTGCCGACGCAGCCGACCAGGCAGTCAACCCTTCCCACGGCCCGGATGAAAAGTTCAGCCAGCCGCGTATAGGCGAGCCAGTTTCCCGGACTGTCGTATTGGCGGGTCCAGAAGCCCTCCGGCTCCTTGGCCAGGATTTCCTGCAGGCGCTCAAGCCGGCCAGGCTGATTGCCGTCACCGCGCGGATCGTCAAGTGCGATGACCGTGGCGCCGGTGCGCTCCAGCCGGGCTTTGTATTTGGCATCGATAAGCGTTGAAGCGGTGACGAGGGTAAGGCGATAGTCGCGCGCCGCCGCGAGCAGCGCCACCGCCATGCCGAACGTGCCGGACGTCGTCTCGACAATTTGGGAGCCTGGCTTCAGTTCGCCATTCGACGCTGCCCGATCCAGAATGTAGCGGGCCGGCATCAGCTTCATCAACGGAAAAGCCGCCGCCACCAGATTTGGCGCCAGGCGAGCAAGGCGAGGGGTCTCAAGGTCCCTGAAATAGTCAACTCCGAGGGTCACCATGTCCAGCCCTCCGCATTGACCAGATGGACCTCGACTTCCTGGAAGCCGGCGCGTCTTATCTGTTGTGCGACCAAAGCTGCCCGTCGCTTCAGATTCGATGCGAAGAGATCGAAAATAAGACCCAACAAAGAGCCGCTATGGGCGACTTGCACCCCGCACGCTCCGGCTCGCCTGGCGATTTCGGCGATCTCGTCGAAACCCTGTTTCGGCAAGTGCCGTTGACTGATCACCGCACTGGCAGAGGCGGCGCGTCCGAGAAGATTTGGATCCTGAAGGTAAACTGCCCGCGCCACCAGCGCCCGAAGGACGCCGAATTCCTGGATTTCGGCACTGTCGTAGCGCGCCGGCGGCAGCTGCAATGTGTCGACCGGGACGCCGCCATTCGCCTTGAAACCGACCAGGAGCAACGGCGGCAGCGAGCCGCCGAAATTCTCGATCACCGTGCCCTCGCGTTGCGCGAACAGGACCGCATGCTCATCGAATGCAATCGCATCGCTGGCGCGCTCGGCGGCAACGGCGAGACGCCCGATGCTCGAGGGCCGCAACTGGACCTTGAGGGCCGCGGCTACGGCGCGAATGGAAGCGACGACGTCCGCGGTCGATGAGCCGTAGCCGTGCCCCACGGGAATCGAGCTTTGAAGCGTCAGCACGCCGCCGCCGGTTACGTTCAAGAAATCGAGCGTGAGCCGCGCGGCGGCCGACGCCTTGACCTTATGATCAGGGTGGACAACGACCGCATCGCCGTCGCTCCTGGCAAAGGTCGCCTCGGACCTCAAACCGGCGATCGGCAGCGTGACGAGCCCGCGATGAAGGCGCCCGTCATCATCCTTGAAGACGCCCTGGATGAGTTCGCCGTGATGCGCAATCGCCGCTCCCGTCCCGATCGAAGACCGTAGCGTTTCACGGCTCACAAGATCGCCGGCGCCAGCCATTTTCATCTCCCCCACCCTTTCTCGCAGCGCAGAAGGATGGCGCCGAGGGCTGACATCCGCCCTCAGGGAATTCCGGTATTGACGGCTTCCTATCGAACGAGCCGGCCGGGAAGCGAAGCGTGATCGATCGTCAGGCGGCGGACCCGAGGTGCCTCAGCGGCCGGCCAACCGAAACCGCTTGCGCAGCAGCCATGATACCTTGCGCATCGATCCCGTAATGTCGATAGAGATCGGCGATCGTACCAGTCTGGCCGAAATGCTCGACGCCCAAAGCGCGTGTACGGTGGCCATGGACCGACCCCAGCCAGGCGAGCGTAGCGGGGTGCCCGTCCAACACCGTCACGATGGCGCAGGAAGCCGGAAGACCGGCCAAAAGGCGCTCGACATGGCTTGAGGCGCGCGGATGGCCGTACTGGCGCGCCCGGGCCGCGGCTGACCAGCCGGCGTTCAGCCGATCGGCCGAGGTCACCGCCAGAAGCCCGATATCGCGCCGATCGCCGGCCATCAACCCCAGCGCCTGTACCGCTTCCGACGCGACTGCCCCGCAATAAGCTATCACCAGCTCGGCGTTTGGCCCGGGCTTTCGCAGCCAGTAGGCGCCATCGACGATGTCGCGCGCCAGCTTACCTTCCATCGGGCGTGTCGGCTGCTCGATCGAACGCGTCGAGAGCCTGAAGTAGACCGAGCCTCCGGTCTGATCGCGCAGCCAGGTATGGTCGTCAGGCTCGGCTTCGCCGCTACGCTGCATATAGTCGAATGCCCAACGCAGAATGATTGCCAGTTCGTCGACATAGGCCGGCTCGAACATCGCAAGACCGTCCTGCGCCATGCCGATCAGCGGGGTGGCGATCGACTGATGCGCTCCGCCTTCGGGAGCCAGTGTCACGCCGGAGGGCGTCGCCGCCAGTATGAAGCGGGCGTCCTGGTAACAGGCATAGTTGAGCGCATCGAGGCCGCGCTCGATGAAGGGATCGTAGAGCGTGCCGACCGGAAGCAGGCGCTCGCCGTGGAGCGCGTGCGACAGGCCGAGCGCCGAAAGCATCGTGAAAAGGTTCATCTCCGAAATGCCCAGTTCGAAATGCTGTCCCGACGGCGCAAACGTCCAGTTGAAGGTGGAGGGAATGCGTTCTTCACGGAAAATGTCCGCCTGGTCGCCGCGCGCGAACAGACCCCGCTTGTTTACCCAGGCGCCGAGATTGGTCGAGACGGTGACGTCGGGCGATGTCGTGACGACACGGCCTGCAAACTCGCTGTCCGATTTCGCGATCTCGTGCATCAGAAGCCCGAAACCTTGTTGTGTCGACATGGACCGTTGAGCGCCGAAGCTGATGCGCGCCGGAACCGGAATAGCTGGGGCTGTGTGGCGACGCGGGGCTGCCTCCGCAAAAGGCGACGAGGCGAGGAAGGACCGTATCGCAGCCTCGTCATAGGAGAGGCCCTCGAACATGTCCCATTCGCGGCCCTCGCGGACTCCCATGCCTTGCCGCAGCGCGTCGACTTGCGCCGGTGTCATCAATCCGGCGTGGTTGTCTTTGTGGCCGGCCAGGGGCAGGCCGAAGCCCTTGATCGTATAGGCGATGAAGCAGGTCGGACGATCATGCCGGCGTGCTTGCTCGAAGGCATCGATGATGCTCTCCAGATCGTGGCCGCCGAGGTTTGCCATCAGGGCCGCAAGGTCTTCGTCGCTGCGCTTCTCGATCAGACGGCTGACCGGTCCCTGATCGCCGAGATCATCGAGCAGGCGTCTGCGCCATGCAGCGCCGCCCTGGAAGGTCAGCGCGGAATAGAGCTGATTGGGGCATGCATCGATCCAGGTTCGCAACTTTTCGCCGCCCTCTTCCTCGAAAGCGGCCTGTTGCAATGCCCCATGTTTCAGGATCACCACGTCCCAGCCGAAATTGCGAAAGATGGATTCGAAACGCTGCCACAGGCCTTCGCGCACCACCGCGTCGAGGCTCTGCCTGTTGTAGTCAACGACCCACCAAGTGTTTCGCAGGCCGTGCTTCCAGCCTTCGAGAAGCGCCTCGAAGATATTGCCTTCATCCATTTCGGCGTCGCCGAGCAGGGCGATCATCCGGCCTTCCGGCCGATCGGTCTTCCAGCCTTTTGCCCCGACGTAGTCCTGGACCAGGGAGGAGAACAGGGTCTGCGCCACGCCCAGTCCAACCGACCCGGTCGAGAAATCGACATCGTCGATATCCTTGGTTCGGGACGGATAGGACTGCGCGCCGCGATAGCCACGAAAATTCTGCAGCTGCTCGAGTGTCTGGTTGCCGAACAAATACTGTATGGCATGGAAAACCGGGCTGGCATGCGGCTTGACGGCGACGCGGTCCTGCGGCCTCAGGATCTGGAAATAGAGCGCCGCCATCAAGGTCGAGGCGGATGCCGACGACGCCTGATGGCCGCCGACCTTGAGGCCGTCCGTCGACTCCCGCAGATGATTGGCGTGATGGATCATCCAGACGGCCAGCCAGAGAACCTTGCGCTCAAGCTCGGAAAGGATCGTCATCGTCGGCTCCTGCGAAATCGCAGCTCTATTGTAGCGGGACGGCCTCGCGAAAGTGACTATTCTTACGCACGTAGAGCGGTAATATTGGCTGATCCAGCCAACAACGAGCCCCAAACGAGGGTCACATGCCAAATCCGGTGCTTGACGCGATCGACCTGAAAATCATCGCCGCGCTGCAGAAGAACGCCAAGGCAACTTCGAACGACCTCGCCGAAGCCGTCGGTCTTTCGCCCTCGCCTTGCGCGCGGCGCGTCAGACTCCTGGAGAGCGCCGGCGTCATCAAGGGCTACACCGTGGTCGTCGACCAGAAGAAGCTCGGCCTGCCGATCAGCGCTTTCGCGTCGATCAAGCTTGAACGGCAACGCGAGGACGATCTCGACCGCTTTTCGCAAGCCGTCCTGCGCTGGCCGGAGGTGGTCGACTGCTATCTGATGACCGGCCAGCGCGACTACCTGATGCGCATCGTGGTGCGCGACCTCGAGGCGTATGAGCGGTTCATCAAGGACAAGCTGACGCGGCTGGACAATATCGCTTCTATCGAAAGCAGCTTCGCCCTAGGCCAAGTCAAGCGCTCGGAAGTCCTGCCCATCTGATCGAGCGAGTATTCCGCGATGGCCATCGCGGCGGCTACTGAAGGGCCGCATCCTCCATCTCGTGCAGTTTGGAAGACAGCGGACGGATCGACAATCCGTCTCTCTGGAGTGAATCTTGGGACTTTGCCGCATTATTATATTAGTGTACAACAGCAATCTATGCCTATGAAAATTATCTCGCCAAGGATTGTCCTCATCGCACTATGCGTTGTGGTCAATGCGTGTGTCAGCTCCGCGCTTGCCGCAGTCATCCCCATCTTTCTCGTATCGAATCTTCATGTGAGCTATTTCAGGGCAAGTTTGCTGATGGTGGTCGGCACGTTGCTATCCGCGGCGGCAACGTACAGTCTCGGCAGGATCGGCGATGCGGCGCGGGCGCGTTACCCCATCGCCATCGCATCGGCGATTTGTGGGCTGGCCGGCGCGATGATCTTGGCATTCGCGACGAGCTAGGTTGCCTTCCTGCTCGTCTTCGCTTCATTGTTCGCCGTCGCAGGTAGCCTGTTTTCCCAGCTCACGGCGCTGGCCATTCTCCACGCCAGATCATCCAGCGCCATTATCCGCGCGGTCGCCAGCGGCGGCTGGGTGATCGGGCCGCCGCTCGGCGGAATGGTCGCCACCTGGCGATCGCCAGCGGTGCTGTTTCTGACCATTGCCGCGGCCTATGCCCTGCTGGCTATGATCATTGGCGTCATGGCATTGCGCCTTCCGTCGCCCGCCGCCAACACGAGCGAGAGCAAGTCCGCGCTGAGCGCATCCAACAGAAGGCCCGCCTCGATCGTTCTTACGACTTGCGCGCTCGCCTCCCTCCACTTCCTGCTGTCGGTCTGCGCGCTCGGCATACCCTGGCGCATCGTTCAGATCGGCGGCAGCGAATATCATGTCGGACTGGCCTTCGCGATCGCGGCGGCCGTCGAGATCCCACTGATCGCCTGCTCCAACATCATCGTTTCCCGCGCCGGTCAGGCAACGATGCTGGTGGTGTCGAGCACCCTGCTGCTTGTCTATTTCGCGGCGGCTTCGCTGATCGACAGCGTGCCGGCGATGGTGTCGCTCAGCGTCATCAACGGTGTCGTGACGGGCATCATGATGGGACTGAGCCTGATCGTGCTGCAAGAACGTTTGCCCGACAGGCCGGCGCACGCCAGCGCCATCTACTCGAACACGATCCGACTGTCCTATGTCGCCGCCCTGCTCACCGCGGGCGGCATCGCGCAGCAGATTTCGGTCGTCGCCATTTTCCAGGCGGCGGGCGCGCTGGCTCTGTGTCTCAGCCTTTACCTGATCCTTTGGCAGCCGCTAGGCCGGCCGGTTTTGCGCTGGCGCGGCTCACGGCTGAACGCCTCCTGAAATCCCCGGCCTCGTCGTCGCGCGGCACAACGTGGCGGAGCTTTCAGGCTGAAGCTCTGCGGCCTTCGCTGACGAGATCGACGCCGGCAATTGCCGGCAGTGGGAAGCGGCGGCGGCGAAGCGGCGCGGGTGCAAGCTCGATCCTTTGGCCTTGCAGCAGTAAGTCTTCCCAAGCGATATCCACGCCGTCGAGCCAGCGCGACATTGCCCGACGAAGATCGTCGTCCGCCACCGTTGTTGCGACCTCGGCCTGCGCTTGCTCCAGGCCGTGGGCGAGGCTGCCCAGCCGACCGGCGAGCGCCTCCTTCGATAAGCAAAAAAAGGCCGCTCGCCGCCGCTGTTGGGGTCGTCCGGCGGCGAGCGTGAAGGAGATATCCGGCAGCGAAGCGGAGGGCGTTCGCCGCAGCCATTGCAGCAGGCTGTCAGCGGTTGCGGCCAACTCAGCGTCGTCATCGCCGGAGAGCAGGAAGGGCAGCGGATGCTCGTGTCCGTCTTCGCTTCGCGGCGGCGCTTCGCCGAGCACGACATGCGCGTTGCAACCGCCCAGCCCATAGGCATGGACGCCGGCCAGGAAAGGCTTGCCGGATGACAGATCGTCAATGTCCGTGTTGTCGCGCAGCACATCGACTGCGCAGGGGCGCAGCGCCGTATCCTCGACCAGATGACGATGCGCGCGCGTGGCCGGCATGATGCGGTGCCGCATCGCCATGACCACTTTGATGATCTGCGACAGGCCGCCGGCCGCTTCGAGGAAGCCGATGTTGCCCTTTACCGAACCGATGCGCAGCCCTTCGGCAAAGACGTCTTGAAACGCCAGCAGCTCGCTGAGGTCGCCACCACCGCCATTGCCATGCGCCTCGACATAGCCCGCGTCGCGCGGATCAAGGCCGTGGCGCACCCACGTCCTGGCGATCAGCTCGGCCTGCGCGGACGCGCTCGGACGCGTCAACCCTCCCGACGCCGCACCCTGATGATTGACGCCGCTGCCATGGATGACGGCATGGATCGTATCGTGGTCGCTGAGCGCGTTTTCCAGCGGCTTGAGCACTAGCGCCGCCGCCCCCTCGCCCAGCACTTGTCCGCGCGACTCCCGGTCGAAGGGCGCGCTTTCGCCGGTGACGCTGAGAAGTCCCAGCTCCTGCAGCCTGACCAGACGGCTCGGCTCCAGCAAAAGGCTCACGCCACCGACGATCGCCTGCTCGCACTCGCCGCTCCTGATCGCCTCGACGGCGCGGTGAATGGCAACCAGCGCGCTTGAGCAAGCCGTGTCCACCACCTCGCTCGGTCCCTTGAGATCGAAGACATAGGAGATGCGGTTCGGCACCATGGTGTGGGCGGCACCGGTGGCGAGATACATGCGCGAAATCTCGTCCCAGTCGCCTTCGCGCGCGTAGAACTGGAAATCCGGATTGTAGACGGCGACGAAGACCCCGGTGGTTTTGTGCCGGAAATCTTCCAGCCGGTAGCCGGCGTTCCCGATCGCCAGCCATGCCTCTTCGAGCATCACGCGCTGGTGCGGATCGATCGTCTCGGCCTCGCGCGGCGAGACGCGGAAGAGCGCGTTGTCGAAGTCCAGCACATCGGCCAGCGCGCCGACCTTGGGCACGGCGATGCGGTCGTCGGCGCACCAGGGCCAACGATGGCGCGGCGGCGGCGAGAACAGGTCGCGTCCCTCGATCAGCGTGCGATGATAGGCGTCCGGCCCGACGCTGCCTGGGAAGCGGCAGGACAGGCCGACGATCGCGATCGGCGCGGGTCGCCGCGCCATCGCTTCCTGTCCTGGACCCGCGCTGTTCTTCGGGCTCATGAGACTCACGCTTGGACGGTCTCGAAGCTGTGCTTCAGCTCGGCGAGGAAAGGCAGGTTGACGCGGATGTCGGCGACCGACGGCCCGTAATCGAGCAGGCAAGCGATCTCGCCGACGCCGGCTTCCCTTGCGGCGAGCGCGAACTTGCGCGTCTCGGCCACCGTGCCGAACAAAGCCGCCGTGCTGAAGTAACGTTCGAAGGAATACTCCGCCATCTGATCGATCTCCTGCGCCGAAAGCTGGCGGCCGACATCGACCGCGCCGCCTTGCAGATGGCTCATCAGGCTGGTCTTGATGTAGTCGAGGAATGGCCCGCGCACAGCCCGGTGCACCGTCTCGATGTCCTCATGCACGAAGGTGTGCAGCATGAGCGTCACCGTGCCGGTGTCGGGATCGAGGCCGGCGCTCTTGCGGCCTTCCCGGTAGAGCGCCGTCTTCTGCGCCAATTGCTCCAGCGAGATACCGGCAAGCATGGTCAAGACATTCATGCCGAGCTCGCCGGCACGGCGAAAAGTCTCAGGCTGCTTGGTCGCGGTCAGCCACAAATTCGGCTCCCGCTGCAGCGGACGCGGGTACGTCACGATCGGCATCGGCTTGCCGGCGCCATTGGCATAGCTCACCGGCTGGCCGCGCCACAGCGCGCGGATTTCCACGATGCGCTCGAACCACAGCTCGCGCAAATTGGGGTAGGCAGACGGCGCCAGCACGAAGTCGTTGACGTTCCAGCCGCTCGCCAGCGCCAGATCGACGCGGCCGTTGGAGAGATTGTCGACCACCGACCAGGATTCGACGATGCTTGCCGGATGATGCAGCGGCACCACGGTGCTGCCGGCCCGCAAGCGGATGTTGGTGGTGATCGAAGCCAGATAAGCGGCGACCACCGCCGGGTTCGGATAGATGCCGCCCATGGTGTGGAAATGGCGCTCGGGGATCCACACGGCCTCGAAGCCGTGCCGGTCGCCATAGCGCGCCATCTCCGAGATCACGGCATAGGCGCCCCCCGCCTCTTCCGGATAGGAATTGGAAAAGAAGATTAAGCTGAACTTCATGGTCGGTCCTCGTCGGCCGCGTCGCCGGAACCGCCATGCCCGGCACCGACGCAGCCAGTCATCCAGTCGCCGCGAAGTGAGGCCGGCCCGGGCGAACCGGGCCGGCCTCGTGATCAGAACGCCGGTTCGACCGAGCCGACATTGTCCTTGGTGACGACGGTCAGCGGGATCGGCAGCCGGTCCTTGACCTCCTTGCCGTCCATGATTTCGGCCATGGTGTTGATCGCGAGGCGGCCATCCTCGACAGGCGACTGCACGATGGTCGAATACATCTCGCCGCTCTTGATGGATTCGAAAGCGTCCTTCTGGCCGTTGATGCCGACGATCGGCGGCGTCGGCTTGGACGGATTGGCTTCCTTCCAGGCATCGATGAAGCCGCGCGCCATGGTGTCGTCATTGGCGTAGACGCCGGTGATCTGGTCGCCAAAGCGGGTGATCAGGTCACGGCTGACGACCAGCGCCTTCTGCTGATCGAAGTCGGCATTGACGGTGTCGAGCACCTTTATTTCGGCATTGGCTTCCTTTAGGCGGTCGGTAAAGCCGTTGACGCGGCCGATGGTGGTGCCGTTGCCGGCCTGGCCGGCAATGATTACCACCGCACCCTTGCCGCCCAGCGCCTTGCTCAGCGAATCCGCCGCCATCTTGCCTTCCTCATAGACGTCCGGTCCGGAGAAGGACTTGATGAAGGGCTTGGCATCGTCGCTCATCGGCGAGTTGATGAGGATCGCCGGGATGTTGGCCTGCTGCGCGCGGGCGAGGCCCGGAATATAGGCCTGCGGATCGAGCGGCCACAGGACGATGCCGTCGACCTTGCGGGCCACGCAGGTGTTGAGCTGCTCGGTGCCCTTCTGCACGTCGAAGTCCTGGCTGAGGCTCAAGACCTCGATGCCGAGCTCCTTGGCGCGGGCCTCGAGCGCCTTGTTGGCCGGCGTCGCATAGGCATGCGAATCCGCCGCCGTCACGTAGCAGACGGTCTTGGCGCTCGCCCATCCGGTCGAGGCCAGAAGCGCCACGGCGGCGATTTTGAACATGCTTTTCTTCGCAATCATGCTTTTCCTCCTTGAGTGATTGGTTCGTCGCGAACGAGCGCTGGGCGTGTGCCCGGAGCCCTCCCCTTGGTGGTAACGGCCCGATCGAGCACGACGAGCAGGATCAGGATCAGCCCGGACACGACCTGCTGGACGTATGCGGGTATCGATTGGAACTCCATCGCGATGGTCAGCGAGCCGATGGTCAACACACCGCCAAGCGTGCCGAGCGCGGATCCCCTGCCGCCCTCGAGACGGGTTCCGCCGACGACGACGGCGGCGATGACTGCGACCGTCAGCTCCGACCCGAAGACAGGCGAGCCGGTGTTGGTGACGAGGCTTTGCAGCACGCCCGCGAGGCCGGCCAGCGTGCCGGCAAAGACAAAGCCGAGAAAGACGATGCGGTCCGAAGCGATGCCGCTTTCCTTGGCGGCGGCCGGATTGGAGCCGACGGCAAAGACGTTGCGGCCGGGAATGCTGCGCGTCAGCCAGAGATGCAAGAGCACGATCAGGACGATGAACAGCGCGCTGCGGATGGTGAAGATCTCAAGATAGATCTTGGCCAGCGCCAGCGACAGCATGATGTCGGTGCCGGTCACCGGCTGGCTGTTGGTGATCCAGTGCGCGAGCGAGCGGAAGATCAGCATGGTGGCGAGCGTCAGGACGAGCGAGTTCACCTTCAGCCCGACGACCAGCGCGCCATTGATGCCGCCTGCCAACATGCCGACCAGGATACCGACAATCGCGGCCGGCAGGATGCCGATCTCACGCTGCAGCATGACCGAGATGATGCCGGCGAGCGCGAACACCGCGCCGCCGGAAAGGTCGATCTGGCCGGCGATCAGAAGCACCGTCAGGCCGATGGCGATCAGGCCGATGGTAGCGGCGCGGTCGAGGCCGAGGCTGAGCGTGGAAGCCGACAGATAGCCAGGCACGACCAGCGCCGAGACGGCGAGCGTCAGGCCGAGGATGATCAGCACGCGGTACTGCGAGGCAAGGACAAGCAAGCGCATCATGCCACTCCCCGCTTGCGCAACGCCGCATCCATGCCGACGGCGCCGACGATCAGGATGCCGAGCACGAAACCCTGGATCGGCGTGCGCACGCCTTCCAGCACCATGACGTTGGTCAGCAACTGCACGAAGATCAGCCCGGCGATCGCCCTCGGCACCGAGCCGAAGCCACCGATAATCGAAACGCCGCCGACGACCACGGCGGTGATGGCGCTGAATTCGTAGCCGGAACCGATCAGCGGCCGTGCGCTCTGCAAGGTGAGACCGAGCAGGCCGCCGCTGATGCCGGAGGCGAGCGCCGTGATGACGAAGGCGCCGGCCTTGACCGCCTTGACCGGCACGGCACTCGCTTCGGCGGCGTTGTAATTGCCGCCGGTCGCCAGCGTCCAGCGCCCCCAGAAGGATCTCGACAGAACGAAATGGCCGATCAGCGCGATCACCAGGAAGATCAGCACCACGACCGGAATGCCGAGCAGCCGGCCCTTGGCGAATTCGGCCGACGCCGTGTTCGAGCCGTAGACGATGACGCCACCGACCGCCGCCTGGACGATGCCAAGGCCGATGGTGCCGACGCCGAGCGTGGCGATGATCGGATTGATGCCGACATAGCCGACAAGGACACCGTTGATGAGGCCGATCAACCCGGCCAGCGCCACCGCCAGGACAAAGGCCGGCACCGGGCCGATCAATGGCTGCAGCCCCAGCGACAGGATGGCGCCGCAGGCGATGGCGGCAGGCACAGAGAGGTCGGCGAGGCCGCCGACGACGAGCACGAAGGTCATGCCGACCACGACGATGCCGACGATCGACATCGAGGTCAGCACGTTGAGGAGGTTGCCGGTGGTGAAGAAGGCCGGACTGGCGAACGAGCCGTAGGCCAAGACCGCCAGGATCGCCAGCAAAAGGCCGGCCTTCGACAGCATATCGACGAGCCTGCTGCCGCGCGTGAAACGGTCGTTGCGGGTCGCGCCGCTGATCTCCATGGCCGCGTCCGTCAAGCCGCTTCCTCCCCGGTCGCAAGCGCCATGATGCGCTCCTCTGTGACTTCGGCGCGGGTCAGCGGCTGCGATGCGCGGCCGTCACGCATGACCACGACGCGGTCGCAGACGCCGAGGACTTCGGGCAGCTCGGACGAGATCATCACCACCGCCATGCCGTCGGCGACGAGCTGGCCGATGATGTGATGGATCTCGGCCTTGGCGCCGACATCGACGCCGCGTGTCGGCTCGTCGAGGATGAGCACGGCCGGTTTTGCCGCAAGCCATTTGGCGATGACGGCCTTCTGCTGGTTGCCACCTGACAGGAGATTGATGCGCCGCTCGCCATCCGGCGGCGAGATGGAAAACTGCTTGACGTAAGTGGCCGACAACGAACGATCAGCGCTGCCGCGGATGCGGCCGAAACTGGTCAGCCGGCGCAGGATGGGCAGGCTGATGTTTTCGCGCACCGACATGCCGGGCACGATGCCGTCGCCCTTGCGATCCTCAGGCACATAAGCGATGCCGGCGCGCACCGCCGCCGATGGCGAAGAGATGACGACCTTGCGGCCGTTGATGCTGACACTGCCCTCGACGATCCGCGACATGCCGAAAATGGCGCGCGCTACTTCGGAGCGTCCGGCGCCGACAAGGCCGGTCAGGCCAAGGATCTCTCCGGCCCGCACGTCGAAGCTCACATCGCGGAAACTCGCGCCGTCGCCGATACGCTCGACGCGCAGCACCGAGGCGCCGATCTCGGCCACGCTTTTGGGAAAAACGTTGCTCACCTCGCGACCGACCATCAGCCGGATCATCTCGCCGGCGGTGATCCCCTCGATGGGCCGCGTCTCGATCATCGCGCCGTCGCGCAGCACGGTGACCTCGTCGGCGATTTCCAGCACCTCCTTCAGCCGGTGGCTGATGTAGATGATGGCGATGCCGTCATTGCGCATCTTGCGCAGGATCCGGAACAGCGCCGCCGTCTCATGTTCACTGAGCGACGATGTCGGCTCGTCCAGCACGATGATGCGCGGCTGGGCAGCATAAGCCTTGGCGATCTCGACCAGCTGCTGCTGGCTGATCGACAAATTGCCAAGACGCTCGCGCGGATTGATCGCGGCGCCCAGCTCGTCGAGCACGGCGGCAGCCTTGCGGACCATCTCGCCCTTGCGCAGATAGCTCCATTTGCCGGGCATGCGGCCGAGATAGACGTTCTCGGCGACGGTCAGGTCGGGGACGAGATTGATCTCCTGATGCACCATGCGGATGCCGAGCGCCTGGGCGTCGGCCGGTTTGCGCATACGCACCTCGGCGCCGCCCACCTTGATCGTGCCGCTGGTCGGCGCATAGGAGCCGTTGAGCACTTTCATCAGGGTGGACTTGCCGGCGCCATTCTCGCCGACGACGGCGTGCACCGTGCCGAACTTGACGGCGAAATTCACGTTCGAGAGCGCCTTCACGCCCGGGAACGTTTTGCTAATGCCTCGCATGTCGAGGGCACAATCCGCCACCGCAGTCATTTCCGGCTTGGTCCTCCCTGGCAAGACGGCCCCGGTGCGCCTCGGCACGGGATCGACGGTCATTTGAAACGTAAGCCGGCCCCTCAAGCCGACCGCGAAGGCGTCCACGCAAACCGCGCTTCGGCACCCCCAGCAACGCCTTCGCCGCGACGTTAATATCGCGACGGCGGGCACTATTGCACTAATATAACAGTTCTGACAAGCTGGTTTTCGGCCCCTTTTTGGCGGGGGCCGGGTCGCCTACATCCACTGATGCATTCTGGTTGACATTCTAATATAACTTTTGCAGTTGGCGTGGACGAAGGATGGGATTTTTCATGGATCTAGACCCCTCGACCTTGAACCGGGCGCTGCCGCTGCGCGACCAGATCTACAACAAGATCCGCAATATGATCGTCGTCGGACGGCTGAAGCCGGGCGAGATCATCAACGAGGTCGCGATCGCCGAGGCTCTCGGCGTTTCGCGCACGCCGGTGCGCGAGGCGGTCAAGCGCATCAGCGACGAAGGGCTGGTCAAGATCCTGGCGCAGACCGGAACCTATGTCGCACCGATCAGCCGCGCCGATCTTGAAGAAGCCTACGTCATCCGCCGGGCGCTGGAGATGGAAAGCGCCAGGCGCGCCGCCGTCAAGCTGACGCCGCAGGCAGCCGAACTCCTGGAAGACAACATGGCCGCGCACAAGCTCGCCATTGCGCGCGGCCGCTATGCCGTGGCGATCCAGCTCGACGACGTCTTCCACCGCACCATCGCCGAGATCTGTGGCCTGCCGATGATCTGGCGGGCGGTCGACATCTCCAAGGCGCAGATGGATCGCGGCCGCTACCTCGCCATCCCCGAGCCGGGCTATGGCGAACAGACGATCGAGCAGCACGAGGCCATCCTCGACGCGCTTACGCGCCATGACGCCGAGGGCGCGGCGCAAGCGATGGAGAGCCATCTGGAGACCTCGTTCCGCAACACGCTCGAAGTCGCCGCCGACCTGCTCGATTGAACGACCGCGCGACAGAACCAGGCGAGACCAACTGATGATGAGAATGGGGCTTTGCATCGGCCTGAAGGCCGAGACGATGGTTGAGTACAAACGTGTCCACGCAGCCGTGTGGCCCGGGGTGCTCGAAATCATCAGTCGCGCCAACATCAGGAATTATTCCATCTTCCTGCGCGAGCCGGAAAACCTGCTCTTCGCCTATTGGGAGTATCACGGCGACGATTTCGCAACGGACGCCGCGCGCATGGGCGAAGAGCCGGCGATGCGCAAATGGTGGGAGCTGTGCGACCCGATGCAGCAACCGTTGCCGACCCGCGCGCAAGGCGAATGGTGGGCGGCGATGCAGGAAGTCTTCCACCTGGACTGAGTGCTTGCCGCGCCGGCCGAGATCGATCCAACCGTACGCGCGAAGGCGGACGCCCTGCCACTCGTGACCGCATCTCCCGCCGCCACGCGCGAGGCGTAGTCCACAGCCTGATCCCCACTCCGCGCCCCGCGTCGGGCTTCGCAGCTTGACCACTGACATTCTATTATATTAGTATTCTGAATCACCGATATCTCGCCGCGGGACTGGCGAGCGCTTTCTTCAGAGACTTTGGGAATGACACGCTTCATCAGGCTTTCGCCCGCCGACAACATCGTCCTGGCGGTCGACCCACTGGCAACCGGCGAAAAGGCCGACGATGTCACTGCCCGGGCGCGCATCCCGCGCGGCCACAAGATGGCCATGCGCGACATCGCGGCGGACGAGCCGATCGTGAAATACGGCCAGACCATCGGCTTCGCGCGCGGCTCGATCACGGCCGGGGATTGGGTGCACGAGCACAATGTCTATCTGCGCGATTTCGAGCGTGACTACGGCTATGGCTCGAACGCCAGACAGACGGCTATGCTTCCCGATGATGAGCGGTCCACCTTCATGGGCTACCGCAGGCCGAACGGCAAAGTCGGCACGCGCAACTACGTCGCCGTCCTGACCTCGGTGAACTGCTCGGCCAGCGTCGCGCGCTTCATCGTCGAGGAGGTCAATCGTTCCGGCATCCTGCGCGACCATCCCAATATCGACGGCATCATCTCGCTGGTGCACGGCACCGGCTGCGGCATCGACACCAAGGGCCCGGCCTACGATCTGTTGAAGCGCACGCAATGGGGCTTTGCCACCAATCCCAATGTCGGCGGCGTGCTGATGGTCGGGCTTGGCTGCGAAGCCTTCCAGATCCCGCGCTGGATGCAATCCTACAACATCGAGGAGAGCACCACTTTCCGCACCATGACGATCCAGGAGACCGGCGGCACGCGCAAAACCGTCGAGGCCGGGGTACGCGCCATCGTCGAGATGCTGCCGACCGTCAACGCCGCCGAGCGCACGCCACAACCGGCGTCCGAATTGGTGCTGGCGCTGCAATGCGGCGGTTCGGACGGCTATTCCGGCATCAGCGCCAATCCAGCGCTGGGCGCCGCGGTCGATCTGCTCGTCGAGCAGGGTGGGACGGCCGTGCTTTCGGAGACGCCCGAGATCTATGGCGCCGAACATCTTTTGACCCGTCGCGCCGAAAGCCACGCTGTCGGCGAGAAGCTGATCGAACGCATCCGCTGGTGGGAGGATTACACCGCCAGGCACGACATGGAGATGAACAACAACCCTTCGCCCGGCAACAAGCTCGGCGGGCTGACGACTATCCTGGAGAAGTCGCTCGGTGCGTCGGCCAAGGGCGGCACCACCAATTTGCGCGCGGTGCTGGAATATGCCGAGCCGATCAACGAGCGCGGCCTCGTCTTCATGGACACGCCCGGCTACGACCCAGTCTCGGCAACCGGCCAGGTGGCCGGTGGCGCCAACATATTGTGCTTCACCACCGGGCGCGGCTCGGCCTTCGGCTGCAAGCCGACGCCGTCGATCAAGCTCGCCTCGAACTCGTACATCTTCGAGCAGATGCGTGAGGACATGGACATCAACTGCGGCGACATACTGGACGGCGTGACGCTGGCGCAGAAGGGTCAGGAAATCTTCGAGGAGATCCTGCGCGTCGCTTCCGGCGGCCGAACCAAATCGGAAGCGCTGGGCTATGGCGACAACGAGTTCGTGCCGTGGAGCCTCGGCGCGACGATGTAGCCCTGCCCCTCGGCTCCGCGCCTAGGAAATCAGGCCCCTGCCCTCAAGCGCCTGCCACAGCTCGTTCGGCAGCGCCTGCTCGAACCAGCCGACATTCTGGCGCACGCGATCGGGATGCTTGGCACCGATCAGCACGGAGGTCACGGCCGGATGCCTGAAGGGGAACTGGATGGCGGCCGCGGCGAGCGGCACGTCGAACGCGGCGCAGGCGGCCGCCAGTTCATCCACTTTGCGGGCAACCTCCTGCGGCACGTCCTGGTAGTTGAACTTGCGGTTGCCGCTGTTGCCGGCGGCGAGGATGCCGGAATTGAAGACGCCGCCGATGACGATCGCCATGCCCTCGTCCAGCGCCTTCGCCAGCAGTGCATCCGCGTTCTGCTCCAGCAGCGTGTGACGACCGGCAAGCAAGGTGCAATCGAGACGCGCCTCGTTCATGGCGTCGAGCACCACTTCGGCTTCGTTCACGCCGAGCCCGAAGCCGCCGATGATGCCGGCGTCACGCAAATCGGCAAGTGCCCGGAAGCCGCCGCCCTTGGTCAGGGCCGACCAGTGGAAGCCGGCGGCATCGGCATGGGTGACCCGGCCGATGTCGTGGACGAACAGCATGTCGATCCGCGCCCGCCCCATGCGCTGCTGGCTGTCGTCGAAGCTGCGCATGATGGCGTCGTAGGAATAGTCGAAGACCTCGCGCAACGGCAGGCCGTTGTGCCACCCGGAATCGAGCGGGTTCTTCTCGGCCTCCGGGGGCAGCGGCCGTCCAGGCCGCTCGCGCGCCATCAACCGGCCGACCTTGGTGCTGACGACGACAGGCGCCTGCGGCACGCGCTCGCGCAGAAAGTAGCCGAGCATATGCTCGGCCCGGCCAAGGCCGTACATCGGGGCAGCGTCGAAATAGCCGATGCCGGCATCGAGCGCCGCCTGCAGCGTCGTGATCGCGGTCTCGGCATCGACAGGCGCATAGAGCCCGCCGAGCGATGCACAACCCATGCCCAGTGCCGTCAGTTGCAGCCCCGTGGCGCCCACGGCGCGCCGCTCAGTAACCTTCACGCGAATCCTCCTCGAGCCCGTCCGGATAATTCCGGAGATGATGCTTGCGAGGCTTGTTACACTAATATAACAAAGTCGGGCAAGTCGGATCGAAGCCCGGACGGACCAACCGTTCCGCGCATCGCAAAACGGTGTTCGCCACCTTGGAATCCGCAACCAAATTGGACGGGAGGAAACGCTCGATATGAACAGGATCGATCTGGACGGTCAACACGCGGTGGTGACCGGGGGGGCCCAGGGACTGGGCTTCGCCATGGCCAAACGCTTTGTCGCCTCGGGCGCGACCGTGACGCTTTGGGATATGGACGAAGCGCGCCTCGAAAGCGCCAGGAAAGAACTCGGCAAGGCCGCCACCACCGTGGTTGTCGACATCGCGGACTGGGACGCGGTGGATGCGGCTCGCGCCAGGACCGAGGCGGTCGCCGACAAGATTTCCATCGTCGTGAATTCCGCCGGCATCGCCGGACCGGCCGTGCCGCTCGACGTTTACGACATCGAGACGTGGAAGAAGATCATCGACATCAACGTCAACGGCACCTTTTACGTCAACCGCGCCGTGGTACCCGGCATGAAGGAGCGCAATTACGGCCGCATCGTCAACATCGCTTCGGTCGCCGGCAAGGAAGGCAACCCGAATGCCGCCGCCTATTCGGCGTCGAAGGCGGCCGTCATCGGCCTGACCAAGTCGCTCGGCAAGGAGCTGGCGCAATACGATATCGCGGTGAACTGCATTTCGCCCGCCACCGCGCAGACGCGCATCCTCGAGCAGCTCACGCCCGAGCATATCGAATATATGCGCTCGCGCATTCCGCGTGGCCGACTGCTCGAGGTCGACGAGGCCGCCGCGATGGTCGCGTGGCTTGTCTCGAAGGAGAACAGCTTCACCACCGCCTCGACATTCGACCTGTCGGGCGGACGCACCACCTACTAACTGCGTTGCAAGCACCCGCACGCCGGGCGAGGCCGGCACGCGGCCATTGAGAGAGCGAGGAGTGTCATGAGTCGATCGCCCAAATTCGCCGCAAGCGTCATCATCCCGACCTACAATCGCGAAGAGATGCTTTACCAGAACCTGAGGTCGCTGCAGGCCAGCAACATCCCGAAGGATGATTTCGAGATCATCGTCGTCGACGACGGCTCGTCCGACAACACGCTGGATGTGGTGCGCAACTTCACCGGCGGCCCGCAGATCCGCTATGTCTATCAGCAGGACAATGGCTACCGGGCGGGCCGCGCGCGCAATCTCGGCATCGAGCTTGCCGAAGGCGAGGTCTGCATCCTGCTCGACTGCGGCATCGTCGTCTCGCAAGGGTTCGTGAAGGCTCACATAGGCGCGCACGCCAAGCCAAATCAGGTCGTGCTTGGCTACCTCTATGGCTTCTCCAACACCGACGATCACGCCGAAGAACTGCAGGCCGCCATCGATGCGCTCGATCTCAACGATGTCGACGGCACGATCGGCAGGCTGCGCGAGACCGGCCGCTTCCCGGACCTGCGCGAAAAGAACTACGCCGCCTGCAACGACGTGATGATGGACCTGCCGGTGCCATGGGCGATCGCCTGGTCGGGCAACATCTCGGTGCGCCGCGAAAAGCTCGGCGACCGTTTCCGGTTCGACGAGAACTACCGCACCTGGGGCGCCGAGGACATCGACTTCTCACTGTCGCTGTTCGAGAGCGGCGCCGAGTTCTCGATCTGCCGCGCGGCATGCGGCATCCACCTGCCGCATCCGAAATCGCATGAGGTCAATTCGCGCTCGTCGCGACCGAACAAGATCTATCTGCACAGCAAGTTCGGCCGGCCGGAGACACAGCATCTCATCGATGTCCAGTCCTGGGAGCTCAACGCCTTCCTGATGAACAAAAGAGCGGCAAGCGCCGCATAGCGAAACCGGAGACACTCTATGAAATTCCTTCGCTATGGAGCGTCCGGCTCCGAACGTCCCGGCGTGCTCGACCGGAACGGGCATATCCGCGACCTCAGCGGCATCGTCGACGACATAAGCGGACGGTGGCTCGCCGATCTCACCTGGGCCGAGAAGCTCTACATCGAAAGCCTTCCCCTCGTCGCGGGCGAACCGCGCCTCGGACCGTGCGTGGCGGGCACCGGCAAGTTCATCTGCATCGGGTTGAACTATGCCGATCACGCGGCGGAGTCAGGACTGGAAGTGCCGCCGGAGCCGGTGATCTTCATGAAGGCGACCTCCGCGATCTGCGGTCCCAATGACGATGTCCTGATCCCGCGCGGCTCGACTGCTACGGACTGGGAGGTCGAGCTCGGCGTGGTCATCGGCAAGCCGGCGAAATATGTCACGCAGGAACAGGCGCTCGATCACGTCGCCGGCTATTGCGTCATCAACGACGTCTCCGAGCGGGACTTCCAGACCAAGCGCTCAGGGCAGTGGACCAAGGGCAAGTCCTGCGACACGTTCGGTCCGATCGGCCCCTGGCTGGTGACGCGCGACGAGGTCGCCGACCCGCAGAAGCTCAAAATGTGGCTCAAGGTCAGCGGCGAGATGAAGCAGAGCGGCTCGACCGCAACGATGGTCTACGGCGTCGCGCATGTCATCAGCTACCTGTCGCAGTTCATGACGCTGCATCCGGGCGATATCGTCTCGACCGGCACGCCGCCCGGCGTCGGCCAGGGTTTCAAGCCGCCGCGTTATCTCCGGGACGGCGACATCGTCGAGCTGGGGATCGAAGGGCTCGGCACGCAACGGCAGGTTTTTCGCGCCGACAACTGACAAGAGATAAAAGGGCCGCCGGAGCGGCCCTTTTCTACGAGCGGGATATTTCGGCGACGACGAGCTCCGCCAGCTCGCCGAACGGCCTGGTGAAGATGTCCTCGAGTTCGGGCCGGAAGCCGAACGCGGCCTCGATGCGGCCGGCGAGCACCGGCGCCATCAGCGAGTCGCCGCCAAGATCGAGGAAATGATCCAGCGGCCCCACGGCATCGCATTTCAGGATCTTCTCCGCTTGTTCGAGGATCAAGCTTTCAACCGCGAACCGATCCACACTCAGCATACCGTCCATTCCTCGTACCTCCTTGGAAGTGTCCTCAACCGTCCACGGCATCCGCGCCGGCCAATTGCGGTTGCACGCGTTCCTGCCAGATCCGGTCCTTGTATTCGGCATCGTCGAGGATCGGTTGTGGCGGCGCCAGGATGCGCGCGACATGGGCGCCGGAATCGTCCACAAAAAGATCGCGGCCGATGGCCGAGACGAGCTGCGGTATGCCGTGACGCATGCCGCTGACCTCGCCGGGATTGCGGCCGTTGCTGAGCGTGGCGCCGGCGCTGAAGAAATGGATGTTGCGGAGGAACGGCGCGGTGCCCGGCTCTTTCTCGGCGAAAGCGAAGCCCGGCGACAGATAAGGATAGCGCGACAGCTCGGCATTCTCCTCGCCGGGTTCCGGCCGGTAGCGATCGCGCCACAGCGCGATCCGTTCGACAAGGCCTGCCAGTTCCGGCCGTGCAGTGAGATCGACGCTGTAGCCTGTGCCGGCAATGACGAAGTCGAACCGAAGCCCACTGTCGCGGCCGGCCAGCTTGAGGCGGACGGCGCCGCTGTCGAGGCTGAGCGCGGGATCGCGCGCGCCGAGATGGAGGTAAAAATTCTCGAACTTCCGCACCCGGCGCACGGTATCCGGCACCGGGCCCTGCGCGCGGCGGCAAAGCACGCTCATAATGCGCCAGCGATCGCGGTCGGGCAGCTCGCGGAAATGCTCGACGGAGCCGGGATAGTAGAGCTTGCGCATCAGCGAGTAGCGCTCGATGTCGTCATGCCGGCAGAAAAGATGCACGTCGGCGGCTCCGCTTTCGAGCGCGACGGCGGCGGCGTCGAAAGCCGCCGACGCGGCGCCGAAGATCGCGATCCGGCGGCCTTTCAGCGGCTCGAAATCGATCTGCGCTTCGGCATGGGCGTAGAGAGGAGCAGGCAGCGTCGACCTGATGAAGGCCGGCATGTTGGTGCTGCCGCTGCCGGCGAAGCCGGTGGCCAGAACCAGCTTGCGGCAGGTCTCCTCCACAGGGCGGCCGGCAACAGAGAGGCGAAGCCGCAAACCACCTTCGACAGGATCGACGCCTTCAAGGCGGGTCTGGAATCGGATACTGACGCCGGTCGCCGCGCGATACCATTTGAGATAGGCGGCCCAGTCGAGGCGCGGAATGAAGGCCAGGCTCGCGAAGGCCGCCTCGCCGTGACGCGCCTCGTACCAGGCCTGGAAGCCGAGCTCGGGTATACCAAGCTCCGGTCCGGGCAGCAGCTTGGGCGAGCGCAGCGAATTCATGCGCGCCGTCGTCAGCCAGACACCCTCCCTGCCCTCGTCGGCGGCGTCGATCACGCTCGTCCCGGCAATGCCCGCACGCCGCAGCGCGAAGGCGATCGCAGCACCTGATTGGCCGCCGCCAACCACGACCACATCATGGTCGATGCCTGAGCGCTCCGGCACCCAATTGTCGGGCCGCGCGCCGTGCAGCCGCAAGGCGCGCGCGACTGCTTCGTCATGCCTGGCAATCGAAGCGGCGCGCGCTGTCGCCGACAGGTTGTTTTGCGCACGAATATCGGGCTCGCTCCGCATCGATCCTCCTCGCCGACCCGTTCTCGCATTTGCCGACCGTCCTGGTCTCCGCCCGCAGAGCGAGCCGAGACGAAAGACAGTCCAACACCGGGCTTGCCGCGATTATTACACTAATATATTAGAACCATGCAAGGCGCCGATGGCGGAAGACGCCGGCTCGCAAGGGAGGAGAGGCGAGATGTTCAACGACGTTGTGCGAAACGACAACCAGGCCTTCCTGCTCGAAGGCATCCAGCAGGCCTACTGGGTCGGCCAGAGTGGCGCGATCGAGCTCAGCACGCCGGCGCGCTACTATGTCGAAGCGGACATTCCGGCGGTTCTCGGCGACGGCCTGACGCGGGCCTTGGCGAGGCTGGTCGAGCGGCACGACATGCTGCGCGCCGTCATCCATCCCTCCGGCACTCAGGAGATCCTGCGCGACGTCGGTCCCTATGAGATCGTCATCGAGGATCTGCGCACCCTTCCCGATGCCGAGCGCGCATGGCGGCTGGATACGCTTCGCGGCGAGATGAGCGAAGCGGAGATACCGTCCGACACATGGCCGCAATTCGACATTCGCGCGACGCGCAGCGACGACGGGCTGCGCCTGCATATGCGCTTCGCGCTGTGGATGATGGATGGCTGGAGCTTCCGCATACTGCTGCAGGAATTGCTGGCGCTGAGCGCCGACCCGGCCGCCCGCCTGCCGCCGATCGAGATGTCGTTCGCCGACTATGTCGAAGCACAGAACGCGGCGCGGCAAGGACCGCGCCGGCAAAAGGCCTGGGATTATTGGCAGCCCCGGCTTGCCGACTTTCCCGGACCGCCGGCCTTGCCGCTGACCCGGTGGCCCGGCGACGGGCAACGGCCCCGCTTCCGTCATGTCAGCCGCACCTTCACAGCCACCGAATGGAAGAAAATCGTCGACATCTGCGCCAAATCGCGCGTCACGCCCAGCCTGCTCGGCTGCGCCGTCTATGCCGACGTGCTGGCGCGCTATGCCGGCAGCCAGCATTTTGCCATCACCGTGCTTCACTCGGGACGGTTCCAGCATCTGCCACGCTCGGCCAATGTCTTCGGCAATTTCGGCACCACAATCCTGCTCGAAGTCGACGCCTCGCGCGAACGTTCCTTCCTCGAGCGGACGAAAGCCATGCAGCGCCAATTCTGGCGCGATTGCGAGCGCATCGAAGTGAGCGGCCTCGACGTCACCCGCGCCATGCAACAGCGCGCCGGCAGCGGCCCCGGCGTCAGCATCCCGGTGACCTTCACGACAGTCACACCGACTGCCGAACCCGATGATCGGCCTCGCGCACGCATCGATCACACATCGGCCCGTCTCGACGTGCCGCAGGTCTATCTCGATCACCAGATGCATGTCTTCGAAGACGGCTCAGTGATCTTCAACTGGGACTATGTCGAGCAGATTTTTCCGGCCGGCTTCGTCGAGGAACTTTGCGACGCGCATCACCGCCTGATGTCTCGCCTGGCGAATGACGATTCGCTCTGGCACGAGAGGGAACCGGCGGCAGGAGACTGCCCCGCGCCGGTACGCGCCGAGATCCCCCATGCCGAATTCCAGCGCCTGGAGCAAAGCTTCGAGCAACAGGCGGTTCGCCATCCGGACCGGCTGGCGGTGATCGCCGGCGAACGGCGCATGAGCTACGGCGAATTGCGGCGGCGCGCGCTGGGCATCGCGCGCATGTTGCGTGCACGGAACGTACAGCCTGGACAGTTGGTGGCGGTGTCGATGGGCAAGGGCTGGGAACAGGTCGCCGCCGTGCTCGGCATCCTCTATGCCGGCGCCGCCTATGTGCCGATCGACCCGGAGCTTCCGCAAGAGCGCCGCAACCTGCTTTTTTCCGGCAGCGGCGCGACCATCGCGCTGACGCAGCAAAGCCTCGACAGCTCGCTCGCCTGGCCAGCCGGGCTTGAGCGGATGGCCGTCGACGCGCTCGCCGATCAAGAGACCGATGCGATCGTGTCAGCCGACGGCACGACGGCCGACCTCGCCTATGTGATCTTCACCTCCGGCTCCACGGGCATGCCCAAGGGCGTGATGATCGACCATCGCGGCGCGGCCAACACGATAGCCGATCTCAATGCCCGCTATGGGGTGAACCACGACGACAAGGTGCTGGCGCTTTCGTCGCTGAGCTTCGACCTTTCGGTCTACGACATTTTTGGCACGCTGGCCGCCGGCGGCGCGATCGTCATGCCGGACGCGACGCGGGCCAAGGAGGCCTCGCACTGGCGCGACCTGGTGCAAGAGCATGGCGTGACGATCTGGAACTCGGTTCCGGCGCTGATGCAGCTTGCCGTCGAGGGCACGCATGGCGCGATCATGCCGTCGCTGCGGCTGGTCATGCTCAGCGGCGACTGGATCCCGCTCAACCTGCCGGAACGCATCCGTCCGGCCGCGCCCAATGCGGCGATCTTCAGCCTCGGCGGCGCCACCGAGGCATCGATCTGGTCGATCCTCTATCCCATCGGCAGGATCGATCCGGAATGGCGCTCCATCCCATACGGGCATGCCATGGAGCATCAGTCGATCCATGTGCTGGACGGCGATCTCGCTGTCTGCCCGCCCTGGGTTCCGGGCGACCTCTATATCGGCGGCATCGGCGTCGCGCTCGGCTACTGGCGCGATGAGGCCAAGACCGCGACGAGCTTTATAACCCATCCGGTGACCGGCGAGCGCCTGTACCGTACCGGCGACCTGGGCCGCTATCTCGGCGACGGCGAGATCGAGTTCCTCGGACGCAAGGATTTCCAGGTCAAGATCCAGGGTTTCAGGGTCGAGTGCGCGGAGGTCGAGGCTGCGCTGCTGGCCGGGACGGAGGTCGGGGCAACCGTCGTCTCGGCCGCCACCGACAGCGCCGGAACACGCCATCTGGTTGCCTATGTCGTGGCCAAGGACCAGCAGCGCGGGCTGGACACGGCAGCCTTGCGGGAGCGGCTGCGCGCGACGCTGCCCGCCTATATGGTGCCGACCTTCTTCCTTCCGCTCGACAGGCTGCCGCTCAGCGACAATGGCAAGGTCGTGCGCTCGGCTTTGCCCAAGCCTGACTTCGGTTCGCGCGAAAGCGTCGAGCGCGCCTACGCGCCGCCACGCGCAGGTCTCGAAGAGGGCGTCGCGGAACTGTGGCGCGATGTGCTCGCTATTTCCGACATCGGCCGCGAGGACAATTTCTTCGCGCTCGGCGGCTCCTCCTTCGCCGGCATGCGATTAATGGCAAGGCTTGAGGAGCGGTTTGCGCAGCGCGTCTCGTTCCCGACTTTGATCGCACACCCGACGGTGGCCGGCCTGGCCGCGGTGCTGCGTGACGGCGGCAGCGCACATGAGGCGCGGCTGGCGATCCCGATCCGTGCCGGCAACGACGACCCCGCCCTGTTTTGCGTCCACCCGATCGGCGGCAATGTCATGTGCTACGCCGCGCTCGCCCAGGCGCTGCCGCCCGGACGTGCCGTCTATGGCATCCGCGCATCGGGACTTACCTCGGAGGCGGAGGCGACGCTCGCTTCGATCGACGCTATGGCGGAGCGCTATATCGACGAAATAAGATCAATCCAGCCCGACGGCCCCTATCATCTGCTGGGCTGGTCGCTCGGCGGCCTGGTCGTGCAGGAGATGGCGCGGCGCCTTGCGGCGGACGGAGAGACGCTGGGTGTCGTCGCGATGATCGACAGCGCGGTGCCAGAGCGTCGCGCGGCCGATGAGCAGCAACCCGGACCCTTCCGGCGTTTCGTCGCTGATCTCGCGGCATCAGCAAACCTTGCCCTCGACAGTCGTCCTGAAGAGCTGGACAGATTGTCAGAGGAGGAGCGTATCGCCTGGCTGGCACGGCAATTGGAACGGAGCGGGATGCCGACCGGCAATGCCGCGCTCAAGGCGGTACACGATGTCTTCCAGGCAGGCTCCAAAGCCCTCGATGCGCACCGTCCCCGGTCGACGGATGTCGCCTTGCTGTTGTTTGCCGCGGCACAGCGCGACGACCTCATGCGAGTGCGGGAAGAATGGCGCGATCTGCTCGCCGGCATCGAGATCATCGAGATGGACGCCGACCACTACACGATCATGCGCGCGCCGGTGATCGATGCGATCGCCATGCGGATCGCCGGCATCATGACGAAGGCAGAGAATGGAACGCATGCAGCTTCGCCGAAGACCGCCACCAAGGCGGCAGCCGATTCCGGTCACTCAATCCAGCCTTGAGGCAATGGCCAGGGACCGGCTCCTTCCGGTCTGGAGCAGACCGGCGCCTTTGACAGCGCGGCAGCGATCAATCCCGATTGATGACGCGCGTCTGCCTTGCGTTCAAACTCAGCTGTCCACCCGCTGGGGCAGCCGCGACACCGACAATGTGCTCCTCGGTCGGTCGCAGGGTCCTCAACCGCCAGCGCGCAGGGTCGTCATCGATGGCGCCGGCGAAGGACATGGTCGGCGGAGACGACGCGATATCCAGGCAGATCTCTTGCACCGGCAGCGACAATCCCATGCCGCGAGCCTTCACATAGGCCTCCTTCAGCGTCCAATGCGCGAAGAAGAATTCCGGCTGCAGGTCGCGCGGCAGCTTGGCGAAACGCTCCTTCTCCACTGGGGCAAGCACGACCGGCGCCAGTTCGTCGAGACCGGCATCGCGGTCGCGGCGCTCGACGTCGACCCCGATCTCCTCGATGGCTCCGACCACGCAGGCGACCAGACCGCGCGTGTGCGAGAGATTGAAATGCAGGTTGGCGACGCCGAGCTCGGGATCGAGGAATGGACGCTCGTTCCGGTTGGCGAGAAATCGCCAATCCTGCGGCGCGATGTTCCGGTAGCGCGAGAGCGTCGTGCGCACGAGGCCGCGCCCGGCCAGGTATTGAAGTCCGGCATCCCGAGACTTGAACGCCTCATAGCGTTGCCGTTCGAGCGGGCTCGACAACCGCAGGCAGGCAGCTTGTTCCTCTTCCGTGAAGTCCTCGAGCCTCGCATACCAGAGATCGATGCGGTTCGGGTCCGCGGTTTCCTTCGTCATCGCCGATCCCGCAGGCGCCAAACGTCGACCAGTTCCTGCGCGCCGGGCTCGCGTTGTTCCGCAATCCATCGACGATAGAAAGGCTGAAGAAATTCCATGCGCGTGTTCATGTTTCCCGGACAGGGATCACAGTTCAAGGGGATGGGCAAGGACCTGTTCGACACGAGTGCGATGTTTGGACCGCTCGAAAGCCGGATCGATCGCATCGCCGGATTTTCAGTTCGCCAGATGTGTCTCGAGGGCGACGAGGAGACGCTGAGGCGCACCGAGGTGACCCAGCCTTGCCTCTACGTCGTCAACGCCCTCCACCACGAAAAGCTTGTCGCCGCTGGTGTGGCGCCGCACTGGCTGGTTGGCCATAGCCTCGGTGAGTACAACGCCCTGCAGGCGGCCGGCGCCTTCGATCTGCTCAATGGCCTGCGCATGGTGGTGCGACGCGGGCAGATCATGGCGGGGATGCGAGCGGGCGGGATGGCGGCGGTGATCGGTCTTGCCGTCGACGCGATCCGCGAAACGCTCGCGAGACACGGCTTCGACCAACTCGACATCGCCAACCTCAACACGCCGGAGCAGATCGTGATTGCCGGTCCCACAAGCGATATCGAAAAGGCCGAAGGAGCGATGATCGGCGCTGGTGCTGCGGCCTTTATCAAACTGCCCGTGGGCGCCGCATTCCATTCGCGCGCCATGGCGCCGGCGGCCGAGATGTTCGACGATTTCCTGCGCGACTTTTCCTTCCGGCCGCTGCGCAAGACCGTGATCTCCAATGTCACCGCCCGTCCCTATCCGGATGAGAGCGATCCCGAGACGGCGATCCGCTTGCTGCTGGTCCGGCAGCTGAAGTCGATGGTGCTGTGGGAGCCATCGATCGGCTATCTCAAGGCCCGCGGCGCGACGGAATTCGTCGAGGTGGGACCGGGATCGGTGTTGACGAGAATGGCGGCCAAAATACCTGCTCTCCAACAGAGCGGACGCGCCGCCTGAGAGCCGCGATAATGCAAGCTCGAGAGGAAAGCGGGCCATGATCATCGATGCCCATCATCACCTGTGGCAGACCGCGCGCGGTGACTATCACCGGATGCAAGGCGCGCCCGATATCCTGCTGCGCGATTATGGACCTGAAGACATGGCGCCGCTGCTGAAGCGCTTTGGCGTCGGCCGCACCATCGTCGTCCAGGCGGCTGAGACGCGCGCCGAGAGCGATTTCCTGCTCGAGCTTGCGGCGCGCACCGACTTCATCGCCGGTGTCGTCGGCTGGCTCGACATGGAGGCCGACGATTTCGCCGACCAGCTTCGCCTCTACCGCGACAGACCGAAATTCGTCGGCATCCGGCCGATGCTGCAGGACCTCAAGGACGATGCCTGGATCCTGCGGCCGACCGTGCTGCGCAACCTCGGCAGGATCGCCGACAGCGGCGTCGCCTTCGATTTCCTGACCTTCCCCCGGCACCTCGCCCATATCGCCACGGCGCTTGAAAAGGTCCCGACATTGCGGGCGGTGATCGACCACATCTCGAAGCCGCCGATCGCAAACGGCGCGCTCGATCCGTGGCGGGACGCGATCGCGCACGTCGCCGCATTCGACAATGTCCACTGCAAGCTATCGGGCATGATCACCGAGGCCGATGCATCGGCGTGGACGGTCGCCGATCTCGAGCCTTACGTGCATCATGTGGTGGCTTGTTTCGGGGCGGATCGGCTAATGTTCGGGAGCGATTGGCCGGTCTGCCGGATCTCCGGCGAGTATGGCGACGTGCTGGCCGCCACCATGCTCAGCCTGCCCGCCGAACTGCGCGGCGACACCCGGATATTCTCGACCAACGCATCGCGATTCTACCGGGTCTGATCCTCACCTCTGCCTGGCGATGACCATCATGTAAAATTCCGATCATTCATCGTTGCGGATACTATTATATTAGTGTAACTCAGCCGAAAGCATAAAGTTCCACCACGACGGGCATCCGAAGCAAGGGATGCTCAGGCGCGGCGTGATTTTCGAATGACGGGAGGAGCCGTCTTCGATCAAGGCGGCTTGAAGAGGATACAATGCAACAGGCGATCTCTGAAACCCTCGTCCAGATCGCGCGGGACAGGGCCTCGCGGCTGGGCGACAAGGTGGCCTACGCGAACCTAAGGGATGGCAAGGAAGAGCAGAGGCGGATCAGCTACCGGCAACTCGATGAATCCTGCCGGCTCATCGGGGCCGCACTGCAGCGCCGGAATGCCGCTGGAGAGCGTGTTTTGCTCCTGTTTCCGCAAGGCGCCGAATTCGTGCTCGGCTTCTTCGGCACGCTCTATGGCGGCGCCATCGCGGTGCCGGCGCACACGCCCAAACCCAACAAGCGAAGCTGGGCGACATTCGAAGCGATCGTGGCCGACTGCAAGCCGCGCTTCATCCTCACCTGCCACGCCATCCGCGACAACATCGTGGCATGGTCGAAACCCTATCCGACGGTCAGCACTCTTGAGCTTCTGTGTGTCGAGGACCTCGAAAAGGAAAGCAGCGTGGACGATTGGGACGCGGCGGCCGAAGCCAGGACCGACATCGCTTTCCTGCAATACACGTCCGGCTCGACCAGCACGCCGAAGGGCGTGATGGTGAGCCACGCCAACCTCATCCACAATGCGCGTCTCACCGCTCGCCATATGGGCCATGACGAAGACACCGTGATCGTCAGCTGGCTGCCGCTGTTCCACGATCTTGGACTGATCGGCATCGTCATCCAGACGCTCTATGTCGGCGCCACCTGCTACATGATGAGCCCGGCCGCCTTCAGCGGCAATCCGGCGCTCTGGCTGCAGGCGATCAGCCGCTACCGCGCGACGTCGAGCATGTCGTCCGACTTCGGCTATCGGCTGTGCGTCAAGTCGATACGGCCGGAACAACTCGAAGGCGTCGACCTCTCCTCATGGCGCAACGCGCTCAACGCCGCCGAGTCCATCCACGCCTCGACGCTTGCCAGCTTCCAGGAAAAATTCGCACCCTTCGGTTTTGCCGAAGACGCTTTCTTTCCGGCCTATGGCCTCGCCGAGGCTACGCTGCTCAGCACCACGTCGCGGGTCGGCGAAAAGCCGGTCGTCGCCAAGGTGGACAAGGCGGCGCTGGCGCGCGGCATCTTCATTCCCACCGAGGACGCGGATGCGGTGGAACTGGTCAGCTCGGGACGCCCGGCCGACGACATGGAGGTGGCCATCATCGATCCCGAGACGCAGTCGCGCTGCGCGGACGGCGCGATCGGTGAGGTGTGGGTGCGCGGCGCAAGCATCGCGCGCGGCTATTGGCAGGCGCCCGACGCCAGCCGGCAGACTTTTGCGCAGAGCCCGGCCGAGGCGACCGAGCCGCACTTCCTGCGCACCGGCGATCTTGGCTTCCTGTGGAACAAGGAACTGTTCATCGCCGGACGGCTCAAGGACCTGATCATCTCGCGCGGCCGCAACATCTACCCGCAGGATATCGAGCTCACCGTCAAGGACAGCCATCCGGCGTTTCGCACCGTCAATGGTGCCGCCTTTTCGATCGAACGCGACGACGGCGAAACGATCGTCGTCGTGCATGAGATCGAGCGCACGGCGCGCAACGCGATCGATCTCGCCGAGCTTGAAAAGACTGTCCGCGCCGCCGTCTGGCAGGAGCACGACGCCAGGCTCGCCGATGTCGTCTTCATCCCGCCGGCATCGCTGCCTAAGACGACCAGCGGCAAGGTGCAGCGGCGGCTGACCAAGGCGCTGTATCTGTCCGGCGAATTGCCACTGCTCAAGCCGCGCGTGCCTGACAAGGAGCCGGCGATGGCAGCGCCCGCCGAAATGTCCTTCCCGCAAAACCACACCTTCAAGGCCGGCGAGTTGCAGCAGCGCATCCTCGCCGAAGCTCGGGCGCTGGTCGGCTCAGGCGCGGCCACCGAACCGACCGACAGTTTCGGCGCCATCGGCATCGATTCCGTCATGGCGGCGCAACTGGCGGTCAGACTGAACGACCTGCTTAGCTTGACCTTGGAGCCGACGATCTTCTGGCAATACCAGACACCGCAGCTCCTCGCCCGACACCTTGCGCCAGAGCCGGCGACCGATGCCGGCGCACAGCGCCCGACAACCCGCTCGAAGGACGAACTGCTGCGCGCCTTGAAGGTGGCGCTCGGCGAGCCGGTGCTGGAAAAGCAGGAGTAGCCGATGGCCGAGGCAGCACGTTTTGCAGGCGCCCATCCAGGCGCGACACGGCAGGACCAGCCACCCAGCGAAGCCGAAAAGCACTGGCGCGAACCCATCGCCATCATCGGCATGGACGCTCGTCTCCCCGGATCGCCGACCCTGGCGGACTATTGGGACAATCTGGCGGCATGCAGCGACTGCGTCGGGCCTGTTCCGGAGGGACTGCATTCCGACCGAGCCGCACGGCGGCAGCCCGGCATCGCCGAGGGCGGTTTCATCGAGGACGTAGATGCCTTCGACGCCGCCTTCTTCGGCATATCGCCCGACGAGGCGCGGCTCATGGACCCGCTGCAGCGCATAGCGCTGGAATCGGCCTGGCATTGCATCGAGGACGCCGGCTATCGCGCGACGGATCTGGCGCGCGGGCGCACGGGCGTGTTCCTCGCCACCGGCAAGTCCGACTACGAAGAACTGCTCTACCGCAGCGACATCGCGCCCGACAAGGAATTGGCGACGGGCGTGGCGAGCGCGGTGATGGCCAATCGCATATCGTTCGCGCTTGGGCTGACCGGCCCGAGCTTGGCCATCGATTCCGCCTGCTCCGGTTCACTGGCGGCGCTGCATATAGCGGCTCAGGCAATCCGCGCCGGCGACTGCACGAGCGCGATCGTGGGCGCCGCCAACCTCATCCTCGCTCCGACCTTGTCGCGCTCGCTGAAAGCGGAAGGAGCGCTGAGCCCGGATTGCCGGACACGGAGTTTCGATGCTGCCGGCAACGGCTATGCGCGCGGCGAAGGCGTGGTCACGCTCCTGCTCAAGACGTATGCGCAGGCCCTGGCCGACGGCGACAACATCTATGGCCTGCTGATCGGCTCGGCGATCAGCCATGGCGGCCGCGCCAACTGGCTGACGGCGCCGAACCCGACGGCGCAAAAGCAGCTCATCGCCACGACGTGGCAACGGGCCGGCATCGACCCGCGCACCGTGACCTATATCGAAGCCCACGGCACCGGCACACCGCTTGGCGACCCGATCGAATTCAATGCCATCCGCATGGCGTATGAGGAGCTCGCCGGTCGCGGCGAAAGTATTGCGCACCGCTGCGGCGTCGGTTCGGCAAAGGCCAGCATCGGCCATCTGGAAGCGGCATCGGGGCTCGCCGGCGTGGTCAAAGTGCTCTTGGCGATGAAGCATGCCTGCCTGCCCGGCAGTCCACAGCTGCGGACGGTCAACCCGATGTGCAAGACGCAAGGCACGCCCTTCCATTTCGTGCAAAGCACTGAGCCCTGGGAACGCTTGCACGACCACGACCGAACCCCGCTGCCTTTCCGCGCCGGCGTGAGCGCCTTCGGCTTCGGCGGCGCCTGTGGCCATGTCGTGATCGAGGAAAGTCCGCCTCGTCAGCAAGGCGCTTCAGCCGTGGACGTAGCGCCGGTGTTGCCGATCCTGCCGATCTCGGCAAGGGACGCCGAGACGCTGAAGCGCATGGCCAGCCGCCTGCGGCTGCACATAGAGCGCGCACAGGACCGCGGCGCGGCGAACGCGCGGCCGGATCTGGAAGACTTCCTCTACACGTTCCAGATCGGACGCACGCCCTTGCCGACGCGCGTCGCTATCCTCGCACGGGATTGGCATGGCCTTGCCGCGTCGCTCGCCAATTTCGTCGCCGGCCGCGACGACCCGGATGTGATCGCCCGGCCCGAGACGGCAGCCCCGGCCGTCCGCGACGAGATGGAGGAGCTGTCTTTCCGTTTCGCCCGCGAATGGGTGAGCGCGGCGAAAGTGGACTTCGCCGGCCTCTACGGCGTTGGGCAGCGGCGCCGGGTTTCGGCTCCAGGCTATTGTTTCGCGCGTACCCGCTTCTGGTTCACCGACCCGAAGACGTCCGAAATGCGTCTGCAGGCTGCGGGATCGTAACGGCGCGAGAATGCCCAGCGGCGGACAGCGATGTTGAAGGTAACAGCATGAATTCCCAGACCACCAGTCCCGCGGCCGACAAGACGCTAGACGTGCTGCAAGCCCTGCTGGCGCTTGCCGGCGATATCCTGGAGACCGATCCGTCGAGGATCGACCCGGACGAGCCGCTCGGTCATCTCGGTTTCGACTCCGCTTCGCTAAAGCTGTTCGCGGCCCGGTTGTCGCAACGCTTCGGCACGCAGGTTGACACCGTCCTGCTGTTCACCTACCCGGCGCTCAGGCTGCTCAGCGACTACATCACCGAGCAGGGCCTCGAGACCATCGACCTGCAAGAGCCTGCGCCCGCCCGTGCCGAACAATCCAGCCGCAATGTCGCCTCTAACCGCGACATCGCCATCATCGGCATCGCCTGCCGGCTGCCGGGGGCCGCGACCAAGGAGGAATTCTGGCGCAACCAGACGGCGCGGCGCAACGCGATCCGCGAAATCCCAAAGCGGCGATGGGATTGGGGGACAGTGTTCGGTGACCCCTTGCGCGAGGCCGGACGCACCGATGTCAAATGGGGCGGCTTCATCGAGGGCGAAGACCAGTTCGCGCCGGAATTTTTCGGCATCTCCGTCTACGAAGCCGAATTCATGGATCCGCAGCACCGACTGTTCCTGAAGGCCGCGTGGGAAGCGATCTGGGACGCCGGTCATGATCCCGGCGCACTCGCCGGACGCCAGGTGGGCGTGTTTGCCGGCGTGCAATTCCAGGACTACCAGAAGCTGCTCGACGCCGACGGACTGCTGAGCGCGCAGGCCTGCACCGGCAACGCGCATGCCATGCTCGCCAACCGGGTATCGTTTATGCTCGATGTGCACGGGCCGAGCGAGGCGATCGACACGGCCTGTTCCAGCAGCCTGGTCGCCATCCATAATGCGGTCAGGGCAATACGGCTCGGCGAATGTGAGCTTGCCATAGCCGGCGGTGTCAACCTCTTGCTGACGCCCGACCTCTTCATCATGGGCCGCCAGCTCGGCGTGCTGTCCCCCACCGGGCAGTGCCGCACCTTCGACGCCGGCGCGGACGGCTATGTGCGGGGCGAAGGCGTCGGGGCGCTGCTTCTGAAGCCGCTCAACGATGCGATCCGTGACCGGGACCATATTCATGCGGTGATCAAGGGAACCGCGGTCAACCATGGCGGCAAGGCGGCGTCGCTGACCGCGCCCAACAGCCGGGCGCAGGCCGACCTGATGACGCGGGCGTTGAACGATGCAGGCCTGACGCCCGATGACATCGCCTATGTCGAGATGCATGGCACCGGTACCGAGCTTGGCGACCCGATCGAGGTTGAAGGCGTCAAAAGCGCTTTCCGCAAGCTGCGGGCCGAGCACGGTCTTTCGCCTTCGCCCTGCACCATCGGTTCGGTGAAGACGAATATCGGCCATCTCGAGCCGGCGGCCGGCGTCGCCGGCGTCATCAACGCTGCAATGGCGATCGCAAATCGGACCTTGCCCGGCCTTTCCAATTTCCGCGACCGAAACCCGCATATCCAGCTGGACGAGGGATTTGCGATCCAGGCGGAAACCGGCGCGTGGCCCGAAAAGCAAGCCCAGGGGCCGCTCGGCGCCCTGGTGAACTCGTTCGGCTTCGGTGGCGCGAACGCGTCGGCGGTGCTGCAGGAGCATCGGCCTGCAACACGTGCGTTTCAGGCCGCAGAGCTTGTCTATGTTCCCTTGAGCGCCGGGACGCCCGAGCAATTGCGAAGGTATGCCAGGGCGCTCGCCGATGCGATCGCCGTGCTGCCGCCGCAAGATGGCGCACTCACCATGCGCGACATTGCCTTCACGCTGCAAAGCCGCAACGAAGGGCGCGCCGAACGCGCGGTCGTGCGCGCCGCCTCGCTGGCGGGGCTGATCGAGGGACTTCAGGCAATCGCCGCCGGCGACGCGCTTCCCACAAGCGTCATCGTGGCCGGTTCGGGCCGTCCGGCAACCGGCTGTCCGGAGCATGTCATGCGGTGGCTTGACCACGGCCGGGCGCAATGGCCGGACATCTTAGGCGCGAGACGCTGCTCGCTGCCCATTCCTGCCTGGCCGGACAGGACTTGCTGGTTCAAGCCCAGAATGATCGATGCGCATTCGAACGAACTCCCGGCGCAGATGACCTATCTTGAGCCGTTCTGGCGAAAGGCCGAAACCGGCGCCGCGCGCAAGCTCGACGGCAAATGCATCTGGATTGTCGGACGCAGTGAGGAACAGACGGCAGATTTCGAAGCGCTGCTGCGTTCGACCTTGCCTGGCAAAGCGACTTTGATTACGTCGCTGATCGGACCCGGCAACGCGCCTCAGCCATCTCTCGCGACCTGGAACATCGCCGGCGACGAGCCCGACATTGTGGTGGTTCTACCGGCTTCCGTCGGAGAACGCGCCGGCGAACAAGATGAAACGGCTGTCCTCTTCAGCCTGGCGAAGACGCTGATGGAGCACGCCTTCAACAGCGAGGTCGACCTGTTCTTCCTGGCACGTGAGGATTTCGGCGTTTCGCCGGCGTTCGACGCCTTGCCAGCGCTGGCCAAATCCGCCTTTCTGGAAAACGAGCGCCTGCGGCTGCACACGCTGTTTGTCGGCAGCCGCGGCGACGGAGACTGGCGCACGCTTGCGGCGCGCGAGATCGCGCGCGATCCATCTGCGACACCGGCCACGATCCGTTTCGAAGGCGCGCGCGCGGTACGCGGCCTGCGCGAGATCAAGCTTGAGCAATCCGGCCGCGACCGCTGCTGGTTCGGAAAGGACGGCGTCTATTTGTTTGCAGGCGGCGCCGGCGAGCTGGGATATAGGCTGGCGGAAAGGCTGGTCGCGGAAATCGACGCGACATTCATCCTATGCGGGCGCTCGCCGCTCGGCGGGCAAGTCGCGCAGCGCCTCGAGGCGTTACGGCACAAGGCGGGCAGCCGCGTCGATTACATTCAGTGCGACATCGCCGATGCCCGGCAGACACGCGCCATGGTAGACGCGATCATGCAAGGCCACGGTCGTCTCGACGGCGTGGTGAACATGGTCACCGCCCATAACGACGCCTACCTTTTCCGCAAGAGCTGGGATGAGTTTGTGGCCGTCAGCGCTGCAAAGGTCGAGGGCACGGTCAACCTCGATCGGGCGACGGCGCATATCAGCGTCGACTTTTTCGTCGTGTTCTCGTCGCTGGCGTCGCTGGGTCTCGCCGGTGGCAGCGATTATGCTTATGGCTGTGCCTTCCAGAACGCCTTCACAGACTGGCGCGGCAGAGCCGTGGCGGCCGGGCAAAGACACGGCGCCAGCCACGCCATCAGCTGGTCGCGCTGGCAGTGGGACAAATACGTCACCGCTGGTTTCGACGACTGGTTCGCGTCGATAGGCTATGCGTTCCTCGACATCGATACCGGGCTCAACGCCTGGCGCGCGATGATGCAGAGCGCGGGTACTGAAATATTCGCCCTCAGTGGTTGGCCGGATCGCATCTTCGGCCACCTCGATATCGAGGCCGGACTGCTTCGTTCGACCCAGGCGGCGGACAAGACCAGGATAGTGAAGGATGTGCCGCGCGAACCTGACCCGAGGGACGCTGCCGTCACCCTGGCATCGGATCACACGAAGCGTGCCATGTCACCTCGGCAGAGCAGCGCCGCCGTGGCGCCGCTCGCCGGCGCGGCCGGCGGACTTCAAGATGTCCTGGCGGAAATCGTCCGCGACCTCCTCAAGTTGGACGCGCTCGATCCGCAGACCCCCTTCCCCAGCCTCGGCCTCGATTCCGTCATGGCAATCCGGCTGATCGTTCTAATCGAACAAAGGCTGTCGAAGCGTCTGACACCGAAGGAATTGCTGCAACATCCGTCGGTGGCCGCTTTGGCCGACTACATGCTTTCGGCCGAACCAGGGAGCGTAAATCCGGACCTCTCGCCTCCCGAGGAACTGGACGCCATCGCGACGTATCTGGCGTCGAGCCTGAAACGGATGCTGCGGACCGACGAGATCGCGGCCGACGCCAGGTTTGGGCAGCTCGGCGTGGATTCAATCATCGCCGTCAAGCTGGCCTCGGAGTTCGACAAGCGCTTTGCGATCGGCATCTCCCCGCGCTGGTTCATCGACTTTCCGTCCGTAGACCGCATGGCGCATGAGATCGAAAAACGTCGGTCCGTCAGGCAATGAGGCGCAAGGTAGTGCCACCCAAAGCCGATTGATGCCTCGACGGGTTCATTCGCCGGTCCGACTGGGTCTATAAAGGGCAACGCGCCGGTCCGGCGGCCAATCGCCGGTCAGGCACAACAGGAAGCGATCGGATGCCAGAACTGCCTTTTACATCGTCGAGCCCCGGGGTCTGGCGGGATGCGCCGTGGCATCGCTCCTGGTTGAAGAAACAGGCCGATATCCTGTTCGATCTTTTCGATTCGGTTGCCATAAATCCGCAGGGCGGGTTCTTCGATCTCGACCCGACGGGCAAGCCGCTGCCGGGCAGCGCCGTCAGGCAGATCCACACCACCGCACGAGCCGTCCATTGCTACGTCATCGCCAGCCTACTCGGCCGGCCCGGAAGCGACCGGATGATCGATCACGGCATGCGCTATCTCTGGCAGTCGCATCGCGATGCAGAGCATGGCGGCTATATGTGGTCGCTCGACGACGGGGGACCGAGGGACGCGAGCAAACAGGGCTACGGCCACGCCTTCGTGCTGCTAGCGGCATCGAGCGCCAAGTTGGTGGGCCATCCTTTGGCAGACCGCCTGCTGGCCGACGTGACGACAATTCTCAACGACCGTTTCTGGGAAGAACAGCATGGCGCCATAACGGAAGAGTTCGAGCGCGACTGGAGGCCCGTGCGCGGCTACCGCGGCCAGAATTCCAACATGCATCTGACCGAGGCGTTGATGGCGGCCTATGAGGCGACCGCCGATCAGGACTATCTGCACAAGGCGGAGCGCATCGCGGATCTGATCATCAACCGCCGTGCCCGAGAATGCGATTTTCGCGTCGCGGAGCATTTCGACGAGCAATGGACGATCGACCGCTTCTACAAGGCCGTCAACGAGATGTTTCGCCCGTCAGGGACAACACCCGGTCACTGGCTGGAATGGACCAGGCTGATCCTGCAATTATGGGTGCTGGGCGGCAAGAAACAGGATTGGATGCCGGAGGCTGCGGAGACGCTGTTCCGGCGCTCAGTGGAATTGGGATGGGACGAAGCCAAGGGCGGCTTCTTCTACACGCTGGACTGGGCCGACAAGCCGGCATTCCGGTTCAAGCCCTGGTGGCCGATCGCCGAGGCGGCGGGCGCGGCCTCCTTCCTGGTCGAGCACCGCCCGAGCGCCTTCCATGAAGAATGGTACCGGCGCATCTGGAACACCATCGCCGAGGCCTATATAGACCGCGAAAATGGCGGATGGTTTGAGGAGCTGGATGAGGGATTGCAGCCGGCGCATTCGCTGTTTGTCGGCAAGGCCGACTTGTACCACGCACTGCAGGCTTGCCTGATACCGCTCTATCCGGCGCAAGGGAGCCTAACGAACGTGATAAGCAAACGACATGACGCTCTCTCAACCAGGATTTCTTAGCGGGTACCGCAACTTGCTATGCCGATCAGGCCGAGCGCGATGAACTGCGTATCGAGTTGATCAGCAAAGAAGCCCTAAACCTTCGGCGATAGGCGAGTTTCTGACCGGAACAGCGTCCAGTTCTCGAGACATTGTCACGAAGGATGCCACGCTCTACAGGAAGCGCGGCCACCGCATGTCACGGACGCAAGGGCCACAGCGACGGTGCCCGCCAGAAAGATGCGGCCGGGACCCTGGTCGTCTTCGGTCGCAGCGCTAAGCGCAGCGGCAAAGACCTCGAGCGTGGGCAGAAGAATCCGAGCCTCGAATACCTTGCCCCGCGTGGCGAGACCAATCGTCGATATACGCTCGCCAGTCTGAGCCTGCAGCGGTCGATACCATTAGAATAATCACGCCGGAAAGCATCTGAAGCGCCAGATACCGATCCGGTTGCACGTCGACTGTCTGCTTGCAGGGCTAGTATGGGCTGCCGCAGGGGGGCCACCTGGCGCGCAAAGTTGGGGTTCACACAGCAAGCGGTCTTTTGGACCTATGACTCCTCTCAAAGCTGCGCGTCGGCAATATTTCGTACATGTTTCGTACATATATGTTGACGAGTCGGTGACCCTCAACGTAGCGTTGAACTGCTGGGCGGAACGCCTGTGCGCAACTCAATCTCACGGGAGGACTGCACGATGAATTTTCGAGCCCGATCTGTCGCCATTGGCCTGGCCTGCATCGCCTATGCCACGATTGTTGGATCCGTGCTGCCGGCCGCGGCGGAAACGACGAAGGAACGCGTATTGAGAGAGGGCAGGATCGTGATCGGCATCCACAACCGCTCGCCATGGGGCTACAAGCAGGAAGGAACCGGCGAGTTGCTCGGCTGGCATCCGGACCTGCTCAGAGCTGCGTTCGCCGACCTCGGCGTCAAGCGGGTCGATTTCCAGGTCACCGAGTTCGGCGCGTTGATCCCTGGCTTGATGGCCGGGCGTTTCGATGCCGTGGCGTCCGGCTTGTCGATAACGCCGCCGCGATGCCAGCAGGTCGCCTTCGGCGCTCCCGACCTGAGGCAGGACGACGCGGCGATCGTACTCGCCGGCAACCCCAAGGCGATCCATAGCTATGCGGATCTTGCCAAGAAATCCGACTCCATCATGGGCGGCGGCCGCGGCAGCAACGTCATCCAGAACGCCATCGCCGAGGGCGTCCCTCAGGATCGTATCCTGCAGTTTCCCGACATCGAGACCAACCTCGCGGCCCTGCGCGCCGGCCGCATCGACGCCGCGGTATTTTCTTCCCCGACGGTGATCGGGATGCTGGCCGGCAAAAAGAGCCCCGATCTGGAACGCGCCAACCCATTCACGACCGACGAGAAGTCGATCAGCTACGTCGCGATCGCGTTCAGGAAGGATGATGGTGACCTGCGCGACGTTTACAATCAAGGGCTGGCCAAGGTCATGTCCAACGGCACGATTGCCACCATCATGGCGAAGTACGGATTTGGCCCCACGGAAAACGTGCCGCCGGGATTGACGACCTCGCAGTTGTGCGGAGCCGCCAACTGACCCGATCAGCAGCAAAAGCCGTCCAGCATCAACACGACTGGGTGGCTCGCCGCGCGAGCTCGCGCGGCGGCCTCTGTGCCCCGACAGGCTCTCACATCACTGTCGTTCAGGATCGCTGGACGGCGAGATGTCTTCGGGGATTTCTTGCCGCAAGCTCGGCCCCTTGGCCAGGCGCCTGCCAAGCGCGGAAATGAACGCTTCATAGCGCTCGCTTGCCTTTGCGCGCGCTGCCTGGGCCATCGGCTCCGGCAACGCCGGCGTGGTGGCCAGCCAGAAGCGAATGAATACCGCGTGCGTTTCAACCGAGATGCCGACATCGCGCTCCAACCGCGCGATCCGGCGGTCGATCCGGTCGAGACGCCTGGAGATCGCCGCCTCGAGTTGCGTGTCGGCATCCGGAGAGAGGAAGGAGGCGATCGCCGCTTCAGCGATGAGCGACTGCGAGCGATCGCGCCGGGCGGCATATTCGACCAGCAATGCCATCACGGCAGGGTCGAGATACACGGAAATTTGGACCTTTTTCTTGCTTCTCGTCACGACCGTCAAAGCTCCATGCCGTCGTCCGGGTCGAGCGCGATCTGACGCGCCATGCCCCGCACAAGGCGAGTTATCCGGCTGCTGCTCGCGGCGAGATCATCCGCCTCGTCAGGCGCTTCGATCTCGAACTCGTTGACGGGCGGCAGCTCCGCCGCGGCCGGGAGAAGAGGATTGAGCTCGGGCTGACGTCGCAATTCGGACTCGGTCGATTCCTCCTGGACTTTCGTTACGGCAGTTGCGGCAGCCATACCCGGTGGCGGGAGCGGCAACGCAAGTGCTGTCCAATCGTCTGGCTCCGGCTCGGCTCGAGCCGTGACAGCCGGTGGCGGCAGAATGCGCTCCCGCAACCGCGGGTCTTCGAAATAGCGCGCCTTCTTCGCCCGGATCGGCGGCGTGCCCGCCAGCATGACGATCTCGTCGCCTGCCGGCAACTGCATGATCTCGCCGGGCGTCAGCAACGGCCGCGCCGTCTCCGAGCGCGAAACCATGAGATGACCGAGCCAGGGCGAGAGCCGGTGACCGGCATAGTTCTTCATCGCCTTCAGCTCGGTTGCCGTGCCCAGGGCATCGGAAACACGCTTGGCGGTACGCTCGTCATTGGTCGCGAAGCTGACGCGTACATGGCAGTTGTCCAGAATAGAATTGTTCGGCCCGTAGGCCTTCTCGATCTGGTTGAGGGACTGCGCGATCAGGAAACTTTTCAAGCCATAGCCGGCCATGAAAGCGAGCGCGGATTCGAAGAAGTCGAGCCGTCCGAGCGCTGGAAACTCGTCAAGCATCAGAAGCAATCGATGGCGATCCGCCCTCGCCTGCAGATCCTCGGTCAGACGGCGGCCGATCTGGTTGAGGATGAGACGGATCAGCGGCTTGGTGCGACTGATGTCGGAGGGTGGAACAACGAGATAGAGCGTTGCCGGACGACGATCGGCGACCAGGTCGGCGATGCGCCAGCCGCATGCGCGCGTCACCTCCGCCACCACCGGATCGCGATAGAGCCCAAGAAAGGACATCGCGGTCGAGAGCACGCCGGAGCGTTCGTTGTCGGACTTGTTCAACAACTCACGGGCGGCGCTGGCGATGACGGGATGCGGACCGCCCTCCCCCAGATGCGGCGTCGTCATCATCGCGGCCAAGGTCGATTCGATCGGCCGCTTCGGATCGGACAGGAATGCCGCTACGCCGGCAAGCGTCTTGTCCGGTCCGGCATAGAGCACATGCAGGATCGCGCCGACCAGGAGCGCGTGACTCGTCTTTTCCCAGTGGTTGCGCCGTTCAAGCGAGCCTTCGGGGTCGACCAGGATGTCGGCGATGTTTTGCACGTCGCGGACTTCCCATTCACCGCGGCGGACCTCGAGCAAAGGGTTGTAAGCGTCCGACCTGGCATTGGTCGGATCAAACAGCAGCACCCGGCCGTGGCGGGCGCGGAAGCTGGCGGTCAGACCCCAGTTCTCGCCCTTGATGTCATGGACGATCGCCGAGCCAGGCCAGGTCAGCAGCGACGGCACAACAAGGCCGACACCCTTTCCCGAACGCGTCGGCGCAAAGCAAAGCACATGCTCGGGCCCGTCGTGGCGCAGATAGTGATTTCCATAGCGCCCCAGCACCACGCCGTCGGGGGCAAGCAGGCCTGCCGCCTGCACCTCGCTCCTGTCGGCCCAGCGCGCGGAGCCATAGGTCGCGACCTTCGTCGCCTCGCGGGCACGCCACAGCGACATGCCGATCGCCACGGCGATCGCGATGAAGCCGCCCGAGGCAGCAATGAAGCCGCCGCGCACGAAGATGCCGGGCGCGTAGGCATCGTAGAAATACCACCACCAGAAGATGGCAGGCGGATAATAGACTGGCACGCCGCCGATGACGAACCAAGGCGTCCCCAGCCGCTCCTGATAGCCCAACTGCCAAGCCGACCATTGCGTCGATCCCCAGATCGCGAGGAGCACGATGAGGAAGACCACGACAATCTGTCCCCAAAGGACTTTCGTTCCCGACATTCGTTTCTCCTCGTGCCGAGAGGTCAGCAAGGTTGATGCGAGATTCAACAGCCGGCCCACGCCGATCGTGTCGCGTCGCGTTCCCGGCAAGGAAAACAGGCGATCGGCACTCAGGCTCGATCCCCCTTAAAAGCGCCTTCACAAGCCGAGGCCGGGCTTGCGGCCGAAACTCCAATCGGCGCCGCCGTCGCCGCGAACGACCCCGGAGACGTGATTGCCGAGATGTCGCTCCAGCGAAGGCGTCCAGGGCACGAGCTGAAATCCGAGACCATCATCGATCATGGCGAAACGGCCGGATGCAAGCGCAAAGCGCTGACTGTAGGTGCCCGAAACCAATTCGCCTTTTCCGGCACGGTTGAATGGCTGGCCGGTCTGGGCCGCGAGCCTGCTCGCGAGCACGTCGAGTTCCCTTCGGCGGAGCGTATCGATCAAGTTTCCGGCAAAGACGGTCCCGCCCGGCCGCCGCTCCGCCAACCCCAGTCCGACCAGGTGCTCGGTGCGCCGATCAAGCGCCTGGCGCACCTCGGCGCCGAAGCCGCCATCGGAAAGCGCCGCCGCAGGACGGGCAAGCGCCTGCCGGTCGAGCCAGGTCGCCCCCTCCGCAACCACCTGTCCGTCGATGTCGAAATCGGAGCGCACGGCAAGCGCCAGCCGCCGGTGTCCCTGGGCGTCCTCGAATTTGCGCAGTTCGACGACCGCGCCTGGCGCCCCGTCACCCGTCGCCTCGAGATCGGCAAGCCGGACGTGATGACAACGTCCGTCGACGCCATCGATGACCGCATAGGCCGTGCCCCTGAGTTCGTCATCCAGTCCGCGCTCGACCAGTCGGCCGATAATCGTCTCGCCAATGGTCTCCGCGGCCAGCACATAGCTGGCGCTCGCGCGTTCGATGTCGCGGACCGAGAATGCGCGATGCATGCGTTTGATGATATCGGCGCGCTCACCCATCTGGCGCAGCGTCGCCTCGGCTCTGTCGCTGAGGATCCACTGGCCGGGACCGAGTTGCTCGGCGAGGCCGAGCGTTTCCAGCCTGCGCAGCCGCCCGATCTTTGGCGCGATGAATTCGTCAGGCTGGCGATCGGCACGCGGCGCGAGATCGATGACGCCGCCATCGCGTGCGTCTCGAAGCAACTGGCGGTCGAGCCCGGTCCACCGCTCGGCCCCGACCTGGCGCTCGACATGCCGGCGGATCTCAAGATCCGACCGGGGGCCAAGCTCCTGCGTGACGAGCTCGCTGGCGCGATCGCGCATGCCGCGGCTGATATAGTCGCGCGAGATCGCCAGGTCCTGGCCGTCATCAGCCCGGCCGCGCAGGATGACGTGGACATGCGGATTGTCGGTGTTCCAATGATCGACGGCGATCCAGTCGAGCGTCGTGCCCAGATCCTTCCGCATTCGACCCATGAGATCACGGGTGAAGGATTTCAGGTCGGACATCTCGACGGCATCCTCCGGCGAGACGATGAAGCGGAAATGATGCCGGTCGTCCTTGCAGCGCCTGACGAAATCCGGGATCGACACATCGTCGACCTCCGGTCCGAACATGCGGGCTTTCGCGCCGTCCCGCGTAACCCCCTCGCGGCGCAGATAGTTGAGGTGGGTCGCCAGCGGCGCGCCACGTTTCGAATGGCGAACCACGCGGGTCTTGATCGTGGCGAGGCGGGAGCGGCTGGTGAGGAAGCGATTGGCCTGAAGGCTCGCTGCCCTGCCCCGCCCGAACCGCGAACTGTTGCCTCTCCCGATCCGGCCTGAGCGCGACACGCTGCCGCCGGCTTTTTGCGCCGCCGCAAGCGCCTGGGCGATGAAGGGCCGCGACGATTGGGCTCGCGTCGAGCGAATGCGGCCCGGACGGACGCGGAACTCGTGCTCATCGGACACGGCACCCGTCCTCACCCTGCCATTTGCACGGACAATACAATAATTTGCATGCTCTCAGCACATTGCGCGAAGACGAAGCAATGTGCGGTAAGCGGCAAAAAACCCAGCAAATGCAACCAACCGACCGCAGCACAATGTGCGCCCTTTTATCTTGCCATCCCTCGGTTGCTGCCTCTTGCCCCGTGCGCCTCAAACGCTGCGACGTCCAAGGGGACGACGGGGCGTGGTTTGACGGAGACTTCGTCATCGCTGCGATGTCCGGAGGTCGGACCCAGGGAACAGTTCGCGACGCTGCGAACTGACCGCGAAAAGGTTGCGCACCGACGGTGACGAGGAGACCTCGACGGAAGCGTCTTCGCTGGACGAAAGACCGGAAGCGGCCATGGACCCGGACCGCACTATGAACAGGGGCGCGACCTTCCAGATGACGGCCTTCGCATGACCGGCGGTGAGCGCGCCGGGTGCATCACCGCCGCCCCAGAAAGGGCGGAGCATCGCAACATAGGCCCGGGTCTCAGCCGGCAGTGGGCGGCCCCTCAAGGAGGCTTCGTAGCGCCCCGGCCCCGCATTGTACGCGGCCAGGAAGCCTGGTGAACCGTATCGATCATACAGCTCGCGAAGATAGGCGGTGCCGGCAAGGATGTTGTCGTGTGGATCATAGGGATCGTGGCCGAGTTGATGACGAAGGCGCAGCTCGGCCCAGGTTCCGGGCATGATCTGCATCAGACCCACTGCACCCTTTCGCGACACGGCGCGTGGGTCGCGGGCGCTCTCCAGGTGCATGACCGCCCGTATCCAGAGCTGAGGAAAGCGGAAGCGATGCGCCGCCTCGGCGATATGCGCGGCATAAGGATCATCCGCCGATTTGCGCGAGACCGGCGCGGATTGTGCGACGGCCCCCGTCATCGCGTGACAGAAAATCAGCATGCCAGCGACAAGCCAACGTGCTTCCCTGCGACCAGGCAACCAACCGACGCGGCGGCTTTCGTCCGCACATTTCGGCGTCGATGACCCACTCATCGAGCACGCTCCGGACGCGATTTCGGCCGGATCCAGCGCAGCGACCAGGACCCATTGTCGGATCGCACGAGGCTGGCGCGAAAGCGCCGGTTAAACAGCGGATCCTCCAATCGGCACGACAGATAGTCGCCAGCCGTCTGTCCGGTTTCCTTCCAGGCCGCGCCGACCTCGGGGCCGCTGCCATCGCCGATATGGATACGAAAATCCGGCGCTTTGCCGTCGGATGTTTTGGTGGGGAGGAGCACCAGTTCGGCATCCACGAGCAGCGTTCGCATGCGCCCGCGGTACCCAGATTCAGTTTTGTGAAAGACGCCGATCTCGGCCATGGACTATCTCCTTCGTCTTGTTGGCTGGGCTGAATTTCAGTTCGCAGGAGCGAGCCAGGTGTAGTGGCCATCGCCGCTCTCGTCGGTCCAAAGCGGCATCGCACGTCCGACGATCGAACCCACCGGGAACGGGCCGAAGTAGCGGCCGTCGAGACTGTCCTGGACCTGCCGGTTCATGACGAAGATTTCGGCGGCGGCGATGATGCGGCAGCCCTGCCAGTCAGGCAGCGCGCGTCCCTTGCGGTCGCGCTTCAGTGCGGTGCCGATCATGATCCCGTCGATCATGACGATGCCAGCAACGCGACAAACCTCGTGTCCAGGAAGCCCTTCGATGTGCTTCAGCATCGGCACGCCGAGCGGAAGGTAATCGCGCTCGGCGGCAAACCGAGCGACGCTCTCTGGCGGTTCGATGACGGCGAGCGCGCCTGCCGTTGGAACGGCCATTCTCCGGATCGCATAGAGGCCGAGGGGCGCGCTGGCCGATGCGTTCCATACGAGCAGCGGCGGCATGTCCACGGCAGCGGGAGCGACCGTCGCGACGACGGCCGCGAGCGTTGCGGCCATGCAAGCGGCGCGGCTCATGAGGTCGCTCGCTTGCGCAACAGAAAGGCCCGATGCTGCTCGAGCGAATAGGCACAGGGCGTTTTGCCGGCAACCAGTCGGTTGTGGGTCTGACGCCAATAGTCAGGGGCGGAGTCGGCCGGATCGAGGCCGATCGCCTCGATCGCATCGATCAGCTGGAGAACCCGCTCGACCTTGTCCCAACCTGCGATCTTGAGCAGGATCTCGCCGCCTGGCCGGACATAGGGCAGCGTCTGATAAGGTTCGGCAGGCAAGACGGCGCGCACGATGTCGATGCGCGAAACGATGGTGCCAAAGTCGTTCGCCGCCCAGCGGACGAACGCAAAGACACTGCCCGGCGCAAATCCGATGACGCGGCGCCGCTTGTCGAGGATCGTTTCATGCGCAGGTCGTCCGAAGCGGATGCGATGCTCGATCCGCTTCTCGATCCAGATCAGCTCGACCACAGTGAGATCGCCGCGCGCAGTCGATTGAGGAGACCGCGTCATTCGCCGTCTCCACCGCGTCGGCCGACAAGTCGCGGCTTCTCCTCCCCGCCGCCAGTCCGCGGCTTCTCCGCATAAATGTTAGATTGGGAGTTAGACTCAAAGTTAGGAGCGCGATTTGCCGTTTCGGACCCGTCCCTTAAGGCCGCTCGCGGTTCCCGAAAGCACGATGGTGCGGTTCCCGATGGCACGATGGTGCGGGTTCCCGATGGCACGATCCTGTCAACAGGCCTTGGCGCCGGTTCGAAAGCCAACAACACACGCCCGCTGGCTTCCACCTCCGTGAAGAGAAGATACCCCGGCAAAGGCTGGCGGCGCACGATGTCACGCAGCTCGAAGGCGAAGCGCTTGAGCGGCGAGAGACTGCCGGACTTCCGATGCAGGTGCCGGATGTCGAAACGCCAGCCGGCGCGCTGGCGTCCGCCATGCTTGCGCACCAGCCGATAGAGCCAACGCTCCAGACCGCCCGTCAGCCCGAAATAGGCGCGGTCTATGGTCAGGATTAGTGCGTCATCCATGACGGCTCGGTAGAACCAATCGGGCAGGATCATTTCGACGCCAAGCGGGCGACCGTTTCGACCGCAGCGCTCCTGCCATTCATTGATCCACGAGAAGCGATGTCGGCGGCCCTCGGCCGGCTGGCGAATGGAGGTGACGACGCTTGTCGACTGCAGGCGATCGAGCGCCGCCTTGAGGCGCTGGTAGTCTCGCTTCGAGACGCCGCGGCCGATGAAGGTAAGCATCTCATATGGCGTCGCGGCCATCAGGCGGGATGTGCGCAATCCGGCGTCCCGAGCGTTGACGATCTGGCTCGCCGCCCAGATCAGGATATCGGCGTCCCAGATCGTCGCCATGCCGTGATCGGGCATCGCTTCGACACGGATCGCCACATCGCCAGCGTGAAAGTCGATCGGCGCGATGCGCCTGGATTTGGCGAGGGAGAAGAAGGGATAGGCCATGAGGTCCTGCGCATCGCGTGGCGCCACGACGCCCGGCAGCGCCTGGAACAGGTCGAGCTGTTCGCGCTCCAATGGTGGGCGTGGTCGTGCCGACATGGGGAAGATCGGCGGGCTCAGCGCCTTTCGCGTCCGGCATAGGGGATCAGGCGGGCGGCCTGAGGCTTGGCGGGCAGCAGCGAGCCATGCGGATCGGACGTCGATGTCATCGCGCCGCGCTGGACCCAGACCTGGAGGTCGTCGACGGCGTAGACGACACGGCCGCCGAGTTTGCGATAGGCGGGCCCTGTGCCGTAGGTGCGATGTTTCTCAAGTGTGCGCGCCGAGAGACTGAGGAAATGCGCGGCTTCAGAGGTGCGCAGGTAGCGCGGCGGCAATGGCGCGGCGTCGGTGTTCATGAGGTGTCTCCTTCCGGCCGTTGCGGTTGAACGGCGATCGATGGCCAGGATGGAGGAGCAAGGGCACCATGATCAGGTGCGCAATTGAGAGGCGCTATTTCGCACCGCTAAGAGGCCTTCGGGAGTGGCGCCGACGCGTGCTGCAATATCGCCGCGCGCGACCATCTTCACGCAGGCGCGCATCATCAACGTAGCTGATGACAGAAAGCCCGGGCATGGCAGCCCGCGGAGAGCTTTCGCGTCATTAGGAGACGCCCCGCCCGGTACCGGGCGGGGCGTCTGCCAATTCACTCGCCGTTGCGGCGGCTGGGGCGGGACCAGATCAGGCTGTGGCCCTCGCCTTCCTCGTCGGCGAAGAGGTTGGCGTAGATCGGAGCGGTGAAGCTCGGATCGTCTAGCTTGAGGCCGAGATAATCGCGACCCTCGTTGGAGCGCTTGGACCAGGCGGCGCCGATCTCGGCCTTGCCGACCACGACACGGTGGCTTGGGGCGTTCTCGCCGCTGGCCCGGGTATCGGGGACGATGCGCACGCCCTTGGCCTGGACGCTGAGAGTGACGATCTCGCCGGTGAACTCGTTCGCATTGGTCATCTTGAAGATGCCGATGGTAGCCATTTTCAGTCTCCGTTCTTCGTTTGCGAGCCCGCACCATGCGGCCTCGATGGCGATCGTGAGGCCGGAGGCGACCGCCGCCGCATCGCTTGCGACCGCAGCACAGCGGAGGATGGCGCAGGCGCGCGTTTCTTGGTTCCGCGAGGAATGGGCTTGCCCAGGGGAAGAAACGCGCGCCGCGCCATTGCGGCATAGGCGATCGAGGCTTCAGCCGCCCTTCGGCCAGATCAGCCCGTTCGAGAGGTCGTTGGTGCGCTCGGCGAAATGGCCGACGGAGGCAATGGCGGCATGCGGGATCAACAAAGATTAAGCGGATTGCTTCGCCAGCGGATTTCCTGACACGGACTCGGCAAGCACTGCATCGAAGCCTCTTTCCCTCCAGTGCCAAGCGCACGCAAACTTTGAGCGGCTTACTGCTCGGATCGAGATGCCTTCGCCCGCGCGGCAGCGTCGACGGGTCGTGCTACGGGCGCAAGGCCATTTGGATCGCCCTTCCCGCAGATCTATCATGACGTTTGCCGGACACTTTGGGAATCGGCGGCGAAAGACGCGTTTTGATGCTACCTTTTTTCGTCGCGCGGCATTGTCTGAATGTCTCATTAGGGGCCGATTTCGGTCAGGCAGGTTTCGGCGCCAGCGTGGCGGAAGCGGACGTTCGAGTCGACATGCGTTTCGTCTCTATCTGGTTCATGACTGACGTTTAGTGCTGTCAGCTTTTGACCGACGCCTCGAAATGATGCGGAAGGAGGTTTAGAATACACCCCAAAGTAGGGCAGCCCGATTGATCACCTGCCCAATAAGTTCTTCTCGACTGTCTTGAGGTGCCCGAGCATCGCCATCTTCGCGCCTTCCGGATCGCGGTGTAACAACGCTTCCAAAATCGCCTGATGTTCTCGGCAATACACCTGACGCCGTTCCTCCGAGAATGAGCGCCTCTTCATTTCGAACCAGGGTGACTGGTTACGAATGGCGCGCATGAGATTGTGAATCTCTTTGAGGAAATCATTACGGCAGCACGCAAACACCCGATGATGGAATTCGGCGTCCCAATGCTCGAAATCTGGCATGTCCTGGGCCTCGCGTGCTGTCTGATGGGCTTCGCGAACCGCGTTCAGTTCCGCAGCACTTGCGTTGGTCGCGGCAAAGGCTGCCGCTGCTGGTTCGAGCAACTGCCTGATCTCCATCATGTCAGCCGGGCTGGTGCCTTCCATTCGTGCGACCATTGATGCGATTGACGTGGGGTTCGTCGCGGTCAGAAAGGTGCCCCGCCCGACATGCCGCACGACTGTTCCGTCGTCCTCCAAGAAGCCGACAGCTCGGCGCACCGTGTTGCGCGCGACGCCGAATTCGGCGGCAAGGTCACGCTCGGGCGGCATGCGACCGTCCTCAATCCACTCGCCGGAGGAAATCCGCTTCTTGAGCATTGTGGCGATATCGTTGGCGACGAGCTTCGGCATTCGATGATGGCTTTTACCTGATCCAATGTTGGACCAATGTTATCGATTGATTGCCATTCGGTCCAGTGCCCAGACACGGGATTGTTTTGTTGAGTGGTGAGCAGAAACCCTCTTGCAGCGTGAACCAATCGGCGGTAGCGTGTAACGAAAGAGCCGGTATTGGTTCAGAAAAGGTTCAGGGAGGAATCGAATGCGGGTCGCGACATTTTCGATCGCCGGCGAACGTCGCGTAGGCCTTGTCGATCTTGATGCCCAGACCGTCGCACCATTCGATTTCGCCGTCGATCAGGCGAGGAACGGCATCCTGGCGCTAATCGAGCGAAACGACGCCGGTGTGCCGCGCACGCTTTCGGCCATTCCGCTGCCGCAGGTCGATATTGAAGCCCCCATCCCCTTGCCTTCGCGAAACATCTTCTGCGTTGGCAAGAACTATCACGAACATGCGCACGAGTTTGCCCGCAGTGGTTTCGATTCCAGCGCCGGCGCTGGAGCGATACCCAAACACCCGATCATCTTTTCCAAAGTGCCTGAATCGGTCGTGGCCAACCATGCCGATGTGTTGATCGACTCCTCGGTCTCGACGGCCATCGATTACGAGGCGGAGCTGGCCGTCATCATCGGCAAGGGCGGGCGCGGCATCTCCAGGGAAGATGCGCTCGACCATGTCTGGGGCTACACCATCGTCAACGACGTCACGGCGCGCGACCTGCAGGGCAAATACAGCCAGTGGCTGATCGGCAAATCGCAGGACACGTTCTGTCCGATGGGGCCTTGGGCTGTGACCCGGGACGAACTCGATCTGGCGACCACCGGCATCCGCTGTTTCGTCAACGAGGACCTGCGCCAGAATTCGCAGATATCGCTGCTCATCTTCGACATCCCGACCATCATCGCCACGCTGTCGCAAGGCATCACGCTGAAGCCAGGCGACATCATCGCCACAGGCACGCCGGTCGGCGTCGGCATCGGTTTTGATCCGCCGAAATACCTCAAGGCCGGTGACGTCGTGCGCATCGAGATCGATGGCATCGGTACGCTGGAAAACCGCTTTGTGGAGCATACTCGATGACCACGGTGACAGTTGGTCATATCGTCGCCGAGGTGGTCGGCGAAGGCCCTGCCGTGGTGATGATCCACGGCCTTGGCGGCACGTCGAACATGTTCCAGCCGCAGATGGCGGCGCTGTCGGGCTATCGCGTCATCCGGCTCGACCTGCCGGGTTCGGGCCGTTCGCCGCGGCCGATCGAACCGCTCACCGTTGAAGGGATGAGCGAGGCGGTCATCCGCGCCATGGCCGGCATGGGTGCCACCTCTGCGCATTTCGTCGGCCATTCCATGGGCACCATCGTTTGCCAGCATATCGCGGCGACGCAAACTTCGCTTGTCGCCTCTCTGGCGCTGTTTGGTGCATTGGCCGAGCCCGCAGAAGCGACACGGCAAGGCCTCGCCAAACGCGCGCAACTGGCACGCTCGGGCGGCATTGCCGATATCGCCGACCAGATCGTCGCCAACGCGATTTCGGCGCATACGAGGGAAACCTCGCCGGCCGCCGTCGCCTTTGTGCGGGAATCGATCACGCGCCAGGACCCGGAATCCTATGCCCGTACCTGCGAGGCGCTGGCCAAGGCGACCGCTGTCGACGCACGCCGCATAGCAGCGCCGACGCTGCTCGTCACCGGCGACGCAGACACCGTCAATCCACCCGGTGTCGGACAGGCGCTTGCCGACAAGATCAAGGGCGCCGTATTCTCGTCACTGGATCGGTGCGGACACTGGGCGACGGTGGAAAACCCGCGCGAAAGCAGCCAGAAACTGGCCGATTTTTTGAGACGGGTTGATAGGTGAGAATTTCCGATCGAGCGTAGACTTATGCGCTCGGCAAGTTGGGAGGCTTGTGATGGCAGACGACAGCTGGAACGGCAACGGTTCGGGCGGCACGCTGTTCACCAACGTGCGCGTGCTCGACGCCACGGGTGAATATCCCTACACCGGCGAGGTGCTGGTGCAGGGCAACCGTATCAAGCAGATCACCAAGGGCTCGTCGCGCTACGGTTCGTCCTCGTCGTCCTCGTCCTACAATGGCGGTGCAACCGTGATCGACGGCATGGGCGCGACGCTGATGCCGGGCATGATCGACGCGCATCTGCATCTGTCGTGGAACAATGCGCCAGGCATCGACCCCATCCAGATGATGGAGGTCGAGGAGCATATGCTGGTCACGATGGAGATGGCCAAGCTGGTGCTCGATGCCGGCTTCACCGCTGGCCGGGGTGCCGCCGCCGCCAAGCCGCGCCTTGACGTGGTCGCCAAGAAATTCATCAACCAGGGCCGCTTCCCCGGACCGCGCTATCTCGCCGCCGGACCCGAGATCACCACGGTCGGCGGTCTCGGCGATTCCTCGCCCTCGCACATTCCGCATGAGGGTCTGAACCTCGGCCTGGTCGTCTCCGGCCCGGAGGAAATCCGCCGTACCGTGCGCCAGCTGATCAAATACGGCGTCGATTCCATCAAGCTGAACCTGTCGGGGGAAAGCATCACCGGCATGGGCGCCGAGGAGACGCCGATGTCGGAGGAAGAGGTCGCCATGGCCGCTTCCGAGGCGCGCTGCCGTAACAAGGTGCTGTCGGCGCATGCGCGCTCGTCCGGCTCGGTCAAGCAGTGTGTCCGCCATGGCATCCAGAACATCTACCATGCCTCCTTCGCCGATGAGGAAGCGCTCGACATGCTCGAGGCTGTCAAGGACAAGCACTTTGTCGCGCCCGGCATCGCCTGGCTGATCAACACCGCGCGCTATGCCGAGCAATGGGGCATCAAACCGGGCTCACCGCTGTCGCTCGAATATGAGCGCGAACTCGAAATGTGCGTCGACACGATGAAGAAGATGCACCGGCGCGGCATTCGTGTCTGCATTGGTGGCGACTACGGCTTTGCCTGGACGCCGCAAGGCACCAACGCCAAGGACATCCAGACCTTCGTCGAGATGCTCGGCTTCTCGCCGATGGAAGCGATCCAGGCCGGCACCAAATATGGCGGCCAGATAATGAACATGGGCGACGAGCTCGGCATGATCAAGGAAGGCTACCTCGCCGACGTGCTGCTGGTTGACGGCGATCCGATCTCCGACGTGCGCATCCTGCAGGACAGGAACCGCATCCTTGCCATCATGAAAGACGGCAAGTTTCACAAGGCGCCGCGTTTGAACGAGCAGCGCCGGCGGCTGACCGCATGAGTCTGCTCGACCGGCCATCCTCGCCGTCCCAGCTGTCCTCGCCGTCGATAGCGAATGGCGGGATGACGCATGGGCAGATCTGGGGTGTGGCCGGCCTGCTTGCCGCCGCCGTGCTGGCATGGCTGGTCTTCGCCGTCTGGCCGGATTGGCTGAACGCCATCCTGATCTCGAAGAAGGCCTTCGTCAGCGCCATCCTCAATGGCATCACGCTGGCCGGCCTGTATTTCCTGGTCGCCAGCGGCTTCACGCTGATTTTTGGGCTGATGCGCAACGTCAATCTCGCGCATGGCTCGCTCTATCTGCTCGGCGCCTATATCGGCTACGAGGTCACCAGCCGAACCGGGTACTGGCTGCTTGGCGTCGCCGCTGGTTTCGCCGCCCTTGCGGTGGTTGGCCTCGTGATGCAGGTTTTTGTGTTTCGCCGCCTCGAGGGCGACGATCTCCGGCAGACTCTGGTCTCGATCGGCATCTCGATCGTTGCCGCCGACCTGATGCTGGCTGTGTGGGCCGGCGGCACCTATCAGATCACCACGCCGGAGTGGCTCGATGGCGCGCTGACATTGCCCGTGATCACCGCCGTGCGCTCGAATGGCGCCTCGGTGTTCCTCACCTATCCGCTCTACCGCGTCGTTGTCCTGGCGGCGGCGATCGTCATCGGCGTCGGGCTCTGGCTGATGCTGCACAAGACCCGCGTCGGCATGATGATCCGCGCCGGCGTTGACGACCGCGCCATGCTGCAGGCATCCGGCGTCAACGTGCATGCCGTGTTTGCCATCGTCTTTGCCGTTGGCGCGGGCCTCGCCGGCTTTGCCGGCGTCGTCGGCGGTTCGGCTCTGTCCGTCGCGCCGGGTGAAGATGTTCGTTATCTCCTGGCCTCGCTGGTCGTGGTCATCGTCGGCGGCATGGGCTCGATCACGGGTGCCGCCATCGGCGCGCTGCTGATCGGTCTCGCCGAACAGATCGGCCTTGTCTACTTCCCGACCTACGGCGTCGTGCTCACCTTCGTCATCATGGTGGTGACGCTGGCGATCCGGCCGCAAGGCATCATGGGGAAGGCCCGATGAGCCTGGCCATCGCTCCCGTTGGCGCGACCCCGCAACAGAATTGGCTGGAGAAGCTTGGCGCCAGCCACATCATCCTAGCCGTCGCACTGGTGCTCTATCCGCTGGTGGCCTCGGATTTCTTCCTGACGCAGATCGGCGGCTATTCCTTGATCTTCGGCATGATCGGCCTGTCGTTGATGCTGCTTGCCGGCTATGGCGGCATGGTCAGCCTGGCACAGATCACGGTTGCCGGCATATCGGCCTATGCCATCGCCATCCTGGGCAACAACAACTCCAACATTCTCGGCTTCGGCTGGCCGTGGTGGCTGGCCGTGCCGTTCGCGGTCGCGACGGCGGCCCTGGCATCGGCGCTGATCGGCTGGATCTCGGTGCGCACCGAGGGCATCTACACCATCATGATCACGCTGGCGATCGCCACCGCGACCTTCTATTTCGCGCAGCAGAACTACGCCATCTTCAACGGCCATTCCGGGTATGCCGGCATCCGCGCGCCGGCCTTCTGGAGCATCAACTGGCGCGACCCCAAGCCTTTCTACTATCTCTGCCTTGGCCTCGCGGTGCTGTCCTATGGAGCGGTGCTCTACGGCTCGCGCTCGACCTTCGGCATGACCTTGCAGGCGATCCGCGATAACCCCCGGCGCATGTGGGCGCTTGGTTACCACGTCACCGCGCACAAGGTCTTAGCTTGGCTGCTGGCCGGAATAATTGCCGGGCTGGCGGGTGTTCTGCTGGTCTGGTTCAACGGCCGCGTTTCGCCCGGCACCATCGGCGTCGATGCCGCGATCGACGTTTTGATCATCGCCGTCATTGGTGGCCTGCGTCATCCGATCGGGCCGTTTCTGGGCGCGGTCGTCGTCGTCCTGATGCAGACCTTCGCCATCGACATCGTTGGCGCCGAGCGTTTCAACACGCTGATCGGCATGGTGTTCCTGGTGATCGTCTTTGTCTCACCAGATGGAATTCTTGGGTTGTGGGGGAGGATCAAGCCACATCTTGCCCAGGAGTCCTTGCGTCCCGGGCCATGAGTGCCGGGGCGGATGAACCACTGCAAACGAAATCAAAAGGGAGGAAAATCATGAGGATGCATAGACGTACGTTGCTGGCGCTCGCGGTGTTCACCGGGCTGACCGCCCCATCGATGGCGCTCGCCGCCGACGACAGCATCAAGATCGGCCTGCTTGCCACGTTCGAGGGGCCGTTCACGGTGCTCGGCGAGGATGGCGAACGCGGTGCGATGACCGCGGTCGAAGAGGTGAAGGGCATGGTCGCCGGCAAGAAGATCGAGATCGTCAAGGGCTCGTCCGACGCCTCGCCCGACAGCGCGGTGCGTGCCGCGCGCAAGCTGGTCGAACAGGATGGTGTCAAGGTCCTGATCGGCCCGCTTTCGGGTGACGAGGGCCTGGCCGTCAAGGACTACGCCAAGACCCAGCCCGGCGTGACCTTCCTGAACGGCGCTTCGGCCGCGCAGGACACCACCTTCCGCAATCCTGCGCCGAACTTCTTCCGCTTCGGAACCGACGGTGCGCAATGGATGGCGGGCCTTGGCACCTACGCTTTCAAAGAAAAGGGCTACAAGAACGTCGCCACCGTCGCCGAGGATTATTCCTTCCCCTACACGCAGGTGTTCGGCTTCATGGCCGAATTCTGCAAGGCCGGCGGCCATGTGCCGTCGAAGTCCTGGGTGCCGATCGGCAACAAGGACTTCTCCTCCGTCATCGCGGCCATTCCCGACAATGTCGATGCGATCTATGTCGCGCTTGGCGGCGCGGACGCGGTCAACTTCCTGACGCAGTACCAGCAGTCCGGCGGCGCGGCTCCGCTGATCGGCGGTTCGATCACCGTCGACCAGACGGTGCTGACCTCGAAGGGAAAGCTGAAGGATGTGCTGAAGGGCACGCCTTCGGCAGGCCCAACCGCCGACACCAACGACTCTCCCGCCTGGAAGACCTTTGTCGATGCCTATAAGAAGCAGCCGGGTGCGTTCCCGTCGCCTTCGCTGTTCGCGCACGCCTATTACATCAACATGAAGGCGGCACTGCTTGGGCTCGACAAGGTTGGCGGCGATGTGTCCGACGGCGGAACCAAGCTGCGCGACACGCTGTCGACGCTGTCCTTCGAAACGCCGACCGGCAAGGTGTCGCTCGACAAGAACCGCAACGCCATCGCCGACATCTTCCTGACCGAAGTGACGGAAGGCGCTGACGGCACGCTGCTCAACAAGCTGATCAAGGTCGTGCCGCAGGTGAACCAGACGCTCGGCATTCCCGAGGACGAGTTCACCAAGCTTGGCGCGGTCAGCCGCGACAATCCAAGCTGTCCGTGATCGCGCTTTCGAGTAGCCGCCAGTGACCGAAAGCCTCGTTGCGAATCGCCTCCAGAGCTCCGGCGCCTATGCGCTGGAGCTCGATGGCGTGGCGCGGCATTTCGGGGCGCTGGTGGCGCTCTCGGGCATTAATATGAGGATCGCGGCCGGCGAACGGCGCGCGGTACTCGGTTCCAATGGCGCCGGCAAGACGACATTGTTCAACGCCGTCAGCGGCGACTTCATGCCGACGTCGGGGCGCATCCGTTTCTTCGGCGAGGACATCACGGATCTGCCGCCGCATGAGCGCATCCGGCGCGGCCTGCGGCGCACCTATCAGATATCGCAGCTGTTCAAGGGCCTGTCGGTCCTCGATTCGATTTTCCTCGCCTGCCGCGGCGTCTCGCGCCGGCGCTTTTCGCTGCTGCGCCCGGCCATATCTGACGTCAACATGGTGCAGACTGAATCGATCCTCAACGCCGTGCATCTGGAAGCCTATCGCGACACGCTGGTGGCGACGCTGAGCCATGGCCAGCAGCGCCAACTGGAGATCGCGCTGGCGCTCGCCGGTGCACCGCGCTTCATCCTGTTCGACGAGCCGGCAGCGGGTCTGTCGCCAACCGAACGCCGCGACCTCGTCGCCATCCTGAACGCGCTGCCTAAACACATCGGCTACATCATCATCGAGCACGATCTCGATGTGGCGCTGCGCGTCTCGGAATATGTCTCGATGATGCACAATGGCCGCCTGTTCAAGGAAGGCACGCCGCGAGAGATCGAAGCCGATCCGGAAGTCCAGGAGATCTATCTCGGAGGCAAGCATGGCTGAGCGCCAGGCCTCGTCCCCTAAAACCGTCAGGGCGATCCTCCGGATAGACGACCTGCAGGTCTTCTACGGCGAAAGCCATGCGCTGCAGGGCGTTTCGCTGACGCTGGAAGGCGGTGTGCTGTCGGTGGTCGGCCGCAATGGCATGGGCAAATCGACGCTCTGCAACACCATTGTCGGCCTGAGACGGGCGAAGTCCGGTTCGATCCGTGTCGATGGCCGTGAGATCACATCGCTCGAGCCGCACGAAATCCATCGTCTCGGCGTCGGCTATGTGCCGCAAGGGCGCCGGGTCTGGCCGAGCCTGACGGTCGACGAGCATCTGCGTCTCGCGGCCGGCAACAGCCGCGATGCCAGTTGGACGGTCGAGCGCGTCTACCAGACGTTTCCACGCCTGGCCGAACGCCGAGGCAATGGCGGCTCGCAATTGTCGGGCGGCGAACAGCAGATGCTGGCCATCTCGCGCGCCTTGCTCAGCAATCCCAAATTGCTGGTCATGGACGAGCCGACCGAAGGCCTGGCGCCTGTTGTCGTCGACCAGGTCGAACGGATGCTCGTCGAGCTCGCCGCCGAGGGCGAGATGGCAATCCTCGTCATCGAACAGAATATCGGCGTGGCCACAGCGGTGTCGAACCAGGTCGCTATCATGGTCAATGGCCGCGTCAACCGGTTGATGGAAGCAAAGGCGCTTGCCGCCGATCGCGAGCTGCAGCAGCGGCTGCTCGGCGTCGGCCGCCATGCCGAAGACGCACCCGTCACGCCGGTGGAGTCCGCGCAGGCCAAGGAACAACTGGCCGAAGTCTATCGCATCGACCGGACGGCCAACGGCTGGGCCGAGCCGGAGCCTCGCAATGGCGTCTATCGCCCGGTCACCGAATTGCCCAATCGCTGGAATGTGCCGGTCACTGAATTGCGGCAAGCGGCGGTCGAGAAGGCAGCACCGCAAGACGAGCTGAAGACGGTCTTCTCCATCCCCTTCGCCGAGCGTTTTGGCAGGACCGTTCTGGTCGTCGGCACCTTCGACACCAAAGGCAAAGAATTGCGGTTTGTCGCCGACCGGCTGAAGTCGCTCGGCATCTCGGTTCGCACCGTCGATCTGTCGACGTCGGGCAAACCGACAAGCGCCGATGTGCCGGCGATGCAGGTGGCCGGCATGCACGCGCGGGGATCGTCGGCCGTCTTCACCAACGATCGCGGCGGCTCGGTCAGCGCCATGGCCGACGCCTTCGCGCGCTGGATCGAGCGCGAGCCTCGTATCGGCGGGGTCATCTCGGCAGGCGGTTCCGGCGGCACCACGCTGGCGACGGCGGGCATGCGCGTGCTGCCGGTCGGCATCCCCAAGCTGATGGTCTCGACGGTGGCTGCCGGTGACGTCGGCAAATATGTCGGCGGCGCCGACATCATGATGTTTCACTCGGTCGCCGATGTGCAGGGGTTGAATTCGATCACCGAGCAGGTGCTGTCCAATGCCGCGCACGCCATGGCCGGCATGGTCGCGCAACTGCCCAACGCCGAAGCGTGGGAAGCCAGGCGCAAGCTGGCACGCCCGGCCGTCGGCATCACCATGTTCGGCGTCACCACGCCTCTGGTGCAAGCGGTGACGAAACGACTTGAAGCGGATTATGACTGCCTCGTCTTCCACGCCACCGGCATAGGCGGGCGAGCTATGGAAAACCTTGGCGACTCGCGGCTGATTTCGGCCTTCCTCGACCTCACCACCACGGAGGTGGCCGACATGATTGTCGGTGGCGTCTTCCCTGCAACCCAGGATCGTTTCGGCGCGGCGATCCGCACCGGGCTACCCTATGTCGGCTCCACTGGCGCGCTCGACATGGTCAATTTCGGGCCGCGCGACAGCGCGCCCGAGAAATTCCGCAACCGCAAATTCGTCATCCATAATCCCAATGTCACCTTGATGCGCACCACGCGCGACGAGAACCGGGCATTCGGCAAATGGATCGGCGCGCGGCTCAACGCCATGAACGGCCCGGTTCGCTTCCTGCTGCCTGAAGGCGGCGTTTCGATGCTCGATGCGCCAGGCCAGCCCTTTCACGACCCGGAAGCCGACAATGCTTTGTTCGAGGCGATCGAGAAGACGGTCCGCCAGACGCCACAACGTCATGTCGAGCGGGTACGGGCCAACATCAATGACACGCTTTTCGTCGATGCGGTGATCTCCGCGTTCCACGCGATCACGCCGAAGCTGCAGAGGCGGGCATGAGGAATTGGACTTCGCCGCCCTGCGGGTGGATGTTTGAAATCGGTCGCCTCGCGCCGGCCGCATTGTCTTGGGGAGGATAGATCATGGACGCGCAGACCTTTGGCGCTTTCTTGTTGTGGCTGATCGTTGCCGCAGTCGTCGTGCTGATCGCGGTCTATATCTTGCGCTGGCTCTATCGCCGCTCGACCAAGGAGACGGCGTTCGTGCGCACCGGCTTCCTGGGCGAGAAGGTGGTGGTCAATGGCGGCGCCTTCGTCATTCCGGTGCTGCACGAGATCACCCCGGTCAACATGAACGTCCTGCGGATCGAGGTGCGCCGCGAAGATGGGCATGCGCTGATCACCAGGAACCGCATGCGCGTCGACCTGATCGCCGAGTTCTTCGTCCGTGTCGGCGCCAGCCGCGAGTTGGTTGCCGCCGCCGCGCAGACACTTGGCCGCCGCACGCTGCAGCCCGACAGCCTGCGTGAATTGCTGGAAGGCAAGTTCGCCGGTGCCTTGCGCACAGTCGCAGCCCAGATGACGCTGGAAGAAATGCATGAACTGCGCGGCGACTACGCCGCCAAGGTGCGAAGGCTGGCCGAGGAGTCGCTTGCCGCCAACGGCCTGGAACTCGAAAGCGTCGCCATCGTCGATCTAGACCAGACCAGCCTCGAATATTTCGACCCGTCCAACGCCTTCGACGCCGAAGGCCTGACCCAGCTGACGGAATCGATCGAGACCCGGCGCCGCATGCGCAACGAGATCGAGCAGCGCACGCTGGTCGATATCCGCAACCAGAACCTCGATACCCAACGCAAGGTGCTGGAGATCGACCGCGACAGCGAATATGCGCGCCTCGAACAGGAGCGCGAGGTCGAGATCCGCCGCGCCGCGCAACGTTCGGAATTGGCCATCGATCGGGCGCTACGCGACCAGGAATCTGAGCAGGCACAGCTTTCGTCGCGCGAGGCGGTCGAGAAATCGCGGCTCAACCAGGAGCGCAACATCACCGAGGAGCGCATCAAGAGCGAGGAAGACACGCAGCGCCGCGAGATCGCGCGCCGCCGTTCGCTCGACGAAACCGAGATGAAGATGCGCGAGCTGACCGAGCGCGAGCAGATCGCGCTCGAACTGTCGCTGGAGAAGGCCCGAATCGAGCGCGAGGGCACGCAGAGCCAGCTCGAGATCGAGCGCAAGAAATTGCTCGAGGTCGCCGAGCTGGAGCGCCAGATCGCCCTCGCCGAAAAGGCGCTGCAGGTGACCCGGGCCGAGGCGGAAAAGCGTCGTTCCGAGATCGTCGAGAACCAGGCGACCGAGACGGCGCGCATCGCGCAGGACCGTGCCATCGACGAGGTCAGGATCGCAAGGGAGCGTCATCTCGAAGCACTGCAGATCGCGAAGCGCCAGGCCTTCGAGGAGGCCGAGATTTCGGCCGGCGAAGAGGTCGAACGCGCCCGCATCACCACCGAGCGCGGCATCGAGGAAGCGCGGCTGATTAAGGATCGCGACATCAGGCAGCTCGGCGTCGACCGCGACCAGAAGATCGAGATCGCCGAGATCCAGAAGGCGATCGACATCGCCAAGAAGACGCAGGAGCGTTCCTCCGCCATCGCCGCTTCCGAAGCCGTGCGCGCCAAGGCCGTCCAGGCCGAGGAGCAGGCCTTCACCGCCCGCGAACGCGAGATCGCCGAGCGTCGCAAGCTGACCGACCTGATCGGTGCGCAGCGCGAGGCCGAACGCGAGGCGCTGCGCATCACATCCGCAGCGGACGCCGAGATGAAGGCGGCGAAGAGTCTGGCCGAGGCGCAGAAGATCGCCGCCGTCGCTTCGGCCGAATCGGAGAAGATCCACGCCCTTGCCGCCGCCCAGCGCTACGAGGTCGACGCCGCTGGCCACCGCCAACTCAACGAGGCCGAGAACATCCTTTCCGAAGGCGCGAGGGCCGGGCGCCTGCGCGGCAAGCTGCTCGACCACATGGAAGGCATCATCCGCGAAAGCGTCAAGCCGATGGAGAAGATCGACGGCATCAAGATCCTGCATGTCGACGGCCTCAACGCTGGCACTGGCGGCAACCGCAACGTCACCGACGAGGTTATCGATTCCGCGCTGCGCTACCGCGTGCAGGCGCCGATGATCGACAATCTGATGAAGGAGATCGGCATCGAGGGCGGCTCGCTTGGCCGCATGACCGATGTGCTGCGCGACGCCAAGGATATTGCCAGCCTGACCCGCGACAAGAAGGGCAAGGGCAAACCCACCAAGGACGACGATGACGACCGCGATCACTGACGGGATTGCAGTGGCAAATATCGGCGGCTATTCGAAATGACCAAGGTCTATGTCTCCTCGGTCATTCCAGCGCCGGCGGCGGAAGTCTGGAAGCTTGTGCGCAACTTCAACGCATTGCCAAGCTGGGCGCCGTTCGTCGCCGAGAGCCGCATCGAGCAGAACGCGCAGGCAGACCAGATCGGCTGCATCCGGAGTTTCACGCTGAAGGACGGCGGGCGTATCCGCGAAAGGCTACTGGCGCTGTCCGACTACGACCTATCCTGCAGCTACGCCATCCTCGAAAGCCCGATGGCGGTCGAGAACTATGTCGCCACCTTGTCGCTGACGCCGATCACCGACGGCAATTTGACGCTCGCCGAATGGCAGGCGGAGTTCGACTGCGCGCCGGATCGCGAGGCCGCCCTGATGCATCAGATCGGCCATGGCGTGTTCCAGACCGCCTTGGCCGCGCTGAGACATCGGTTCGGGCGCTGACGCCGGCCGATGGTCAAGGTCTGCCAGAGCACGATCATCGAGGCACCGGTCGACGAGGTCTGGGCGATCCTGCGCGACTTCAACGGCCATGACCGCTGGCATCCGGCGATTGCCTTCAGCGAGATCGAGGGCGGCGAGCCGATCGACGCGGTAGGCTCAGTGCGCCACTTCAGGCTGAACGATGGCGGCGAATTGCGCGAGCAATTGCTGGCGCTGTCCGACAAGGACCGGCGGCTGAGCTATTGCCTGCTCGAAGCGCCGCTGCCGCTGATGGGCTATATCGCCTCGATGCGGCTGAAGCCGGTGACCGACGGCAATGCCACTTTCTGGGAATGGCGCTCCGAGTTCACCCCGCCGGCGCATCGCCGCGACGAGCTGGTGAGGTTGGTCACCGAAGGCATCTATCAGGCCGGCTTCGCGGCCATGCGCAATCTTCTACGAGAGCGAAGCGTCGGCTCGCCGATCGATGTGAGGACTTCCCGGGCGGTTGCCGCTCCTGCGCCATCGGCAGGTGTGCCGCCCGTCGTGCCAACGGTCATTGAGGGTCAGGCCGCAACAACCAGGGCGATCGTTGTCGAGCGCTATGGCGGACCCGAAGAGCTGCGGCTCAGGGAAATCGGACTGCCGTGGCCGGCGCCGAACGAAGTGCAGATCCGCCATACGGTGATCGGTGTCAATTTCATCGACGTCTATTGCCGCACCGGCTATTTCGACCTTCTGCAGCCGCCTGGCGTTCCGGGCATGGAGGCGGCCGGCGTCATCGAGACGGTTGGGTCGGCGGTGTCGGGCTTCTCTGTCGGCGACCGTGTCGCCTATGCATGTCCACCGGTCGGCGCCTATTGCGAGCGGCGCAACATGGTGCCCGATCTTTTGGTCCAACTCTCCGATGATATCTCCGATGACATTGCCGCCGCCGGGCTGCTCAAAGGCATCACCGCGAGTTTTCTGCTGCACGACGTCCATGTTGTCCGTCCGGGCGAGATTGTGCTTGTCCATGCCGCCGCCGGCGGCGTCGGCCAATTGCTGGTGCAGTGGGCTCGCCATCTCGGTGCGACGGTAATTGCGACGGTGTCGAATAACGACAAGGCGCGGATCGTCGAACGGCTGGGGGCTCATCACGTCATCGTCTATTCGCGAGAGAATTTCGCCGAGGCGGTTATGCGATTGACTGGCGGCGCCGGGGCGGATGTCGCCTATGATGCTGTCGGAAACGACACCTTCGGCGGGTCGCTGGCAGCGCTCGGGGTACGAGGCCATCTCGTTAGTTTTGGCCAGGCTTCAGGCCCAGTCGGCAACTGGGACATTGGTCGGTTCTCCTCGAAGTCCGTCACGATTTCCCGGCCCAACTACGCTCACTATACGGACACACCGCAAAAGCTTGCTCCGCAATTGAACCGGTTCTTTGCCGCGCTCCGACTGGGCGTTGTCAAGGTCGAGCATCCACGGCCCTACGATCTTGCAGCAGCGTCTCAGGCCCATCGCGATCTGGAGTCTCGACGAACGACCGGCGCGCTGGTGCTAAAGGTTTGAGACAAGTTTTCACAATCGGAGTACGGGCGGCACCGCCCTTCGCGGTGCCGCCCGCGCAGCGGCGTCACACGAAGCTGGCGGTCGCTATTGCCGCCATTCATTTCAAGGCGTTGCGAATGGTTGCTGTCGGCGTAACCCCGACCAACCGCTAGCGCTCGCAGGGTCCGTTTTGGAGAACGCTCAGACGGGCTTCGACGACCGATATGAGGCGCAAAGCTGGCGTTGCAGCGGAAGTCCGTTTCTGGGCCGACTGACAGGCCAGCACGGGATTTTGACTCGCCGAACCATCTCCAATTGCTATCGTGCGGCCGCGCACGAGGAATGACTTTCGCCCTCGTGGGGCACGAGGGAAAATGGCGAACACGGACTGTCAGCACTCGATGCGAATATTTGAGGAGGACCTTTCAAAAATCGGTCTTGGAAGAAAGCATCCCGGAGAGCGAGTGGCGAAAATACGGTGAGGAACTTGTCCGGGTATATACCGGCTCTCCGATCGTAGATCCCGGATTGCTGGACTGGATCGTAGGCAAATAGCACGGGGAAAGCCTCGGCGCTTACGGCCGGTCTTGGCGGCCACCGCGGCACCGCGCCGCGTGGCCAACAGTGGGAAGGCTGAGCGGACGTCAATCCAGACCTTTAGTTTGGGCGCTACCTTGCTCTCGCTCCACGAGGTGCGGAACTTGAGCTCCGACATCACCCAACCTTTAATTACCTCGTTCAGGACAGCGGCTGTGAACTGGCTGGCTTCAGCGCCTGCTCCAGCCTTCACAAACTCTGCCTCAATTGCTTCGCTCCGTCTGTGAAAAGGCAGGCGGCACCGGCCGGGGAGCTGGGCAACTTCCTAGCCGAGGTGCAGCTGGCTGTCGGCCACGACGTTCTGGGGCCGAAGCTGATGCTGGAGCGGCTGCTTTAGCCGTCCGGCCCGGTTCCTCTCGGCGTCCAGCAGTTCCTCCTCGGTTATCAGGCCGTTCATAAACAGCTTGAGCAGGTGGGACGCGATGCGCTGGGCCTGCTGCGATTTAAGGGGAGTGCCGTTCTCGTTGCAAACAATGCGGCACACGCGAGAGAGCATGTCGATCTCGCACGGCTCCAAGCACTGACCGGGGTACAACATAGCCTTTCCTCCTCGAAAGCTACGAAACCCGGACAGTGCGACAGGCGTGTGAATTCCGCAATTGATTTTGACGTGATCGGGTGTGCTGTCAGGCGCGCGTGTGCACTCGGGAAATGTGGTGAGTTGCCTCTTCTAATAGAGGACATCCCTCCGATTTTAGGAGCTAGCTTCTAATGCCTGCCCGTACACAGGCTTCCCCCCACAGTCCCTCGACGCCCTTGATGCGAACGATCCGCTTTCGGCATGCCCGTTAGAAAGCCGCATCTTGCCTTCAAGGAGCAGCTCCGCTCTGAGCTCAGGACGAGATTGGCAGTACAAAACCGACCGCAAGCGGTATTGTTGGACGATCATGGTCAATTCATCGGCACCAGCCATAGGAGGACGGACGTGACCAATTCCACAGGGAGTTCTTTGGGCGTCGCTGTCATTACCGGCGCATCCTCCGGAATCGGCAAAGCTTTTGCCGAGCGCCTGGCCAGCGACGGCTACGACATCGTGCTCGTCGCCCGCCGACGCGACCGGCTCGAGTCGGTAGCCCGCGAGATCAAGGCCGGCGGCGCCTACGCGGAAATCATCGTCGCCGATCTGGCGCTGTCGGAGGGCATCGACACGGTAGAGCAGCGGATCCGGGCCGGGGACGTATCGCTACTCGTCAACAACGCCGGATTCCAGACTTACATGCCGTTTGTCGAACTCTCGATCGACCGCGCCCAGGAAGAGGTTGCCGTGCAGGTAACTGCCGTCATGCGTCTGTCGCATGCGGCACTTCCTGCGATGATTGCGCGCGGCGAAGGCGCCATCATCAATGTCTCTTCACTGCTCAGCTTCAGTGGAAGCATGAACTCCCCGTTCATGCCGAAGCGCTCTGTCTATGCCGCCACCAAAGCCTTCGTCACCACCTTCAGCGAGCTCCTGGCGGCTGAACTCCAAGGCAAAGGAATTCTCGTCCAGGCGCTCTGTCCCGCAGTCGTCAGGACAGAATTCCATGACATCGACGGCAAACCGGTCCTCAGGCCCAATGTGCCGGTGATGGAGCCGGCCGACGTCGTTAAGGCATCCTTGGCCGGCCTCCGGCAGGGTGACACGGTCTGCATTCCGGCCTTGGAGCAAAAGGGCAAGTTCTCCGCTGTCGCGGACGCAAATCGGGTCCTGTTCGATGCCGGTCGCGGGGCCGAACTAGCGTCTCGGTATCGCTAACGCCAGCCCGGCCCGTTCTGTCCCACTTGAGCACCAGAGCCAAGTGGACGTGCCGCGAGCCCACCGAAGCGGCCGGTCCGCTCACATGGTGCTCAGCATGCACTGTGAACGGCCAGGATAAGGCGCAAAGGCGACGTCCGGCGTGGTTGAAAGCGATGTCTCTTCAGGCAGGGCAAAGCTGACCTTAACGGCCGACATGAGGCGACCGCGGTCACTCCTGGGCCGGACGTATGCAATCCGCTTCAAGGTTCTTAGGCCACGATCCCGCGGCAGTTTCGATTTGCCGATTGCTTTGATCCTGTGATTACCGCCTGTGGTGGGGTCAGAGGTGCGGCCGGACATGTGGGAAACAGGGCTATCGCTGTGTCGGCTTCTAAGTGGGTTCACGGTTTCGAAATCGGCCTGGCCTCGTTCTATTGCGCCCTGCAGGGTAGGAGCCCTATCTGGCCTCTATCCTCAGCGCAGTCAGCGTCTCCGGCGTGATCGTCCCGGTGGCCTTCAGCGAGTAGTCCGCCTGCATGCGCAGCAGCCCCGCCCTTAATTCAGGATTCATCTCGCCGTCTAGCTCGCCGCTGTAGTAGCCGAATGCGAGCAGGGCGAACTGGACCTCCTGGACGATCTCCTTGAACTTGTAGGCATTGCCCGGGAGCGTCTTGAGGGGCGCAGGCGTTGGGGCGGTCGCGGGCGCCTGGTAAGTCGGCGCGGGCGTTGAGGGAGCGCTATACAGCGGAGCCGCTTCGCTCGGCGCCGGCGCGACGTAGGAATAGCCGCCCGTGGACGACCTATGGCTCGAGTGCGAGCTATGGCTGCTGTGACTGCTATGTCCGGCCAGCGTGTACAGGTGGTCAAGCTTGAAGGTGTCGAAGAGGGATTTCGTCTGTCCGAGGTCGCTGTCCAACGTTTGCTTAGTAGGCAGCGCCTGTGCATTGGCTGGCAAGAATCCCGCCGCGAGCAGCGACGGTATCGTGAAAAGCCGCTTCTTCATTGGATTGCCCCCAAATTGCTGTATCCATGGTTAGCTGGATGCCAATCGAAAAATCCTCCGCACACGGCCTTTAACGAGCATCCGTCACATTCGTCTCGATAGGCACGCTTCCAGTCGGAGATCGTGGCCGGCGCCAGATGACGGTATCCTTCGGGCACCGTGCATAGCGGGAAATTGTAAAGCCAGGCGTCTATCCCGCGGCTCCTCACGAGATCGAGGGAACGGCCGACTACATCGAAGCCTTCCGAACTGTCGTAGAAGAGGTCCTTCCAGTTCATGCGGCCGAAGCCAATGTTCTCCATCTGCATGAGCGCCCAGGTTCGGATGAAGGGCAGCCTCGACGTGATGAATCGTGCCAGACTTGGCAGTCCGTCAGCGTTCGGATGCATAAGCACCGTGCGAAGTTCAACCTGCGCACCCAGACAACACAGAAGCGCCAGGTTCTTCAGCAGCTGCGTATGTGCACCCTCTTTGCCAACGATCTGGTCATGAACGGCCGGATCGCGGGAATAGAGAGGGATACCCCAGACAACCCTGCCCCGATCGATAAGGTTCATCGCGTGCCAGTCGCCCTCTTCGAAATGCTGGCCGTTCGTCAGGACGTGGAAGGATAGGTCAGCGCGAGCGTCCAAAACCCTCCTCAAGAGCTCGAAGAGCTGTGCCTTGAAAAGCGTCGGCTCGCCGCCGGAAATACCGATCGTCGCGCCTTCTGGGGCCAGCAACGCCGCCGTCTCGAAATACGTGAACAGGTCGACATGATGCTTCTTGGGTGGCTGGGAACACATCAGGCATACCTGGTCGCACCGCTCCGTCACCAGGAAGGTGTTGTGCAGAGATGAACTGCGGATGAGGCGGTCCGCGGTTCCGCGCCGCGGGTTTACGAGCAGCACGTCTCCATCGACCTTGGCAGGATCGATGCCTAGAATTCGTATCGGACCGCCCTCGCCGACGTAGTCGGCGCCTTCCGGGCCGACGCGCTCCAGCGCCACGTCGAAAGGATTCAGTTGTTCAGTCTTTTGTTCGCGGCCATCGGCCTCAAACGAGCGAAGCCGGACCACGAAAGGCTGGTCAGCGTTTGCCTCCACCTTGATGCGCAAGGGTATCATTGGTGTGTGGGCGCCATGCTGTCGTCCCAGCGACCCACGCCGAGCCAGGCGGCCACCGAGGCGCGCGTCGGCTCGTCATTCCGGTAGAGGACCTCAAAGACCTTGTCGAATAGCGACAAGTGGCGGCCGCAGAACCATGTGTCAGGCCGCGGAACGTCAATCCGGCCATACCGGGAAATGTCATCGATGACGTCAGTGCCGCAGAACGGCTGGTAGGCGCAGTGGACGCAATCTGGATCGAAGTGGTTGAGTGCTCCCGAATTGAGAACGTCGACCTTCGCTCTGTCGATTCCAGTGCTGACGTCACCAATGCTGAGATCGATGCGGCCAATCCTGGACAGCATCCGGGCCTCGTCGGTCGGGTAAAAGCGGCCGTCGTGATCGATCACGACATAGTCGGAGGCGAAGAAGTTCGGGTTTCGTATGTCGACGTGGTTATCGGCATCGAAGCGGAGCACGCGCCTCAGGCACTGGCTGAAGTAGTACTCTTCCATGAAACGCCCGGTCCGGTGATTGCGAGCGATCAGCAGGTCGATGAAGTCGGAATGGAGGCGATTCCAGCGCGCGAGGACATTGACGCCCTGTTGAATCTTTCGTGCGAATCCTTGGTGGTTGATCGGGCGCAGGTAGACTGAACGAATTCCGTAGCGTTCATAGTTGTCCAGCAGCGCGTCGAAGTCCGGCGGGTTGGCGACATCGACGGTGGGCAGGGCCGAAATTTTCCCTTCTGGATAGCGGGAAACGGCTGCCTCGAGATTTCGAAAGAAGACATCGGTGACTGCACTGCTGTGGGTCCGCTGACGCTCATGCGTCAGACGGTCTCCGTCAAGCGACGTACTCATCAAAGTGTCGTCGGCATCCAGGAAGGCCCATTCACGCTCCTCCAGTGCTTGCAGGTTCGTGCAGACGACGAATTGAGACCGCGTAAACTTTCCGCGGCAGAAGTCCCGAACGGCTTCTAGGATATCAACTCGAAGCAAGGGCTCACCTCCCTGGAACTCGATCTTGATATCCGGGCCTTCCAAGCGGTCGAGGAACGAAAGGACACTGGCGAGGGTCTCGTCCGACCAATCGAATCCGCGAGCATTCTCAGCAGCGCGGGAGACCTGGCAATAACCGCAAGCGAGATTGCACCTAAGCGTCGGCACGAGGATGACGTAGTTCATTCTCGTCGTGCGCGCCTGCCGCCTCGCCCACCTGTAGGCGAACGACGTCCACTGAAGGTCGAACTCTCGATCGAATACGTGGTTGCCTTCCCTAAGGAACGTTCCATCGAGTGAAGCCAGGCTGTCGGCGGCATACCGATCCAGGAAGCCATGGGTTGACTTGAAGAATCCGCCTGCATCGTCGCAGAACAATACCGAACCGTCCGACATGTCGCGGAACTTCAGCGGCCAGACGTTCATCGGCTTGTGACCGCGGCGACGAGCGCCTGGCGCATAGTCAGTGTTTCGGCGTAGACCTTTTCACGATAGACAGCGTGCAAAACGTCTTTTCGAAACCGCTCTTCGGTTACGTCGCTTGAACCGCGTACTGATATCCCGCCGTCGCGCCAAGCAAACCTGCACGCGGGGTAATGTACCTGAAGGCGAAGCATCGCCGAACTGACGTGCTTTTCAAATTGTGGCGAAACATCCACCACGAAGTCTAATTCAGCAGCTCTAGGCAATTTTGTCATATCCCGCCCCGCGCGATAATGCGCGGGTCGGAATAAACAATCAATGGCATATTTGACCAAGCGCTTTCAGAATCGGCGTTGACTACGGCGTATTTCGCACACTCAGCTCCAACCCATACTTGCAGGTCCGCCAGAATACCTATTTCAAGGATGAGTGCTCCAAAGGAGGACGCAACAAAATGAGCTACCTGATGCTCCGCATCTCGATCGTGCTCACCCTGCTTCTGATGGCCGACGGCGTTGCTTCGCGAGCAAGTCATCGGCAACGGGCTGTTGGCGGCGCCTGTGGCTATTCTTCCCCTCGGCCTCTCCGCGAGACTCACCTACGCAAGTTACCGGCCGACTCCTGCCATCACCCGGTAAGCATAAAAACTCAATTCCTGCCGCCGCCGCGTGTTGTGGTCGTACCTGTCTTTTGCCGATTGCGTGTGCCTGGTCGAGGCGGCGCTGACCGCGCCGCGCGTCGGCCACACCATCTCCTACGGTAGTTCCGACAACAAGCTGAAGATGGTCGACAACAGCGGTGCGAACCATCTGGATTTCAATCCGCAAGACAGCGCCGAGCCATTCCGCGCAACTGTCGAGGCGAATACGCCTGTTCCCGATCCGAAGAAGCCCTCGGTGAAATATCTCGGCGGCTGGTTTTGCGAGCTTGGTCACCCTGCCGACAAGCCGATGTGACTGTCGAGGTGCCGCAATCAGCACTTTGGCATGATGACCTGGATGTCTGCTTTGAACATGCACAGTCTTAGGTGAACGTCAGACAAGGGGGCGCAAGCTCCCTTTCACTTCAGAATCGCAGGCCTGGCCTGCAGACCACGCAACACGTGAGCCGGGCGGCGTCGAAACCCCTTCAGGAAAGGCGCCGTCGCGCGCGCAGCAATTGGCGATAGCCGCGCTCGACCATGTTCAGGCCGTCCCGCACTAAGCGATGCGTCTGATATCGAAAAGCCGAGTCGTGCCAGTCGACGGCACTGACCAGTCGCCGACCGAACAAGGCGGTAGCGACTTCAAAATGGGATGCCTGCTCTTCCCGGCCATCGAGGCATCGCAGCATATGGCTTAGGCGCCGGCGTTGGGCTGCGGTCAATCGAGCGTCGGGAAGCTGCTGCCTGTGGATCGAGCGGATGAACCGCTCAATGGCTTGCAGCCGGTCGTACGCCATGTCGTCCAGCGGTATGATGGCGGCAAGCGGTTCGCCTGGCTTCGTATCGCCAAGAAGCGCCAGTTGCATACCGCCAAGCGACGAACGCATGTGAAGGCCGACCTCATCATGCCGGCCCATGGCCAACGGTACGTCGAAGGCGCTGCCCTCCCGCGCTTGCAGATCCGGTGGAACCTCGACAAGGTTCACGACCCCAGGATCGATCTGAGGCGCCCAATAGACGGGCTGCTCGACCGCGGACTGGTCAGGCCGAGCGGCGAAACTGCAAACCCCAGCGCTTGCGTAATGCGCGCCTCGACTTAGCCGAGCGGGAGGTTGCGAAGTCCTGCTGATAGTGCGGGTTGCGTCGCAGGAACTCCCAGGCGATCTCATCGGCGGCTGCGCCTTTGATGAATGCATATGCCTGTGGGTCACGCCACTGCGATGTATCGGGCTTCATCCGCGTCCTTCCCTTCTCAAGGATTTGATAGGGGGACGCGGTGTTGAGCGAAATCCTTGGATTCCGTCATTGACGAATGGACGAGGAGAGACCCCGGGTCAGGCGGTCAGGTTAGAACTTTTGGGAGACCTACTGGCTCGCGCCTTGCAGTGCCTTGAACACGTTTGTCCAGGCACGATAGGCGTCATCATCACCCTGGCTCCACGCACTGAAGGCGCGCCAGGCGGCGAAAGATGATGCAGACTGTTCGAACAGCGAGCCGTTCCATTGGTCGCCGGTGGGCCAGCCGGCCGGCTGATCGCACATCGCGTCCTGCGTAAGACGCCGGAGATCGGCCAAGGCCGAACGGATGTGCGGCAGGGGAAATTCGACCATGTCGGTGTTGTCATTCGCTTCCCGAACCACGACCGCAAGCTTGGCGATCACACCTGCCAGCGATTGGGCAGGCGTCGCCGCAATCTCAGCCAACAAGGCGTCAGCCTTTGCAGCATCGTCCTGCTCTTCCTCGCAGCAATCAAGATAATCTCGGGCGTTAACCCCCGCCCCGCGCCCGATGACTTCGCCGATAGACAAGGGCGCGCCGCGCTCCAAGAGCACGTCCTCTGCCTGCTGCTGCCGGACACAGGAAGCAAGCATAGCAACGTGCGCTTCAATCCAGGCAAGGGATAGGACAAACGCGGGATCGGCTGACGGCTGGTCGTCGATGACCGGAGTGGTGGAAGCCCGAAGATCGCCCCTGACCAACGGAGATTGCAGCTCCCGTTCGCGCGTGACGGAAGGCAAAGTCGTGGTATTGTCGGAATCAGCCATGATCCGAGCTCCACACAGCTTGGCATTGGTCAGGTCGGGCAAGGTGTTCCTGCACCCTGCTCGACCGTTTCACCGCCGCCCAAGCGTGGCATCAAATGATACTTTTGGTATATACGAACTTACAAGCGGACAGGTTCGAGCCGCGCGTGCTTTGCTTCAATGGGATCAGAAAACGCTTGCCGAACGGTCCAAGGTCTCGCTCGCTACAATCAAACGACTAGAGCCTCTAACCGGTCCAATAAGTGCAAACAGAGTGACCATTGACGCGTTGCGACGCGCATTCGAATCCGCAGGTATTCAGTTCATCCCGGAGAATGGTGGTGGTGCGGGCGTGCGGCTCGCCAGCCGTTCTGATCGATCGTAGCAAGGTTTGGCAGTCATCATCAGGAGACGCCTCGCCCGGTACCGGGCGAGGCGTCTGCCAATTCACTCGCCGTTGCGGCGGCTGGGGCGGGACCAGATCAGGCTGTGGCCCTCGCCTTCCTCGTCG